>DATFGW010000071.1:0-43794 GCA_035249045.1 Gemmatimonadaceae bacterium | reverse complement strand
GACCGCGTTCGAAACTCGATCGCGAGATCTTTGCGCGCGATGATCCAGGAAGTGTGGAGGATCTCAGCCACCGGCGGTGACCGCCTCGCGATAGGTGGCGGCGTACGATCCACTGTCGATCCCGTCGGCGGCATCGGCGCGCACGAACTTTCCGGCCTTCATCACCGCCGCGCGGGTCGCCAGCGACAGGCCCTCGACGAGATTGTGCGTGACGATCACGATCGCGGTTCCCGCGGCGCGCAGCTCCTCGAGCAGCGCCGTGAGCGCGCGCGCGCCGCTGTCGTCGAGCCCGCTGTACGGCTCGTCGGCGAGAACCAGCCGCGGCGAATGCACCATCGCCCGGGCGATCGAGACCCGCTGCTGCATGCCGCGGCTCAGAGAGCGCACCGGCGCGTCGGCGCGCTCGAGCATCGCCATGCGTCGCAACGCTTCCTCGACGTGCGCGGTCGCGTCGCGAACGCCGTAGAGCCGGGCCGCGAACGCAACGTTCTCGCGCGGCGACAGCGCTTCATAGAGCATCGTGTGGTGGGAGATGAGTCCGACCTGAGCGCGCGCCGGCGCGCCGCCGGGCAGCTGAATGCCCGACACGCTGGCATTCCCCGATGTCGGCTTGAGCAAGCCGGCCAGCACGCGAAGCAGCGTGGTTTTCCCTGCCCCGTTCGGTCCGAATAACGCCAGACATTCGCCCGGCAGGAGAGAAAAGGAAACGCCCGCCACCGCGCGCCGTGGACCGAAGTTGCGGGTAAGCTCGCTCACTTCCACAACCGACGTCTCGGATGACGTTGCACTGCTGGAGATTTTTGAGGACATTCGCCTAGAACTTGCCACTCTGGCGGGAGCGGCGCAAAACGATGTATCCTTGCGAATCCGCCATCGCGGCGACGACCAACCCCTTCGCGCCAATGACCGACATCGACGTCCTCCTAGAGGAAAACCGAACCTTCGAGCCGCCACCGCAGTTCACTCGCGATGCGGTAGTCAAGACAGAACAAATCTACGAGCAGGCAGCGCGCGATCCGGAAAAGTTCTGGGCCGAGCAGGCGCGCGAGCTCGAGTGGATAAAGCCGTGGAGCAAGGTCCTGGAGTGGACACCGCCCCACGCGAAGTGGTTCACCGGGGGAAAGATCAATGTGTCGGTGAACTGCATCGACAGGCATTTGACGGGGCCACGTCGGAACAAGGCAGCGCTGGTATGGGAGGGTGAGCCGGGCGACCGTCGTACCCTCACCTACTGGGACCTCCACTGCGAGGTCAACAAGTTCGCCAACGTTCTCAAGAAATTGGGGATCCGCAAAGGCGATCGCGTTGCGATCTATCTGCCGCTCATTCCCGAAGCCGCGGTTGCGATGCTGGCCTGCACGCGAGTGGGCGCGATTCATTCGGTGGTGTTCGGCGGTTTTTCTCCGGAGTCGCTGCGCGACCGGATCAACGATTCGGAGTGCAAGCTGCTCATCACCGCCGACGGCGGATACCGGCGCGGCCAGGTCATCCCGCTGAAGCGTAACGCCGACAAAGCGCTCGAGGACACTCCCTCGATCAAGAACGTAGTCGTGGTGCGACGCCGCGCCGGCAGCGAAGGCGACGAAGCCTTCGCCGACATGAAGGAGGGCCGCGACCACTGGTGGCATCGCCTGATGCGCGACGCATCCATCAAGTGCGAGCCCGAGACGATGGACGCCGAAGATGTGCTTTACATCCTGTACACTTCCGGCACGACGGGAAAACCGAAGGGCATCGTGCACACCACGGGCGGCTATCTCACCGGCGTCACCACCACCACGAAGATGGTCTTCGACCTGAAGGAGGACGATGTCTTCTGGTGCACAGCCGACATCGGCTGGGTGACTGGGCATTCATACGTGGTGTACGGCCCGCTCGCGAGTGGTGCAACGTGCCTGATGTACGAGGGCGCGCCCGACTGGCCGGAGCGCGACAGGTTCTGGGATCTCTGCGAGCGGCACGGCGTGACGATCCTCTACACCGCACCGACCGCCATTCGCGCTTTCATGAAGTGGGGTGATGAACACCCCGCCAAACACGATCTCTCGAAGCTGCGGCTGCTCGGCTCGGTCGGTGAGCCAATCAATCCGGAAGCGTGGATGTGGTACCGCGAGCACGTCGGCGGTGACCGGTGTCCGATCGTGGACACGTGGTGGCAGACGGAGACCGGGGCGATCGTGATCTCGCCGCTGCCGGGCGTCACCCCGACCAAACCCGGAAGCGCGACGAAAGCTCTCCCTGGATACTCGGCCGAGCTGCTCGACTCGATGGGCAAGCGCATCGATGTCGGTGGCGGATTGCTCGCGCTGACCAAGCCGTGGCCGTCGATGCTGCGCACCATCTGGGGCGACGATCAGCGCTACGTCCAGACCTATTTCTCGAAGTGGGACGGCCGGCCCGATCTGTATTTCCCCGGCGACGGCGCGAAGCGCGACAACGATGGCTACTTCTGGATTCTGGGGCGCGTCGATGACGTGTTGAATGTTGCGGGTCACCGCATCGGGACGATGGAGGTCGAGTCGGCGCTGGTCGAGCACCCCGCGGTCGCCGAAGCGGCGGTGGTGGGACGCACCCACGAGCTCAAGGGTCAGGCACTGGCGTGCTTCGTCACGCTCCGCGATGGCCGCGCTTCGAGTCCCGCGCTGCGCGACGAATTGCGCGAATTCGTCGCGCAAAAGATCGGCGCACTGGCCCGTCCGGACGACATTTTGTTCTCCGCGGATCTGCCAAAAACACGCTCCGGAAAAATCATGCGTCGGCTCCTTCGCGACATCGCCGAAGGACGCGCGCTCGGCGACACGACGACGCTCGCCGATCCCAACGTCGTCGCCAGCCTCAAGGATCAGTACGAAGACAAGGAGGGGTGATTTCTTATCACCCCAACCCTCGGCCGGGCTTGGTGGCCATGGCTCGGCGCGATAAGGCCTTAGCCGTTCGCCCCGAACAAACGCCGACGCATTTCGGGTTTGGCCCAAATGTCAAAAGCTTATCGTTGACTAGTTAAACATTTGAACTAGATTGAGGCCCGAATTCGGACCCGGGCCGCACGAATTTCCGGACGGATTTCGCGGTAAAAGTCAACGGATTTCTCTCTGAAAAAAGGGTTACAGAGGGGGTCCGTTTTCGTCTTACTAGTGGCAACACCCCAACCGTTTTGAAGGGCCCGATTTTTCAGCCCCGGCTCGTTTGATCGGCGCCTCAAAAATTCCTTCGGAGATTCAACGAAAATGAAAGCGACCCGTTCACTGTTGGCCGCGATTGCGCTGGTGTCAGCTGTCGCCGCGACCCAGGCCGACGCGCAGTGCTCCGGCAACGCCGGTAGCTGCAACACCACCAACACCGCCTCGGTCACCGTTGGTACGCTCGTCAAGCTCGGCATGAGCTCGGCGACCACCAACCTGACCAATCCGACCGCTGATCAGATCGACGCCGGTACCGCGCTAGACAACGCTGGCCCGACCTTCTCGGTCAAGGCGAACCGCAGCTGGACGCTCAAGATCAAGGCTCAGCCCGCAGTCGCTGGGTTCTGGGATTACTCGGGTACGAACAGCGGTCAGAAGCCGATTGGCGATCTGGCCTGGGCGACTTCGGCTGGTGGGACGTACACCGCGATCACCGCGAGCGACGCGACCTTCGCGTCGAACGCCAGCGCCAGCAACGGCGCCGCGGCTCAGGCTTTCTTCAGAACGACCTGGTCGAACGACTTCACGAACGCCGGCAACGCGCCTGGTACCTACAGCCTGCCGATCGTGTTCACGCTCACCGCTCCGTAACTCTGATGCGCATTCTCCGCTCTCGCTCGCCCGAAAGGGCGGGCGCGGAGCGCAGAGGGCGAGTGCGGGTGACCGTGCTCGCCCTCTGCGCTGTAGGGCTGGTCTCGCAGCGCGCGTCGGCGCAGCTGCTCGTAGATCCGCTCGAGGTGACGATACTCACCGCCGGTGCCGGCAGGGCCGCCGCAACCTTCTCGCTCCAGAACACCAGCGACCGTCCGGTGCAGGCCACGCTCTCGCGCCAGGACTGGGACCGCCAGGAAAACGGTGACAACCGCTTTCTCGCCGCGGGCTCCAGCGGCAAGTCGTGTGGATCGATGCTCAGCGTATCACCGCTATCGGTGCGCGTAGAACCGCACACTTCGCGCGTGATTCGGCTCGCCGTCCAGACGGATGCCGCGCTCACCCGCGAGTGCTGGGACATCGTGTTCGTCGAAGAAGTCCCGCAGCGCGCTGCCGCCAACGGGAACTCACTGCAGTACATCTTCCGCACCGGCGTCAAGGTTTACATCGCACCGCCGGGACTCCAGCGCGATGGCGCCATCGAAGACATGGCAGTCGTAGATGCTCCCGCCAAAGCTGCTGCGTCGACCACACCGGCCAGGCCGGCGAGCACCTCGTCTGCCGGCATGCAGCCCGGCGGAAAGCAGATTGCCATTCGCTTTCACAACACCGGCGGAATGCACATGACCGCCAAGGGCCGGGTGGAATTCCGGCGGCTGGACAACAGCCTCGCCACCCAGGTTCCAATCGGAGAATTTCCGACGCTGCCCGGCGCAGTGCGGAAAGTGCTCGTCGATGTACCTCGTGATCTGCCCGCCGGGGATTACGTCGCGCTGGCCCTGATCGACTTTGGCGGTGCCGAGCTTGTCGCCGGCCAGATCGATTACCAGGTCAAGTAAAGAAAATGTCTCTGCTTCTGCGCAAGCTCCGTGGCGCCAGCACCAGCGCGGCAATCGCGCTGGCGCTGTGCGCATCGCCGGCACTGGCGCAGAAAACGAACCTCACGATCAGCGGCGGGACTGTCACGTTTCCGTCACCGACGGCGGCCGATTACATCGCCGGCTTCGTGGATGCATCCGCGGGCGTGACGTTCAACGTGAACTCACAGAACGGTGTGTCACGCACTACCACGATCCTGATTCGCTCGACGTCTGGATCGATGGGCGGCGGCAAGGTGATTGGTGATCTCGAGTGGCGGCGCTCCGACCTCGCGACGTGGAACGCGATGACGCTCACCGACGCGCAGGTGGAGCAGCGGATAGTGATCAACAAGGCCCTGAACGATCCATGGAGCAACACGATCTTCTTTCGCCTCAAGTTGAACTGGACTGCCGACGCGCCCGGTACCTACACCGCGAATTACCAGATCACGCTCGCCCAGACGGTCCCGTGATCAGGCTCTCGAGATTGCCCGCAACGTCGCTGATGGTGGCTCTTCTGTGCGCTCCCGCGCTCGTGGCGGGAGCGCAGTCGTTATCGCAATCGCCGCCGCCGGGGTGGGCTCCTGCACAATTCGCCGTCGGCGATTCTTCGCGCGTCGGTTCGACCACCCGCGCGCCGGCGGTCACTGCTTCCGGCGCGCCACGGAGCTACCAGGTCGTGTCGGTTCCGGTTCCGGACGCACTCGCTCGGAGCGGAAACATCGAGGCGGTGATCGTGCCGCACGGCGATTTCACGGTGCTCGGCTCGCACTCGCGAACCCTCTCCCCGAATCGAGCGTCGAAATCCCGGCTCGGCATCACCATCGGCATCCCGGCCGGAGCAATCGCCGGACGCGCTGTGGCCGCCGAGGTGCTGTTTTCTGTCCCCGGCTCGCCGACCGTGGTGGTGCCGATCGAGATCGACGTTTCCCTGATTCGAAGAGTGGTGCTGCGCCCGCAGACCACGCCGCTCAACGCGCAGGCGGGCAGCGATGTGATTCTGCCCTTCGAGATCTCTAATCAGGGCAACTCAGTCGAGAAGATCACCGCCGAGCTGGAGCTCCCAAGCGGCTGGTCGGAGCGCGACCTCCACCAATCGAAGCTCGAGATCTCGCCCGCCGAAACGATCAAGCGTCGCGTGCGACTCAAGGTCCCGGCGCTGTCGGCGACCGGCTCGTCATTCATCCTCGTCTCGTTGCGCTCGGGTGCCGATACGCTCGCCGCCCAGACGATGACGGTGGAGGTCTTCAATTCCAGCAGCATCGGCCGCGAGTCTGGCCCGCTCATCACTTCGTCGGTTGCGCAGGCGACCGACGAAAATGGCCAAGCCAACCGACTGCTGATGCTGACCGCGAACGGCGCGCTCTACGATTCGGTTCGCGTCGACGCGCGGTTTTCTGCCGGTACGGTTCAGGGCGGCGCCGCCAGCAATGCCTTCGCACACCTCGGCGCCTACCAATCGGCGGCGTCGGTCGTGCTCACCGCCCCATCCGGACAGCTCAGTATGGGCAACACCGGCGCGTCGTTCTCCGACCTCACCGGTCTCTATCCGTACGGTCAGGGCGCGCTGCTGCACCTGCAGCACGCCGAGTGGAGCGTGTTGGCACTTGGCGCGATGTCGATGCCGCCAGTCGGAACCAGCGAGCGCAAGCCGATGCTCGGCGTGCTGGCCGAGCATCAGCTCGGCATCGCGCGGATGAGCGCGTCGATTTCGCACCTCGGCGACACTGGTCCCTCCCCACGCCAGCTCGACGCGGCGGGCATCGGCGCTGCCGTTCCGACGCTATTCGGCACGACCTTCAAGGCGGAAATCGCCGAGCGTCGCTTCGACGGTGGTGATGGTCTCGGCTGGTCGAGCGGATTGGTGCGGCAGGCACCCGAAAGCAACGAGGAGCTGCGCATCACCCACGCGCCGGGTGGCAGCGATGCGTTCGCCCGCGCCACCGACGAAGTGGTTGCGAACGTCTCCGAGCGGCTTTCGTCACGCGTCGCATTGTCCGCGAGCGGCTGGCACACCTCCGACGTAACCTCCGTTTTCAGCGGACTCAAATCGAGCGGCTACGCGGTGCGCCCGCAGTATCGGCTCTTCGCCGGGACGACCATCGCCATCGAAGGCAGATCGTATCTCTTCGATGCGAGCTCGCGTCCCACCAGCTCGGGAAGCGATGGTGGATTCGGCAGCCGCGAGCGGCAGCTTGGATTCGCGGTCAGCAGCTGGCTGCGGCAGTACTACGTCAACACCTCGGCATATCTCGGCAACGTCACGCGGACGGTTTCGCCGTCCGGCCTCCCGACGATCACCGATCGTACGCCGCGGAATTACTGGACCACCAACGCGGGATGGTCGGGCGCAGGCGGCATGGTTGAGCTGGGGATGCGCATCGAACAGACGCGGGACCGCGGCGGAGTCGTCAACCAGCAGAGCGTGTTCGGGATCCGCGCCGAGCAGGTTGTTCTGCCCTGGCTCGGCGGCGTGCGCGGCGAGGGAGAGCTGCAGCGCGTGAATGGTTTTGGCGAAGAGAGATCGTCGATCATGCGAGCGGGTCTGGCGATTCCGCTCCTCAACGCGTTCGCGCTGCAAATCGACGCTGAGCGCAACTCCATTTTCAGATCGACCGCCGGGCGCGTACCGTGGATTTTCGGCGTCCGGCTTCAGCACGCTCTTACGGTTCCGATGCTGCGCATCCCCGGAACGTCGGGCTACGTCTACGAAGATCTCAACGGCAATCAGCGCCGCGACGACGCCGAGCCCGGTGTCGCGGGTGCGATCGTGCGCCGCGGCGGCGAGACCGCCGTCGCCGACGGAAGTGGAAAGTACAGGGTCGGCGGAGATGCGAGAGAGACGGTGACAATCGACGAAGCGTCGCTACCCGACGGATGGTCGGCGAACGGCGCCGGGCGCGGAGATCTGGGCGTTACACTCTCGACATCGGCGGAGATCGAGCTGGTAGTGGCGCCGAGATCTGGAATCGCTGCGGTGCAGGTCGATCTGAGCAAGGCGCACGTGATCGCGCGCGACAGCGCCGGCCGGGAGTGGGCGGCGCTGATGACGGGCCCGACGACGGCGACGTTTCAGTCGCTGCCGGTCGGAACGTACGAGCTCGACTTCGATCTGTCGGAGCTCAGCGAGCCACTTATCGCGCGCGCGCCGATTCCGAATTTGGTGGTAACCGGAAAAGACTCGAAGTCCATTACGATCACTCTCGATCCGCGTCCAATCCGGATGTGGACGCCGCCGGCCGGCAAGGCCACGCCGAAGACCAGCGCTCCCCCGCCGGCAGCGGACAACGAGAGCAAGCGATGAGAGTTCCCTTCGCTTGCGGTGCCCCGCGACTTGCAACGGTTGCGTTGGTTGCCTCGGCGCTGATGGTCGGTTGTCTTAAGTCCACCGACCCGCAGCCGTCGTCGCTGCAGCTCGCGGGTACCTGGAGCTACACCGGCGAGCAGACGGGTCCCGTGCGGGAAAGCCTTGCCGGTACACTCACAATTTCCGGGGAGTCGGGAACGAGCTTTCAGGGTCGGCTCGATCTCGTCGGAACGAATACCCAGACGGGCGCGACGAGGGCGCTCACCGGCCTGGTGAGCGGCGCGCAGAGTGGCACGGTCGTCGATTTCGACGCGAGCCTCGAGGCAACGCCACGGCGTCACGTGGGCGAGATCAAGGCGGACACCATCAGCGGCACCTGGGTTGGCGACGGTTCGGGCGGCTCGATGGCGTCCGGAACTTTCAGAGTGGAGCGCGAGAGCAGATGAGACGAAACTGGCTTGGCCGTGCGGTTGTTGCGCTAGCGGTAGCTGCGGCGGTGCTCCCGCTCGATGCGGGCGCGCAATCGTGTAGCGCGAGCGGCGTGGTGGACAACTGCGGGGTGCCGGGGAGTGTGACGATGACGGCGGGTCGAGTGGTCCGACTCGAGATGAGCGCCGGATCGACTGCGCTGTCCGCTCCGACGCCGGCGGACTTCGACGCGGGCTTCAACTCCACCGTCGGTCCGACCCTGACGGTCAGCGCGAACGCACCCTGGACGCTCCAGATCAGGGCTGGATCCGCGACGTGGACGGCGAGCAACACCTCGCCGGGTGCCCCCGCGCGCGTCAACAAGCCGGCCACCGACTTGTTGTGGAGCGTGGTCTCTACCGGGTCGTTCACGCCACTGTCATCGGTCGATACCAATCTCGTGACCGGCCTGGCCACCGCCAGCAGTGCTACAACTTTATACTTCCAAACGCTTTATGACTGGACGGCCGACGCTCCCGGAAACTACAGCCTGGCGATCGTGCTGACCCTCACGTCTCCGTAAGCAATGCAGCCGGCTTGTGACCCGGGGCCCACCGAGGGTAGTCATTTACTTGTGAAAGCCCGGTCGGACTCAGAGCTGATCGACGCGGTGCTTGCCGGGGACGTGGATGCGTTCTCAGGGCTGGTCCAGCGTTATCAGGACACGTGCGTGCGGTTCGCCGTGCGCATGCTGGGATCCAGGGTCGATGCCGACGATGTGCTGCAATCGGCTTTCATGCGCGCGTTCCGCAATCTGCGAAGCTGCAGAGAGCCGGAGCGCTTCGGGGGCTGGCTTTATCAGATCGTGATCAACGAGTGCAAGACCTACGCGACGCGACAGCGTCGACGGGAATTGCGATTCACGCCGGCGACGACCGCGATCGAGCGGGCAGTTGCGCCGGGCACGGAACCGGAGAAAAGCAGCGACGTAGGAGATCAGATAGAGTCGGCGCTCGCAATGCTGCCGCCGGAGCAACGGGAGGCTTTTCTTCTCAAGCACGTGGAAGAGCTGACCTACGACGAGATGGCGGCGATGACTGGTGTCAGCGTTCCGGCATTGAAGATGAGAGTAAAGCGGGCCTGCGATGGGCTCCGCACCATGCTCGAGGGAGTGTACCATGGTTGACAGTTACGACGAGAGCCAGCAGGACAGCGACGCCCGGTTTGCGGCGCGGATTGCCGCACCGCTCAAGGCGGCCGAGCACGTCCACCCCTCGTTCGAGAAGCGTTTGATGGACAAGGTGCGGGCCGAAGGAGCATCGCTCTATCCCCCGATGTCGTCCACCGATTCGTGGTGGAAGCGGAAGCGGGTCGTGCGTCTTTCTCCGCTCGCCGGTCTCGCCCTCGCTGCCGGAATCGGCGCGATCGTCGTCGTCTCCAGCGTCGCGATCGGATCGCGGATTTCCACGCGCCCCGCGGTCGCCTTGCAGACGCCCGCAGCGGTGCATCAGGACACCGTCCAGCTTGTTCGATTCGTCTTCGTGGACCGCAGCGCCGCCAGCGTCGAGCTGGTTGGCGACTTCAACGAATGGGCGCGGGGGTCGACCACCCTCCAGCGCTCGGGCGCACCCGGAGTTTGGGCGGTCTCGGTCCCCCTCTCGCCAGGCCGCCACGAGTATGCTTTTATTATCAACGGCTCACGCTGGGTCGCTGATCCGCTCGCGGTGAAGAGTACCGATGATTTCGGAACCGAGAGCTCCGTCATTCGTGTCGGAACTACGGGGAACAGCACCACCTAGCCAGACAGCCTTGTTCCGCCACAACTGTCACTCGCTGCGATTTGAGAGCAGGACCACTCACAGCCCTGTATTCGAGAGGAGCGCTTGCGGCGGTCCTCTTCGTGGCGCAGACGAGTCGGGCGCAAACAATCTCAACGAGTCTCGACGTCGGCGCGATGGCGCTGCGGTACGCTGACACCGTCAGCACTGGCGCGGCAGTCATCACTCCCCACATCGGCATCGATTGGACTGAGGCATTCGCCGATGCGTCGGCGACCTTCTCGCAGTTCACCATCGGTGGCTGGAGCCTGCAAGGCCTCGCCTCCGGCTCCCGCTTCCTTCCTATCAATCGGCATTTTCTCGGCGAAGTTGCGTTCCTCGCCGGCGGGAGCACCCACAACGATGGAACCCGGACGGGCGAGATAGTCGGGAATGCACGCCTCCACATCCCCACCGGCAGCGTCGAGTTTTTCGTGGGCACCGGTGCGGGCCGCACCTGGGATGGGACCGCCTGGCGCACGCTCGTCCTCGGAGAGGGAGGCGCGTCGATCGGGTCGGCCGACCGCGGCGCGGTGATCAGCCTCACCCCGACAACCGTCGATTCCATCAACTACGCGGATCTGCAAACCACCATTTCGTGGTCGACGAGCTTCGCCGACATCGGCGCGGTCGTCGGATCCAGAATTGGCGATCAGCTGACGAGTCTCAGCGGAACGGCGAGATCGTGGGCGAGCGTCAGCGCGCTCAGACAGCTCAGTCGCGGGGTGGCAATCTCGCTGGGCGGCGGCACGTATCCGATCGATCCGACCCAGGGATTTCCTGGAGGGCGATTTGCTTCGCTGGCGGTGCGGCTCACGCCAGGGCGCGCACCCAGGGCAGCCACGCCGCCGCCGGGGCCGACTGGCCTGGTTGCGACTGCCATCGGCGTAGCATCCTTCGAGACGCGACGCGACGAGCAGGGACGGATGACATTTACTGTGAATGCACCGGGCGCGCAGACCGTGGAGATCAACGGAGATTTCACGCAGTGGATTCCGGTGCGGCTTACGCGGGACGTCAGTGACGCCAATAGGTGGAACGCGACGCTGCCGATCGAGCCCGGGAAATACCAAATGAATATTCGAGTCGATGGCGGGCAGTGGATCGTTCCGCCCGGGCTCCTATCGCTTCGTGACGAGTTCGGTGGCGCTGTTGGGTTGCTGGTCGTCGAGTGAACGTCAAAAAGTGACCCCGAGCATGCCCGCGAGAGTCTATCCTGTGATGGCTTACAAAATCTCCTTTATGAAGATCATCCGGAAATTTGCCGCGCTGGCCTTTGCTTCCCTGGTCGCTGCGGCTGTCGTCGAGGCCCAGGCACCTTCGCGCGATGCACTGGCGCGTTTGAAAGAGGTCCTGCCGGGCGATATTGCGGAGCGCGTCCTGGCAAAGATTGCCGAAGCAAACGCGCGCAATCTGCCCGCCGATGCACTCGCGAACCGCGCGCTCAAGTTTGCCGCGAAGGGTGTCAATCCTTCCGACATCGAGCGCTCGATCAGCGAGCAGGCGGTGCGGATGGATGTTGCTCGCACCGCACTCGTGAGCGGTCGCGGCTCCCAGCCCGCCGGCGACGAGATCGAAGCCGGCGCCGAGGCGATGCGTAAAGGCGTCGCCGCCTCGGCGGTGTCCGCCCTCGCCAAGAGCGCGCCGCCCGGGCGTTCGCTCGCGGTTCCGCTGTTCGTGATCGGCAGTCTGACCGATCGCGGGCTCAGCTCCGACCAGGCGTTGAAGAGCGTCCTCGCCCGCCTGCAGGGTCGCGCGTCCGACGCCGATCTCGAGGCGATGCCGGGCGATCTCGACGGCCAGTTGGGCCGCGCCAACGGCAAGCCCGCCGGCGTATGGGGCCGAGACTTCGGACAGAGCCATCGGCCGGCCTCGGCAGGGCGACCGGCCAACGCAGGGCCGCCGGCGGGAGTTCCGGGCAACGGGGGTTCGAGATCGAATCCGGGAAAGGGGCATAAGCCGCCGCCGCCGAAGGGTAACTAATCTCGGTGTCCAGCGGTTGAGCTCTACGGCTGGACACCGCATGAAGGAAAGCACGGAGCCGTTAACTGCTGAGCAGCTACGCCAGAGCACGCACCTCCGCATCCTTTCGCCATTCCAACTGCGAGTTCGGACGACGAGACGCGATGCGTCCCGAGAGCTCTCAGCATAAAAGCTCTCCAGCTATCGGCTCCGTGCTTTCCTTCATGTGGTGGCCAGCCGCAGCGCTCAACCGCCGGACGCCGAGATCTAAATGTGGATGAGCTGTGACTTCGCGCCGTCTCCACGGAGTCTAGCAAAATGGAGCCGCGATTCTGCGCGCGCTGCCAACCACTGAAAACAAAATGCTACTGTGGAGATATGACATGCGGCAAACCTTTCGATTTTTCGCGGCGATCGCACTCGGCACCCTCGGGATCGCCGGCTGCAGTGATTCGTCGGGCACCAGCACCGGCCAGCTTACCGTCCGACTGACCGACGCGCCATTTCCCTTCTCCGACATCTCGCAGGTCGATGTATTCATCGTAAGGGTCGACGCGAAAAAGGCGGAGCCGACCGATGCCGAAGCGGCCGACGAAGGCGACATGGACGGATGGACGACCGTCGCGAGTCCCGGCGCCCTCGTGAATCTCCTCGACCTCGCCGGCGGAAAGACCATGAACCTGGGCGCGGCGACGCTCGCCACCGGTACTTACAACGGATTCAGGCTGATCATCGATCCGAGTAAATCGGTGCTCACCCTCGCCGATGGAACTCACCCCGACGTGAAATTCCCGAGCGCGGCACAGTCCGGCATCAAGGTCATCCTCGATCAGCCGATTCAGCTGACCGAAGACGGCTCGGTGATGACGCTCGACTTCGACGTCGGCAGCAGCTTCGTCATGCGCGGCAACAACGCCAGAAATGGCTTCCTCTTCAAGCCCGTGGTGCACGCGGTGGCTCAGGATGTCACCGGCAGCGTGACGGGCTCAGTTCGCGCCAACAGTGCAACCGGCGCGGGTGTATCGGGCGCAACCGTGGAAGTTCTGACCGCGGGCTCCCTCATCGACGATACTGATCCGACGCATGTCGTGCGCACCACCAGCACGGATGCGAACGGAGATTATCGAATCGGTTTCCTTCTTCCAGGTACCTACGTCCTGCGCGCTACTCCTCCAGCGGCGAGCGGCTTCAAGCCGGCGCTCCTTACCGGTGGGCTTACCATTACCACCGGCACCGAGACCCAGAATCAGATCATCGTCGTCGCGCCGTAGGGCCCACCCGTCGCCAACAAAAAAACCCGGAGAATTCCGGGTTTTTTTGTTTCTGGCCCAGACTACTACGTCACTCTGGGCCTTGTACTACGTAGCCGCGCCGATATGAGCGCCCTGTAACCGACGGCATCGTTCGCGTGTCACGAACGGACGAACGGCAATGGGCTTCGCCAGATACGATGGACAGAGCACCCCGGCAATCGGCGGAATCGCCTACGCGTTCCCCATCGCCTCGCGCAGCGTTCGCGAGCTGGCGGGCGAGCAGCAGCTCGCGAGCTCCGTCGAGACCCTCGAAGGGTTTGGCTTCGCGCGGGTCCACGTCGCCGTTGAGGAGACGCCCTACGATCTCGCGCTGAGCGCAGCGAAGTCACTTCTCGCCGAAAACGAGATCGACCCGTCGTCGATCGGCGTGCTGATCTACGGCGGGACACCGGCGTCTCTGGCCTTCTCCGACCAGGCGCACGCGCCGAGCGCGGCAGAATCGTTATGCACAATGTCTCGGTTCAACTATCCGTCGAGCCGCCTGCAGAACGAGCTCGAGCTGAACAACGCGTGGAGCTTCGCGATCGATCAGCTCGCCTGCACCACCCTGCTCGGCGCAACCCGTATCGCGCGCGCGCTTTGTCTCGCCGAAGGAATCGATCGCGCGCTGTGCGTGTCGTCCGAGTTCTTTCCAGCCAAAGCTGGTCGCGAGGCAATCTTCAATTGCACATCCGACGCGGCGTGCGCCGTGCTGATCGAGCGCAACGGCACACGCAACCGGCTCGTCTCGGCGACCAACGTCACCAAGGGCTACTACTGGGACGTCGAGAACCGGCGCGACGAGATCGTGGCGTCGTATTTCCCGACGGCACGACACGTCCTCCTCCGCACGATTGCCGACGCGGGGTGGGAACCCGGCGACGTCGACTGGATCATTCCGCACAACGTCAGCATGCGCAGCTGGGAGATCCTATGCGGCCTGGTGCGCCTGCCTCGCGCGCGGCTTTTCTCCCACAACATCGCTCGCCACGGCCACACCCTCGCCGGCGACAATTTCATCAACTACCGCGATGCCCTCAAGGGCGGGTGCATCAAGTCTGGCCAGAAAGTCGTGATGTTCTCCTACGGCTTCGGCGCGCACTGGACCGGCATCGCGGTGGAGGCCTGACATGAGCGTTTCCAGGAAGGTCCTCATCACTGGGGCAAGCGGGCTGGTCGGCGAAGGCGTGCTGCGCGAGATGCTCACCGCGCGTCCGGATCTAGAGGCGTTCGCCGTCGTCCGCAATGAGCTCCGATGGCAGCTCACGGCGCGCCGACTCGGCGCGCTCGCAGCGCGGGTTACCCCCATCGCCGGCGATGTGACGGTGCCGGGAGCGGGCCTCGAGCCACTGGTGCGCAAGCGCGTCGAGCGCGAGACCAGCGTCGTGATCCATGCTGCGGCGGACATCAGCTTTTCTCGTCCACTCGATCAATCCCGCTTCGTCAACACTCTTGGCTCGTATCACGTCGCCGAGGTCGCATCCTCGTGCGCGGCACTGGACCGCTTCGTGTTGGTGAGCTCGGCGTTCGTCGCGGGCAGGGCGACCGGAATCATTTTCGAGCGAGAGAACGACGCCGAGTCCGGCTGGGTCAACTCCTACGAGCAGTCGAAGTACGAGGCGGAATGCTGCATCAGAAAGACGGCGCTGCCATGGACGATCGTCCGTCCCAGCACCATGGTGTGCCGCGGAGTCGACGGCGACATCCAGCAGATCAACGCCGTGCACCGGGCGCTGCGCATCTATCACCGTGGCCTGGCCGCGATGATCCCCGGCGACCGAGCCTATTCGTTCGATGTTATCACCTCCGGTTACGTCGTCGATGCGATTGCGCGGCTTGCGTTCGACGACGCGGCGCGCGGAGCGACTATCCATCTCTGCTCGGGACGCTCGGCGCTGACAGTCGGAGAGCTGGTCGATACGGCGTACGAGGTGTGGAGCGAAGATCCTGATTGGCGCCGCCGCGGAGTCGAGCGCGCGATCATCACCGACCCGGAGACCTATGCGCTGTTCGAGCGCGCAGTCCACGAGACCGGTGATGTGCGACTGCGCGCGATCCTCACTTCCCTCGCCCACTTCATACCCCAGCTCGCGCTTCCAAAGACCTTCGACACGACGGTCGCCGACCGGCTGCTCGGAGCGCCAGCTCCGTCGCCGTCGACTTACTGGAAGCCGATGCTGCGCCAGCTTCTCCACCACAACTGGGGACACTCCGAGGAGGTGGCGGCGTGAGCGAGCGCACCGATTTCGTCGAGCGCATGCTGCGCTGGCTCAACGCCGACGTGGCGCCGGAGGGCGTAGATGTCGTCGCGGACACTCCTTTGTTCGCGACCCGGCTGCTCGACTCACTGCGGGTTCTGGAGCTGATCGCGTTTACCGAACAGTTCATCGGGCGAGCGATTCCAGACTCGCACATCCGGATGGACAACTTCCAGACGGTCGCCCGGATCGCGTCCGTCTTTCTGCCGCTGGACGACCATGTTGTCGCCTGAAGAAGTCGTCGCGCGGCTGCGCGAGAATGGCTCGCTGTGGCAGGTCGCGCCCGGTGTGATCGGCTTGCGCGGCGCCGTGGTGTCGCTGCTGCGCGAGATCGAGTCCGCGCTGCTCGAGGTCGCGCGCGGCGAGACGTCTGACGAATGGGCCGCTCCGTCAGGGATCGCCTTCGAGACTCTGGAGCGCGCGAAGTACTTCGCGTCCTTCCCGCAGTGGCTGACGGCGGCGTCCCATCTGAGCGGTGACGAGAGCGTCCTCGCCGGAATCGCGGCGAGTACCACACCCGCCGAGCGCGCGCGGGAAGCTCTGGAGCCCGCCGAGGTGGTTTTGCCGCCGGCGATCTGTTACAGCACTTACGCCGCGCTCGCGGACTCGACCATCGCCGCGCCAATCATCATGACAGCGCAGGGAACTTGTTGGCGTCACGAAGGGGCGCGTCACGTTCCGCTCCAGCGCGGCTGGGCGTTCACGATGCGCGAGATCGTCTGCGTCGGTACCGAGCGCGACGTGAAGGGCTTTCTGGACCGCTCAGTGGAGATGGTGGGCGCGCTGGAGCGCGCGCTGGGACTCGATTGCGAGCTGGTCGCGGCCAGCGATCCGTTCTTCGCGCCGACCGCGCGCGGTCGGGCAGCGCTGCAACGAATCAAGGCGCTCAAGCACGAGCTCGAGTTCCGCTTCGCGGACGGCAGCCCGCTGGCGATCGCGTCGTTCAACGATCACGAGCTGTTCTTCGGCGATGCCTTCGGGATCCGTCTCGCCGATAAAACGCCGGCATGGAGCGGCTGCGTCGCGTTCGGAATCGAGCGATGGCTGCTGGCGATCCTTGCTACTTACGGAGTCGATCCGGCGCACTGGCCGTTGTCAGTCTCGGCCGGAGGACTCGAGCTACTCGGAGCATTAGGCAAATGACGACGAATCGACAGACGAGCGTATACGTGCGGTGTGCCATGGCAGCCGATCGCGGTGCGTGGTCGGTGGAGCGCGACATCAAGTGGGGTGAGATCGACCGTACGCGCGCCCTGGCTCGACCCGACCTCCTCGCGTCGCTTCGCGATGCGGCGCTGATCGAGTCCTATCACCCGCTCAACCTCGCGAGGCTGCTGCGCGCTACGCTCGACGACATCGACGCCGGCGTGGTGTTCTCGCTCGAGCTCTACGAGGGGTTCAAGCACTTTCACTCGCTGCGTCGATATCTCGAGGCGGTCGGGTACGAACCGGCGATTACCGACGAGGAGCTGGTCGCGATTCGCGCGGCCCAGACCGAGCTCGAGGTCAAGCCGGAAAGTCTCATCGCCAAGCTCGTGGAGTTCATGCTTTCCGAGCACCTCGCGCACTACTTCTTCCGTCGGCTCGGCGAGCAGGCCGAGGACCCGGTGCTCGCTGATCTGTTGTCACGCATTGCCGACGACGAGGTCAGGCACGCCCAGAGCGCATCCGACCTGATCGGAAAGAGGATCGCCGCCGATTCGACGGTGATCCAGCAGGTGCTGAATGCCGCCCTCGACTTCCATCACTTCGGCGAGGAGGCGATCGGAAAGGTGCCCGTTGCGCAGCCGGGTGATGCGATCGCGATCCAGACCTTCGCCAAGCGCATCGAGCGACTCTGCGGCGTTCGCCTGGTCGATCACATCAAGCACACGAACCTGAACCGGAGAGCGTCATGATGCCGTCAAAGAACGAAATCGACCTGCTCAATTTCTATCGCGCGTCGGAGCTGCACGGCGGGCTCATACTCGGTCAGATGGTGCGGCGAACCCGCGATCCTGAGCTCATTCTCAGCCTGACCCAGCACAGCGCAGAGGAAGTGATGCATGCGCAACTCTGGACCGAGACCATCGTTGCGATCGGCGGCAAGCCTGCGCCGGTGCGCGACACCTACCAGACGCGCTACGCGGAAGAAGTGGGCACGCCAATCTCGATGCTCGAGATTCTGGCGCTGACCCAGGTCTTCGAGCGCCGCGTCTATCGGCACTTCACGCTCCATCTGCGGCGGCCGGATATCCATCCGACAGTCGCGGCGACGCTGCGAAGGATGCTCGACGAAGAGCGCGGCCATCTCACCTGGGTAAAGCATTGGCTGGACAGGCAGGCCACGACGAGGCCGAGCGAAGTGCGCGAGGTGATGCGCCGCTATTCCGAGGTTGACGAGCGGGTATATGCCGCGATCTCCACCGAGTATGGATGGAGACTGGCAGCGTGAGCACCGATGCGCTGATCGAGCGGGAAGCGGCGGAGATTTTGAGCGCGACACTGGCTCGGCTTCCCGCCCGCCCGGGAGCGTCCGGCTCGGCGTCGGCGGCGACTACACTCGATCGCACGGTACTGCCGGGCGCTCGCGACGACCGGCTGTTCTTCGCGCAGGTGCGCGAGGATCCGTTGCTCGAGATCGATGCACTTTCGCCGCTGGCAAACGCGAACGTCGTGGTCGTGAGCTCCGGTGGGTGCACCGCGTTTTCGCTGCTGGCGGCAGGGGCTGGGCGGGTTACGGCGGTCGATCTCAACAGCACCCAGAACCATCTCGTCGAGCTCAAGGCCGCCGCGCTGCGGCGTCTGACGATGCCGGAGGTGATGAGCTTCTTCGGCGTCGCCCGCGGAACGCCGCAGCGCCGGGCGCGGACTTATGAGACGATTCGACCGTTCCTGTCCGATCGCGCTGTCAAATTCTGGGACGAGCACCAGGACCTGCTTGGGCGCGGGGCCTTGAACTGTGGAGTCACGGAGCAGTTCGTCGGAATCGTTGCGCGAGTCGTACGGCTCTTCATCCACGGCCCCGCTCGGATCGAGCGACTGCTTTCCGCCGCTTCACTGGACGAGCAGCGCGAGATCTTCCACCGCGAGTGGAACAGCAGGCGCTGGAGGACCTTGTTCTCGCTGCTGCTCAACCGCTGGACGTTCAATCGTGCCTTCGACCCCGAGTTTTTCAGGGAAGTCGAGAACCCGAGCTTCGCCGCGCACTTCCGCGGTTTACTCGAGCATGCGCTGTGTGATGTGCCCGTGCGCACCAACTACTTCCTGCACCAGATGCTGCGCGGGACGTACCCCGTCCGCGAGGCCGGCGGAGTACCGCCTTATCTCGATCGCACCGCGCGGGAGATTCTGCGCGCCAGATTCGACGATCTGCGCCTCGTAGACGGAAGCTATCGCGACTACCTGGCAACGTGCCCCGAGTCGAGCGTCGATGCGATGGCGATCTCCAATATCTGCGAATGGCTCGACGCGGATGGAATCGACCAGCTGTTCGCGCAGATCGTCAGGGTGGCGAAGCCGGGTGCGCGCTTCTGCTTTCGAAATTTCGTCGGGCATACCGCGATTCCCGACCGTTTCAACGACGTCGTGATCGAGGACGAATCCGCGGGGCGCGCCGCGATAGCACGCGATCGGAGCTGCCTGCAGGCGCGCATCGCCATTTGCCGGATCGAGAAGTGACCGCGATTCGGGACGCCACGCCCGCGGACAATCGCGACCTGATCGGCCTCGCCGCAGCGTGCGCGATGAGGGGCGACATGTCGATGAGAATCGACCGCAACCCGGACTTCTTTGCGCTCAACCGGCTGGAGGGCGACAAGTGGCGAGTCGGGGTGGCTGAAGCCGACGAGCGGGTGGTCGGCTGCATTGCAGCAAGCGAGCGGGTGGTCTTCGTCAACGGTTCGCCGATGCGGATCGGCTACGTCGGCGACTTCAAGGTGGATCCACAGCATCGCAACACCCATATCGCCGATGCGCTTTCTCACTGGGCGGAGCGGGTCTGTGGCGACCTACCTCCGACCGCGCCGCTGATGATCACCGTGCTGGCGGGCAACCGGTCGATGGAGCGCCGACTCTCGGGTCCGCGCGGTGTTGCAGCATTCACGCGGGTCGGAACGATTCGGACGCATTCGATTCCGATTCTGGGGCGCAGGCGATCGCCGAATCCAGGCACGAGCCGGGTCGACCCCGCCCGCTGGAGTGATCTCGAGTCGATGGCGAAGCTGTGGAACAGCGTCGCCCGGACGCGACAGCTCGCTCCGGCCCTCACCGCGCGCGATCTCGCCGATTTCATCCGCACCGCGCCCGGACTCGACATCTCCAGTTACCTGATCGCGCGATCGCCGAGCGGCGAGGCGTTGGGCTTTCTTGCACCGTGGGACCAGCGGTCGTTCAAGCAGCTGACGGTTGTCGGCTACTCGCAGCGGATGCGAGTCGCGCGGTTGGTGCTGAACGCGGTTGCCACGGCAGCGGGTGCCGAGCGACTGCCCCCGGCGGGCTCGACGCTCAATTGCGCGACGGTGACTCACCTGTGTGTGCCATTCGACCGCGCCGACGTTCTTCGCGAGCTGGTGACCGCCGCGTACGGCGTTGCCCGCGAGCGTGGTTGCTCGGTTCTGAACGTCGGACTGGATCTGCGCGACCCGCTGAGCGAGGCGCTGCATGGGATGTACGCCCAGCCAACCGACGTCAACGTCTATGTGATGCCGACGCGGGGCGGGGTGCGGTCCGAGCAGCTCGACGATCGCCCGCTGCATTACGAAATCGCGCTCGTCTGATGCGCTCCCCGAATCCACAGTCCTTCGGAGGCATGGTAATCGGCTACCGCTGGTGGATCGTCGCGGCGTGGATTGCAGGAGCCGCGCTTGTCGCACCCGGCGCGGCGCACGTCGAAGAGCGTCTCGAGGTCGCAGCGTCGGTGCAAGGCAGCGAATCGGAACGCGTTCAGAACCTCATCGCGGAGCGATTCCCCGGCGCCTTTCCATCCTACGCCGTCGTTGTCGTCACCGGCTCGCCCGCGCCCTCGACCCCGCCCGGGCGCCAGTTGATCGGTGAGCTGCGCGCAATACTGTCAGCGCTACCCGTTGTCAGTGGCACTCTGTCGTATCTCGATGCACCGGACAGCGCGTTCGTCGGAGCGCATGGCGAGACGTACATGGTCGTCGGGCTCGCACCACGCGGCCGCCGCATCGACGAGGTCCTGCCGATACTGCGCGGGGCGACGACAGAGCTCGCTTCCCGCATTCGCACGATATATCCGCGGCTCGAATTCGGGTGGACCGGCGAGGTGCCGCTCAACTACGATCTGCGTAAAACCAGCGCCGCCGATGCACGCGATGCGGAACGGCGCGTCTTGCCCATCACGACGGTGCTTCTGGTCCTCGCCTTCGGGGCGATCGCCGCGGCGCTGTTGCCGGTGCTGGCGGGAGTCCTGGCGATCTCGCTCGCACTGGGCGCCGCTGTCCTGCTTGCCGGCTTCTGGCCGCTGTCGCTGTTGCTCCAGAACGTCGTCGTGATGCTCGGCCTCGGGCTCGGCATCGACTACGCGCTGCTGGTGGTGGGACGATTCCGCGAAGCGATGCTCGACGGGCTGGCAAAAGAGGAAGCCGCGCGAGTCGCCGCATCGCGAGCGGGACACACCATCACGCTCTCGGCTGCCGCGGTCGCGATCGCCTTCTCCGCGCTACTCGTCGTGCCAGTCAACGAGATCCGCTCGATCGCGGTTGGTGGGCTGGTGGTGATCGTCGTCGCCGCGCTTCTCGCCACCACCCTTCTCCCCGCCCTTCTGTCCCTGCTCGGAAAGCATATCGACACCGCGAGAGTGCGAGGCCGGTCGCTGGGGACTGCCTCCGGAATCTGGCGGCGCTGGGGGCGGATCGTCTGCGCGCATCCGCTGACGGTGCTCGTGGTTGCCGGGACCCCGCTCGGGGCACTGGCCTGGCAGACGACGCGGCTTTCGACGGAGCTGCCCCGCGGCGATTGGCTGCCGCGGGGGATGGAGTCGTCGCGGGCGGTCGGCGCGTTGTCGGCTATGGGGCGCGGTGGCATCGTAAACGCCCTCCGGGTAGTTATCCAGCTGCCGAAGAACGCGACTTGGGACACCCCTGCGGGGTGGGCGGCAGTGCGCCGGGCGGGAGAGATCATTGGTCGTGATCCTCGGGTCGCGAGGGTGCGGTCGCTACCGTCCGTAACCGGGATGGTTGCGCCCAACTTCGATCTGCTGTCGCGCGTTCCGGCGAGCGTGCGGGAGCAGATGGCGAGCGCCGACGGCAGGCTGGCGCTCATCGAAGTCCTACCCACCGAGGCAGCCGGAGTGCGCGGTGCGGGTGAGCTGGTGCAGGATCTCCGCGCCAGCCGGCAATCGTTGACGGGCCTGCCTGGAAGCAGGACGGAGATCGGCGGGCTTCCCGCGCTCAACGTCGATTACGAGGCGTCGACGATTGGCCACCTCCCGATGGTGATGCTGCTCGTGGTCGTAGTCACCCTCGGGTCGTTGTTGGTGGGCTTCCGGTCGGCACTCGTCGCCGTCAAAGCGGTCGCGCTCAATCTGTTCTCGGTGGCGGTGGCGTTCGGCGCGGTGGTGGTCGTGTTTCAGGACGGCCACGGAATCCGCGGTCTAGGGCTCGACGGCGCACTTGGCGGGACATTTCCCGCGATTCCACTCATCGTGTTCGCGGTGGTTTTCGGCTTGAGCATGGACTACGAGCTATTTCTCGTCGCGCGGATCGCGGAATCCAAACAGTTGGGAATGTCAGACGACGACGCCATCGTCGAGGGACTGGCGCGCACCGGTGGCCTGATCAGCAGCGCGGCGGCGATCATGATCGTCGTGTTCGCCGCATTCACGCTCGGCGATTTCGTGCTGATGAAGATCCTTGGATTCGCGCTTTCGGTCGCCGTGCTGGTTGACGCGACAGTTATGCGTCTCGCGGTAGGCCCGGCGCTGCTGAAGCTTGGCGGGAGGTGGAACTGGTGGCCTGGCAAGACCTATCCTCTGGTACGCTCCCTGCCTAACATCCAGATACATAATTCCCAGGGACGGCTACATGGCCCTTCGCAATCTGTTTCCTGAATCGATCTTCGGCCGCAAGCTGAATCCAAATGCGGAGCGCCGCCTGCGGCTCTCACAGGCCCGCGCGGAAGAGACGATCATTCGTGGCCACGTCGACAACGCGCTCATGTTCGTCGACACTCTCGCAGAAGACCTCTCGTTCGATCGCGCGATCGACACCTACATCCGGGTGATGGGGATTCCCGAGCCGCTTGCCAGCACCGTGGCGACCCGCGCGCTTGTCCACCTCGGCCGCGATCTCGTGCCCTTCCGGCGCCGGATGCAGCGCGAGGGGGAGGACAGCGCTGCCGAGAACAAGCCACGACTTCGACTGGATGAGGCTGCCCGGGCTGGGGATATTCGCCGCGCGTAGCGCGGCATTTTAGATCCGCGCGGTTCTGCTGGCACCCCTAGTCCAAAGCCGGCAGTCTGGAGACTGGACAGCTGGGAGCGTTTCAGTCTGTCGTGCTTTGGATCTATGGGAAACGCGAGGCTATCAGCTCGCCAGTATTACAGCTGAGAGACTCCGAGCTGTCCAGTCTCCGGACTGCCGACTTTTGGACTAGAGTGGCTCAGGCGCCCGCACTTCCCTGTAATCCGCGATGCTGACGAGAAGTATCAACGTGACGATGACCGCCGACGTCACGCACCAGATGCATATCGCGTGGATGACGGCGAGCTCGAGGTAGGTCAGCCACGCCGAGAAGAGGACCCCGATGGCGGACTCGATGACGAGGATGATCGAGATGGCGGGCTGGTCGGCGAGGCGGGCGGTGGTGCCGATCACCGCGATGATGAAGACCTCCACGTAGAACAGGACTCCCCACCCAGCCACCGGGAGTCCGGCAAACCGCGACCACTTGCTCGTGTTGACGGTCTCGCAGGATCCGATCGAGCAGCTCAGCTCGCCGATGACGCCGAGCTTGTAGAGGGTGAGGTAGGTCGCAATGAAGATCCCGGCCAGCGCGAGCGCGGCCACGATCATCCTTTTTGTCACTTCGGCGTCGTCGAAGCCGTGGTGGCTGCCGGAGCGGGCGAGGTCCTGGCGATCGAGTCGACGATTCGCTTCAGCTCGTCGTACGAGCGCATGCCGGCGTACAGCTTGTTGCCGATGACGAAAGTCGGCGTCGAGCCGACGCCACGGCGCAGGCCTTCTGCCAAATTTGCGTTGATGCGCGGCTGATATTTCCGGGCGTCGTAGCAGGTCTCCCACTTCGCGACATCGAGCCCAATCTCACCCGCGTAGCGCTTGAAGAAGGCTTTGGGCTGGTCCGTCGCCTCCCCATTCCACTCATCCTGCGCCTGAAAGATGCGGTCGTGCATCGGCCAGAACTTTCCCTGCTCGTCGGCGCAGGCCGCTGCATTGGATGCGGCGAGCGTATTTCGGTGCTGGGTCAGCGGGAAATCGTAGTAGGTCAGATTGGCGAGGCCGGGCTCGATGATGCGCGCTCTGACATCGGGCTCGGTGACTGTCGCGAAACCTGCGCACGATGGGCACTCGAAATCGGCGAACTCCATGATCTTTACCGGGGCATCGACTTTGCCTATGAGGTAGCCCTGTGACGGTCCCGCGTTGGTGGTGTCGGCGACATCGCGCACATCGGAGGATGCGGCCGGTTTCGTCGCGACGTAGGCAAGCGCCGCTACTCCGATCAGCGCGATCAGACCCAGCACCCAGAAGAAAGCCTTTGGCCGACTTGCTGCACGGGACTGCCTGACCGGCTTTCGAGGGGATACGTTCCTGTCTCTCGGAGTGTCGTTGGTTGCCATTTATTTTTCGATTGCAGTACGGTGACGATGCGCCGCGCGCGCGTGAATGCGCGCTGTCGCGAAAGCTAAGAGAGGGGTACCGAGATGCAAGCTGATATCCTGCGGGCGCCGGTGGGACCGGGCGCGATGCACGTCGAGCGTTATGGTCACGGCGGCACTGCTGTCATCCTGCTCCACGGATTCGGCACGTGCAATTTCCTGTGGCGCGCCGTCGCGCCCGCAATCACTGCTGCGGGCCACACCGCGTACTCGGTAGATCTACTTGGTCACGGACAATCTGATCGTCCACTCGACGCCGACTTCGGGATCGCCGCGCAGGCCGAGTACCTGGACGCCGCGATGACGGTGCTGCGCGTCTCGCGCGCGGTGATCGTCGGCGTGGACCTCGGCGGCGACGTCGCGATGAAGCTCGCAGCCAACCGGCCCGACCGCGTCGAGAAGCTCGTCCTCATCAATACGCCCGCGTTCGACGAGCTCCCGGCGAAGGACATCACCCAGATGCAGCGTCGCACCGCGCGCTTCGCGTTCAGTCTGACGCGCGGCGTGATGGGCGCCGCGCCGCTCCTCGAGGGCGTGCTCAAGGGCAGCGTCGCGGATCCCGAGCACATGCCGATGAAGCTGATCGCGCGGTATCTCGCGCCGTTCGTCGGAAAGGACGGAGCGAAGCACCTGCTGACGCTGGCGAGCTCGGTCCACAAAGCTGATCTGGACGAAGACGAATACGGCGTCATCAAGGCGCCGACGCTGATCATCTGGGGTGATGAAGACAAGTGGGTCGAGCCGAAGCTCGCTGATCGGTTGGCGAACGCGATTCCCAACGCTCGACTGGTGCGACTGGCGGGGATTGCGAGGCTCGTTCCAGAGGAAAACCCCGATCATCTCTCTGAATTGCTCCTCGATTTCATCAAGAGACGAGCGGCGGCATGAACCTTTCTCCTATGAAATGGTGTCTAAAAACAGTAGATTAAAAGAGCGCATTTCATAGACGTTTTACTTCAACCGAATTGATGAACAACACGAAAAACAGATTCAGGAAGGAGCCCGTCCGGGCAGCGACTCCGTTTGAGGAGGCTCGGGACGAGCTGTTTCAGCAGATCATGCGTTGCGGAGTAGTCGGCGCGGCGCCCGAGGATCAGAAGGACTGGTTCGACAACACGATGGAGTACCTGACCGAGCGCTACCACGAGTTGGCTACGGGTCAGCTGGATGAGCTTCGCGTGTTGGGTGAAAGGTTCGCGCAGCCGCCGAAGGAAAGAAAGGCTGTTTGAGTTGGGGGGCGCCGTGGCGCCCCTTTTTTTTTGAACTGCCACTGAAGAGTACCGGCGGGCGGTCGTGGGCCACACGGCCCGAGGCCGCGGGCTCAAACATTTCGGTGCGCGATCTGCGTTCAATGCTCCGTGGATGTGCCAGCAGTAGCCCGCGGCCTCAAGCCGGCACGCCCACCGCCGCCCGCCGGTATTCTTCAGTGGCAGTTATCTCCTCCCGTTGATGCCTCTCCTCAAAATCACCCCAATCCTCGCCCCTCCCCCGAGCCCGACCTCGACCGCCGGAACTATTCCCGCAGTCCGTCCGATTGGGAGCGGCCCCTCGATCCCGAGAAAAACGAGAAGGTAAGCCCGGCTGCCCCCGTCGAGCTTGGACCGGTAGCGCCCGCTGATCCCGGCCCCCGCGTACGGCGCCCAACGACTCTGTCGGAATGGATCGAGGCTGAATCGTGAGAAGAGATCCGTTCTGCCCTCGGCTCCGTGCGCGCCGACGCCGATCCCCGCAACCAGTCCCGTGCGCACGTAGAGTCCGGCCGGGACGCTGACGCCGAGCCCGGCTTCGCCGCCGGCGGTATGGGCGAAGATCGCGTCGAGTCGATACTCGGTCTGGATCGGCTGCTGCTGGACCTGCCCGTGTGCCACGGCGGGAGAGGACATCGTCGCGGTCACGAGCATCACCGCGGCGAGCGCTGAACATCTCCGATTCAAGCTGTCGACCGCGCGCGACCGCGCCACAACGCGATGGTGTAGTCGACGATCGACGCCAGAGAAACGACGCCGATGGTCATGATCAGGAGATCGGTCAGCTCGGGCAGCGCCACGATCGCCACCAGCGTCACCAGCTGCAGAACGGTGACGATCTTGCCTAGCATTCTCGCCCGGAAGACGGCCGGCCGCAGCGTTGGAATAATTTTGGCGACGACGAAGCCGACCGCGGTCGCAAGATCGCGCGTCAGGAAGATGAAGTACTGGCTGGTGGTGAGCTGACCTTCAACGAGGTACGTAGAGATCGCGACAAAAACGAAGAGGCGGTCGGCGATCGGATCGAGCAGGGCGCCAGCGGTGCTCTCCGACTTCTTGTGGCGCGCGAGCCACCCGTCGATGAAATCGGTGAAGCCGGCAACGACGATCAAAGCGATTCTGTCCCAGGGACCCGACACCAGCACGAACGCCAGCGCCAGCACAACGCGCGACAGCGAAATCGTGTTCGGAAGATTCAACCAGGCGCGGCGCGTCATCCGATTCAAAGCTATGCCCGCGTCCGAGTGGCTGCCAGCGCATTGCTCGCGCTATCCGGCGGCTCGGTTGGCGCAGCTCGTCAGCTTGCGACCGACCCCACGCCCGTCTAGCTTCGCTCGATGACCTCGCACAGGCTGCTCGGCGCGATTTTCCTCGCGCTCTCGGTCGCGATGATCGCGTGGGACATCCTGATGGCGGGTCGAATCGCGCAGCTGCGCCGGATTCCGCGCGGCTTCCAGGCCATCACCGGCATCGCTGGGCTGCTGCTCGTCCCCGCTCTCGTCGTCGCATACACAGCCCAGTCTCTTCTTTACGGACGCGCGATTTTCCTCGTCGCGTGGCTGTGGCCGTTCACCGCACTGCTGTTCGTGCTCCAGACCATCTATGCTCTCGGGCGCCGGCTGGTGACGCCCCTGCTGGGATTTCCACTGCTCGTGTACAACATCATCATCGCGACTGTCGCGGTGACCAAGTTCGTGATCACGCGTGGCCACGATCCGATGCAGTTCGGGCTGGCGCTCAACGCGGCGCAGGCGAGCATGCTCGGTACTTTCTTCGGCGCGCCGGCTCTGTGGAATCCGATCTACATCCAGGTGCCGATTTTCGCGCCGTCGCTGCCGGCGCGCTGGGGCTTCACCAGACTTGCGCGCGTCGCCCTCGCCGGCGCCGCGATCGCCATGACCGCGCTGGTCGTGATCGAGATTCCCGGCGCGTACGCGGGCGTGCGCAGCTACGCAGTCCACGACAAGGACCGCCTGCAGGAGCATCCCCAGGGAGATTTTCGGCTCGGGCTCAAGATCTTCCCCGACCTGCGCGGCGGCCCGCCGCCGCTCGCGATAAGAAATGATCTCGCGCTCGCCGACACCCTCGGTGTCGACGCGATCAGCGTGGTGATCGATCCCGAGGCCGCGCGCGGCATCGCACTCGACTCTCTGGCTCGCTCCATCGAAGAAGCCCGCACCGACAGTACCAAGCTGATCGTCGCGCTCGGCTACCCGAAGAAGGGCGAGCAGGAATTCAAGCAGTCGCGGGAGACCTACACCGTTGCGCGACTGAAGGACATCGATCGCATCGCGCGGAGACTGAAGCCCGACTACCTGATTCCGGCGGTGGACCCGCTGGGCGAGGGCACGCGCATTCTGCGTGAGGAGCGCCCGGAATACTGGATCGATTACTTCACGCGTGCCGCGCGCGTCGCGCACTACGTCTATCCACGAATCAGGGTTGGCGTGCCGATGAGCAGCTACGGCACCCGCGACAGCACCCTCTACGCGTGGGCGGCACGTCCGGGCTCGGGGATCGATGTCATTGGATTCTCGCTGTTTCCCGGGTTCGACGGCGCGCGATCGCTCGACACCCACACCCGCGTCGCGTCGCGGTGGATGAAGCAGTTCCCCAAACCGAAGGAGCACTGGGTGTTCGCCGCCGGCGGCTACCCCTTGGTGCACGGCGAAGAGAGCCAGCGCCTCGCGATCAAGGACATCCTCGCCTGGGCCACCGCCGAGGCGCCGATCAAAGGGCTCGTCGTGTACGAGGGTGGCGATTACAACACCGTGCGGGGACTGCGCGCGCCGGGAGGCAGACTGCGACCGGCGACGGGCGAGGTGATCAAGGCGGAGAAGGGGTTGCGCGCGGCGCCCCAATAAAAGGATCGTTTGTAGGTACGCTTCTCGTGTACTGCAACCGAACGGGCGGGAGGCGTCTGGGATGAGGCGTCTGGCTTCAGGTGACTACCGTGGGACGTATCCTCGCGCCATTCGCTCCAAAGGCAACTGTGTTTCGCTCGCATCGATACGTCCCACAGTCGTAACCCGATGCCAGGCGCCTGCCCACCTGACGCCTCCCGCCCATTTTGTTGCAGTTGTTCGGAGCGTCACACCGTCCTGCCAACTCCCCGAACGATCCCCTCAACTCTCCTCTCCACCTCGAAGTACTTCTCCGCAACATCCCTCATCTGCTCGGCGGTGACGGCTCGCACCCGGGAATCGTGTTCGAGGATCTCATGCAATCCCTCGCCGAACATCCAGGCATCGAGGATTTCGCCGAGCAACGCTCCCCCGCTCTCCTGACTGATGGCGTGCGCGCCGACGACGTACTCCTTGGCGCGATCGAGCTCCTCCGGTGTCACCGCCTGCTCGCGCAGCTTGGCGAATTCGGCGAGCAGACCGTCGCGGGCAATGCCTTCCTTGTCCGGCGAGGTCGCAATGTAGGAGAGAAACATCCCCGCCAATTTCTTCTCGCTGACCGCGGCCTGCACCGTATAGGCGAGCGACTGACGGTCGCGCAGCTCGTCGAAGAACCGGCCGCCAAGCCCGCTCGCTACCGTGGCGATCATGCTGGCGGCAAAACGTGAATCGTCCGTACGCGATGGTCCGGGGAACGCCAACGCGATTGCCGTCTGCGCCTTGTCGCGCGATTCGGCGGCGATCTTCACGCTCTTAGGCCAGCGCGGTTTGCCGATCTTCGGCGCCTTTGCGAGCTCCACCGCCGCGAATTCGCGCGCGACGAGGTCCGCTGCCGTCTTCGGATCCACATCGCCGACGATGCCGATCACCACCGCCGATTCGAGCACTTTCGATTTGTGCCACTCGCGCGCCCGCACGGCGGTGAGCGAGCGCAGCGAATCTTCGGTGCCCATCGGCGGAATGCCGTACGGGTGATCCTTGAACGCGACCGACGTCGCGAGCCGCATCGGGTAGCGGTACATGTCGTCGCGCAGCATCGCCACATTGGACATTGCGACAGTGCGCTCGGTCTCGAACGCGTCGTCGGGAATCGTAGGGCGCTGGACCACATCGCCGAGCAGCTCCAGCGCTTCGCCCAACCGCGCAACCGGAACGGAGAACGACCAGCCAAAGCTCTCGGCGCCGGCGACCGCTGCGATCGTGCCGCCAAGCATCTCGGAGTCTTCGGCGATTTGGGCCGAAGTGCGCGTCGTCGTGCCTTTGAGCATCGACCGCGCGGTGAGAAGGGTCAGGCCGGCCTCGGGTGGCTCTTCCTCGACCGCACCTCCTGTAATGAAGACCGCGATGTTGACGATCGGAGAGCCGGGCTTTCTGCGCAACAGCACCGGCACGTCGTGCGCGGTCCGAAACACCGACACTCCGGCTTCTTCCTTCTCGAGCTCCGCGGGTTTCGCGGCTGGCGACGGCCGGGTCGCGCGGCGTGGCACATCGGGAAGTCGCTCCGATCCGCCCTCACCGAGTATGCGCTTCATGTCCGCCGCATCGTGCGCAACCAGCGCGGCGCTTTCGGGCCGGTAAATCAGCGCGCCGGCAAGCTCTTCAGCGAGATACTTGCGCACTACACGCTGAATGTCGTCGGGCGACGCGCTCAGATAGCGCTTGTAGTATTCGTCGCCGAGCTGCCACCCACCCAGCGCTTCCCACTCGGCGAGATAGTTCGCGCGACCCTCGGCGGTCTCGAGGCGCCGGGCCCAGCGTGCCTCGAAGATGCGCCTTACGCGCGCCAGCTCCTGCTCTTCCACATCGCCGACACGTAGCTGGTGCATCTGATCCCAGATGACGCGCGCGGCTTCGGCGGTCGTCTCGGGCTCGGTTTCCGCGTGCACCACAAAGACGCCGAGCTCCGCCGGCGTGTAGTCGTACGCGCCGACCGATGAGGCGAGCTTTCGCTCTCGGACCGCACGGTAGAGCCGCGACGCGCGGCCGGTGCCGAGCACCGCAGCGGTGACGTCGAGCGCGGGCGTGTCGGGATCGAGCGAGCCCGGAGTGCGCCAGCCAAAGACGAGCTGACTCTGCGCGATGTCGCCGGAGAGCTCGCGGTAACGGAAGCCGGTGTGGTCCGGCTCAGCGGGGCCGGGGGTTCGCACCGGCGCGCCGCCGTCGAGCGAGCCGTACAGCTCGGTGACGCGCCGCAGCGCTTCCTGTGGATCGACGTCACCCGAAATGCTGAGGATGGTGTTGGCGGGCTTGTAGAAGTTGCGATAGAACCCGTGCATCAGGTCGCGAGTGAAGGCGCGCAAACCCGGCTCGCGGCCAATTCGCCAGCGCCGCATCCGATGCTTGTCGTGGAGCAGCTCGAACAAAGTCTCGGTGGCGACCGCGGATGGACTGTCCGATTTGCGCTTCGCCTCCTGGATGATGACTTCCATCTCCTTCGCCAACTCGCGCCCATCGATCACCGAGTTCGCGTACGCATCCGCCTGAATCTCTAGCCCCTTCGCGAAGCTCGACGACGGCAGCACCGTGTAGTAGGTGGTGTTGTCGTAGATGGTGTGCGCATTGAGATACCCGCCGCTCGCCTTGGTCTCCTTCGCGATGTCACCAACGCCGCGCTTTTGGGTTCCCTTGAAGAACATGTGCTCGAGCGCGTGCGAGAGCCCGTTCTGCTCATCGGTCTCGTCAAAGTAGCCGGCCTTCACGTACGTCACGATGGCCACCACCGGCGCCGAGTGGTCGGCCTGGATTAGGACGGTGAGACCGTTGGGCAGTGTTGATTTGGTGATGCTGGCTTGGTTCATGGCGATTCTTATTCGGAGATTTCTTCGTTTCGGCTGGCAGCCCTAGTCCCAAAGCCGGCAGACGGGAGACTGGACAGTTCGGAGCGCCTCAGTCTGTCGCTCTTGCCGTCTATAGGAAACGCGAGGCCATCAGCACGCCAGTATGCCAGCTAATAGGCTCGCAACTGTCCAGTCTCCCATCTGCCGGCTTTGGGACTCGCGTGGCCAGCTCGCGCCAAAATCCCGAATCCGCAGCACTAATCAGCAATCTGCCCCTTCCGTATAAGCACGAGCCCCAAAACGAGAAACAGAATCCCGTACCCCGCCAGCCACAGAACATCAGTGCCTGGGGCAGTACGATTGGCAATCAAGGAGTTTGCCATGTCGTCGAGTTTGTGCACGGGGGGCAGGAGCTCGACCAGCTTGCTGCGCCAGCCGCCGCGTGGACCATAGATACCGCGCAGAATCCGCGCGCCCAGCCACACCGCGGCGAGAGTCAGCCAGTCGAAGCGGGTTGCAACAGAGAGAAAGAACCCGATCCCACCCATCGCGATGTAGATCAGCGCGGAGTAGATCAGGAAGTTCACGACGTTGAAGGTCGGCAGGATCGTGCGCAGGAGGGAGCCGAGCACGAGCATCGAGATCAGGACTCCGACCATGTACACGACGAAGAGCTGCGCGTAAAAGAGAACGGGGTTGACCGGCTTCGCGAATAGAAATCGATAGTAGCCGTGCTTGCGGTCCGTCGACACGATGCCGTTGACGGCGATGAGCACCGCCAGTGACACCACCGCCGACGCCAGCTGGAGTGTCATCCCTGCCGCGGGAGAGTTTGGCGACGCCCATTGCGGTCCCATCGTCAGTCGCAGTGGCTCCAGTACCACATAGCCCCACAGTCCGCCGATGAGCACGATGGCGATACCGCGCTCCCACCAGAAATCGCGGAACTGCCACAGGGAGTATCTGGCGAGCCGGCCGTGATACATCGCGGTTCCCGTCGATTGGGTACGATTCATTGCAATTCCGGTCGGCTCGACGCGATTCATTGGGTCTCCCCCACCGCTTCGCGGAATTGCTGCTCCAGCGCGGAACGCTCCGGGACGACGCTCGCGACCAATGCGCCCTTCCCGATCAGGTCGGCCAGCAGGGTGTTGAGGTCGGCGATGTTATTTACCGTCACGTCGAATTCGCCGCGCCCGGCTTCCTCGGCGGCGGGCAACAGCGTGCGAATGACATCGTCACCGCGGGCGAGGGTGATTCGGAACCGCGAAGTGGTTGTCGTCGGCGTGTGGTCGTAACCTGTGTTGACGACGCGCTGCAACCTGCCGCGATCGATGATTGCGACGCGGTCGGCCAGTCGCTGCAGCTCATCGAGATTGTGCGATGCGATCAGAATGGTGCGATCCGGCCGGCGTAGATCGGTGACGATGTCGCGGAATTTCTGGGTCCACACCGGATCGAGTCCGTGGGTCGGCTCGTCGAGCACCAGCAGCCGCTCGTCGCGCAGCAGCGCCTGCGCCAGGCCGAGTCGCTGGAGATTTCCCTTCGACAGTGCCTTCACTTTCTTGTCGCGATGCTCATCCAGTCCGAGCAGCTCGATGACGAAGTTGACCCTGCCATCGATCTCCGCCTCCGGAACCCCGGCGAGAATCGCGTAGCGCACCAACGATGCCCGCGCCCGCCACTTCGGGTTGATGGCAATTAGCTCCGACAGGTAACCGATGCCGCTGTGCTCGATGTACTGGCGAGCCGGGAGTCCGTCGATCTCGACTGACCCGGTCGTCGGCCGCAGGTAGCCGAGCAGCATTGCGATGAGGGTGGTCTTGCCCGCGCCGTTCGGGCCGGCAATGCCGAGGATCTCGCCGGCGTTCACCACCAACGAAAACTCCTCGACCGCTTTGACAGAGTTGCCGAGGAGTGATCTGTAAGTCTTGCCGACTCTTTTGAACTCGATCACAACGGCGGCGGCGTTGTGGTCCCGGGAGTTGCCGGTTGCAGACAAGACTGCCAGGTGCCCGTCCCCGCGCCACGAATCCACTTGATTCCTTCCGCGGTCCTGCCGAGCCGCATCATCGCGCAGCCGAGGTATCCCTGCGACGCGCGGTCTTCCGGATTCGCGGTAACGGCACGGACGAAGAAGCGGCGGGCGAGATCGTACTGCGCCATGCTGAACACCACCAATCCCATCTCGCGCAGCGCGATGGCGTTTTTCGGATCGAGGCGCAGCGCGGTGTCGAGCTGCGCGCGCGCGGTCGCGAGATCCGACTCGGTGCGGGCGATGCGCGCCAGGAAGACGTGCGGGGTCGGCGATTGCGGATCGTCTTTCACCGCCTTTGCGAATTCACCGCGGGCGCGCTCGTTCTGGCCGTTTTTCATGGCATCGATTCCGGCATTCAGGCTGTCCTCGCTTCCGCCACGCCCGAACAGGAAATATCCGCCGACGCCGAGCAGCACGACGACGGCGATCGCGATCCAGATCGGCATCGAGAGCCGCGGAAACCGGCGCCTGCTCTCCGCAGCGGCGAGCGCGTGCTGAACGTTGGTGCGACCGATGCCACCCCCGGACGGCGTATTTCCCGTCGCATCATCGGCGGTAAATGCGCCGGGCATCTCAATGGTTGGCGGACCAGCGTTGGGGCGCGACGCGTATGCGGGTGGCTGGCGATAGCCGCCGCCCGCGGACGGCGGCGCGTACGGGGAAACCGGCTGGGCGGGACGCGGCGGAGCGGGAGGCGTGACGCGGGAAGCGGGAGGCGGTTGCGCCGGGCGCGACCGTGGAGTGTAGGCCGGCGCTGAAGGCGCGGCTGCGGCAGCACCCGCGGTACCGGCGGCCGCCGTCGACGTTCCGGTCAGCGCTCCCTCGAGCGCCTTGAACCCGTCGACCGCGGCGTCGCCATCAGCCTGGGTTGGCTTGTAGCTGGTGCGATTGGCGCGATCGCGCGCGGCGAGAAACTCGAGCAGCGAGTGCGCCTGATCGAGCGTTATGAGCTCGGCCTGACGCGCGGCGCGAATCAGCTGTTGTCCGGAGAGTGAAGGATTGCCGACGAGTGCCTGGAGCGCGCCCTCGGCGCCTGTCCAGAGGTCGATGATGTCGGCGGCGAGGTCTTCCGCGGAGCGCGGTTGGTCGAAGTGAGCCAGAACCGGGCGCGCGCCGTTGAGAGCGGCGAGCGCCGACGGGTTGTTCTGTGGACTCATCTCAGGATGCGCAAAAGCCCGGCATCCGCGCTACGTCGAATGAAGCTCTCTGCATCCTGCTCCGGTTTTGGTGTTGCCTTGAGGCAATTTGCATTGCGCATCTTATCGACGATTTCTTCCCACGTCCCTTCAAATGTGTTGCCATCGTCGGTCTTGATGCGGTGTGACTCGGTGGGACTCTTTACTTCGGCGAAGCTCGAAAGGAGCGCGCCGAACAGCTCCAGCTGCCCCCGCGCCTCGCTCTGCGTCGCGTCCATGAATCTCGCCTCGATCTCGGCGAGCATCTCGTCGATGTCGTCGAGCTCGCCCGACAGATCGCGCAGCCGGTCCTCCCACGGACGCAGCTCCGGATCGTTGTCGCGGAGGCGATAGATCATTTTCTTGAGCTCGATCAGCCTCCAGATCCCGAGCTCGTCCCAGTGATCCTCGGGAGTGGAGCGATCGAGATGATAGAGCGCCGCCTCGTAGTCGCCGCGATCGTAGAAAATGTTGCCAAGATAGATCCGCGCTTCGGTATGATCGGGATCCATCTGCAGCGCGCGACGCAGCGTCGAGATCGCCGCTTCGTCGTTTCCGAGTCTGTGCTCGGCGTAGCCGATGCATGAGACTGCTTCGGCAGCGTCGGGTGTCTGTTGCGCGGCGATCTCGAAGAAGTGCTTCGACTCCTCGATCAGGCCTTCGCGGAACAGCGCGCGTCCGATCTGCAGCATCAGCTCGACATCATCCTGGTATCCCAACTTCAGGGTGTGGCGGAAGCTGCGGAGCGCGGCATCCTGCTGGCCGAATTTGAGCAGAGTCTCACCGAGGCCGGCGAGGGCATCCTCGTGGTCGGGATCCAGAACGAGCGCTTCCTCGAAGCTGCGACGTGCCCACGCGTAGTCTTCGCGGGCGTGGTGGGCGTAGCCAACTCCTATATGGAGCTCTACCGAATTCGGGTAGAGGCCGAGTCCCTCTCTAAGTACGGACAGCGCTTCGTCATACTGACCTTCGTTGTACAACTGATGCGCTCTTTCGTCGTACTCTTCAGAACTCAAAAAAGGTGTTGGCATTGCTACGCACCCTCCGAGGAGTCGAGTATAGGTCTATTGTACTCTTTAGACACTGCATTGTTCAAGGTAGTAACATCGCGTCGCGGACTGCTCAGGTGACCACCGCGACTTTCTCCGAAAATCTCTGCCAGCTCCCGCTCTCGAGAGCCGCGTCGATCTCGGAAATTGCTTCGTCGACCTCCTCGTCCCGGGTGAAGAAGTGTGGGGCAATCCTGATACCAGCCCCAACGCGATAATCGACCAGAATGTTCCGCGACAGGAGGTGTTGGGCGACCTCGTAGCCGTGCGGGACATCGACGGCAACAGTTCCGCCGCGCCTGGCAGGGTCGCGGGGCGCGCTCACCTTGTACCCCCGCGCGTCGGCGAGCTCGATCAACCGGGAAGTCTGCCGCACACTCTTCGCCCTGATTGCGTCGATCCCGACGCGTCGAAGGATCTTTGGGCCCTCGGAGGCGGCGTAGAGGGCAGGAATAACCGGGGTCCCATTCAGCCACCGGAAAGGTCCGGTGGTGAGCTCCATGGACTCCTCGAATGCGAACGGGCGCGCGTGCGCCTGCCAGCCGGTCAGTGCCGGCTTCAGCTGATCGCGGATGCCCGGATTCACGTAAAGGAAGCAGGCACCGGGCCCGCCGCAGAGCCACTTGAGAACTCCACCGGTGAGAAAATCCGCTTTGCTCCCTTTCACGTCAACCGGTACTATCCCGACCGCGTGAAAGGAGTCCAGCGAGACCAGAGCGCCGGCCTCGTGAGCGCGGCGGCAGATGGCGTCGACGTCCATCAGAAAGGCACTGCGAAACAGCACGTGCGAAACGGCGACCAACCGGGTCCGCTCGTCGATGGCGCCGAGGAGGCGGTGCAAGTCGATCGCAATGCCATCGTCGGAGCGAACGGTGACCACTCGCGCGCCGAGGCGCTCCGCCATCGCCGCGTACGCGTAGCGCACCGACGGGAAATCGAGCTCGGTCATGACTACGGTGTCGCGGCCTTTCGGAAAGTCGACAGCCGCTAGCACCGCCGTCTGGGCGATGGTGACGTTGGGCATCATCACCACTTCGCCAGATCCGGCGTTGATCAGTGGAGCAATCTCGTCGCCGACGCTGACCGGCAGCTCCCACCAGCCGCGATTCCACGCCTTTACGCCTAGCTCGCCCCAGTCGCGCGCGTACTCGGCGAGCTTGTCGGGAATCGCGCGCGGCATCGGGCCAAGCGAGTTGGAGACGAGGTAATTCGTCGACGCGAGGATCGGGAACTCCTCGCGAAACGCGACCAGCGGGTCTCCGGTCTTGTTTGTCTCCTTCATCGCGGCCGCGATCGGGTCAGCTTCCCTTTCGCGACGCGTCGCGGAGCGCCTTGAATTCCGCGTCGGCGTTCCAGGTCGGCACCGTGTCCGAATTTCCAATCGCCAGGCCGAGTTTGTAGACGATCTCCGACAACTGAGCGGCGCCGCGCAAATCGAAATCGGCGCGGTATTCGTCGGACGGCTGGTGGTAGTGATGCGCGGTATAGTCTTCTTCCTGCTGGAGTCCCCAACCGGCGGGCCGGTCGACGTAATCGACTCCGCCGCCGATCGAGACTGCCGGAATGCCGGCCTTGGCGAAGGAGAAGTGATCGGAGCGGTAGAAGTGCCCCGCTTCGGGATGCGCGTCGGGCGACAGCCGCACTCCCTGCGGGGCAACGAGCCGCGCGAGGAGCGGACCGATCGAGCTCTTGTTGTCACCCATGACGTTGATGTCCTTCACCCGACCGTTGAGGGTTACGACATCCATGTTGAGATCGGCGACGATCTTCGACGCGGGTACGGTGGGATGCTCCGCGAAATACGCGGACCCGAGCAGTCCCGATTCCTCGGCGGTGACGAAGACGAATAGCTGCGACCGGCGCGGCTTCACGCCTTCGGCGGCGGCGTGCGCGATGGTGAGGACGGAAGCGACGCCCGACGCGTTGTCGACGGCGCCATTGTAGATCGAGTCGCCGTTGATTTTGGGACCGATGCCGAAGTGATCCCAATGCGCGCTGTATGCGACGTACTCGTCGCGGAGCTTGGGATCGATGCCGCGAACGACGCCGACGACGTTGTTAGCCGACAGGTGCTGCACGGTGTTCTTCATCGACGCATCGATGATGATGCCGGTCGGCACGGGACGGAATGAGCGCGATTCAGCCTGCTTGCGCAGCTGCGCCATGTTGAGACCGGCCTGCGCGAGAAGAGCCGTCGCGGCGCTGTCGGTGATCCAGCCACGCACACCAAGGGGCGGTGGCAACGTCGGATCGCGGCCGAGCAGGCGCTGCTCGGTGGACCACGAGTTCACGACCACCTGCCACGGATAGCTCGCTGCCTGGGTCGTGTGGACGATCAGCATTCCGGCGGCCCCACGACGCTCGGCTTCCTCGAACTTGTAGGTCCAGCGGCCGTAGTAGGTCATCGCCTTGCCGCCGAACAGGTTGGGCTCGGAGGCGGGGGCGGGCGGATCGTTGACGAGGACGAGAAGGATCTTGCCGCGGACGTCGGTGCCCTTGAAGTCGTCCCACTTGTACTCGGGCGCAGCCGCGCCGTAGCCGACGAAGACGAGCTCGCCGCGCGCGCTGCTGGCGTCGGTCGCCGAGCCCGCCCAGACGACGACGTCATCGGTGAATCGAAGGTTGGCGTTGGCTTTGCCTGAGGCCGTGACACGCACGGTTTTTGGATCCGCTTTGACCACATCGATCGGCACGCGCTGGAAATACGAAGAATCCCCGACGCCAGGGTCTACTCCAAAGACCTTGAGCTGGCTCGCGATGTATTCTTCCGCCAGTTGTCCGCCGCGGGTCGCCGGTGCCCTCCCTTCCAGCAAATCGGACGACAGGAATTGCAGGTGGGCGTCGATCTCGCGTGGAGTGATGCCCGCCGGAGCAGCGCCATGCTGGGCAAAGGAGCTGGCGGGGCTGGTTAGTGAGATGAGGCCGGCGAGCGCTGTGGCGAGCAGCACGTTGGGACGATTCATCGATTTACTCGGGGTGAGTGGTGTACGTCAGTACATTATAGCTTCCGGTACCCATCCTTAGCATGCCCCGCCAGACACCAAGAAGCGCAAGGAAACAATCTCCCGCCGCGCCGCGACGGAAGGCCCACAAGATCGCGCTGGTGCTGGGCGGCGGCGGTCTGAAAGGCTTCGCGCACATCGGAGTTTTTCGCGCCCTCCAGGAGATGGGAATCGAGCCCACTGTCGTCGCGGGTACGAGCATCGGGGCGCTAATCGCGTCCGCGTACGCGCGCGGGATGCCGGTCAAGGAGATGGAAGATCGCGCGCGGGCGCTCAAGCGGCGTGATCTTTTTCGACTCAATCGGATGGGAATGCTGCTCGAGCGGCAGCACTCGCCGGCGATCTATCTGGAGCAGCCGCTGCGCGATGTGGTCAACTCGGTGGCCGGCGACAAGCGCTTCGACCAGCTGAAGCGAACCCTGCTCGTCAACACAGTGGACATCGAGCGCGGGTCGCAGCTAGTGTGGGGATTGCCGGGCCTGCGCGACGTCCGCGTTTCCGACGCGGTGTACGCGTCGTGTGCGCTGCCAGGATTCTATCCGCCCGGCGTGCTCCGGGGCGGGCGGAGGTTCGTCGACGGCGGCGTGATCGACAATCTGCCGGTCACGATTGCGTCGCGCGGAATGGACGCGGTGATCGCGGTGGATACGGGCTCGACGGATCTCGAGCCGGAGAACGACATTGCCAGCGCCGGATTCGCGTCGATCTACATGCGCGCGGCGACGACGATGATGCACGCGCTGCAGCTGGCGCCTTTCAGCAGCTGGACGCGGCCGCCGATGATTCTGATTCGCCCGAAGGTCAGTCACATCGGTTGGTTCAGCTTCACCCACACCGACGAGCTGCTCGAGGCCGGCTACCAGGCGGCGATGGACGCGTGCAAGCACTACGAGGAATGCATCGCGTGGGGAATCGGTGTCTTTCCACGGCGGCCGATGCAGATCACGGTGGACCGCGAGAAGTGCATCGGCTGCACCCTGTGCACGTCGCTGGCGCCCGACGTGATGGCGATGGACGCCAGCCAGAAGGCGTACCCGTTGACGCCAGTGGTGGAGTGGTCGCCAGCTGACGGCGATTTCGTGCACCATTGTCCCACGCTCGCCATCGAGGCGACGCGGCTGGATGTGACGACGGAACACGAGAAGAAGACGACGGTGGATCCCACGAGCGAGCCGACGACGAAGACAGGGTGAACAACTGCAACGGAACGGGTGCGAGTCGTCAGTAGCGTAGATGCCAGTTGAGGGTTCACTACGTCGGGACGTTTCTACCCGGCGCTTACGGCACAAGCAGCTGCCTGTACCGTGAATGCCGCCAGTGACGTCGCGACGTAGTGAACTACAAGCTCGCAACGGTGCTACTGACGTCTCGCACCCGTTCTGTTGCAGTTACGCAGGACTCTCCCCCGCAAAAGTGTTAGATTGAGAATAGCCTGGCTCGCCCGCGTGACGACCCAGTGGCTCCGCGCCTACCGGCCAGCGCATGTCGCGGCCAATGTACGGAAAACAAAATGACACACCCGAATTCCTTCGGTAGCCGATCGACGCTCGACGTTGCGGGTCGGCAGTACACGATCTTTCGGCTGGATTCCCTCGCTCAGCTCGCGGGCGGGAACGCGAATCGACTCCCCTTCAGCCTCAAGATCCTCCTCGAGAACCTCCTCAGAAACGAAGACGGCAAGTTCGTCAAAGCCGACGACATCCGCGCGCTCGCGACGTGGGACGTCAAAGGCAAAGTCGAGAAAGAGATCGCCTTTCGAACCGCGCGAGTCCTGCTCCAGGACTTCACCGGCGTCCCCGCCGTTGTCGATCTCGCCGCAATGCGCGATGCGCTGGCGCGACTGGGCGGCGATCCGCGGCTGATCAATCCGCTCCAGCCCGTCGACCTAGTCATCGACCACTCGGTGCAGGTCGATGAGTACGGCTCCGAGGCGGCGTTTCTCATCAACGCCGATTTCGAGTTCAAGAGAAATCAGGAGCGTTACGCGTTCCTGCGCTGGGGACAGAAAGCGCTGCACAACTTCCGGGTCGTACCGCCCGACACCGGCATCGTCCACCAGATCAACCTCGAGTACCTGGCCCAGGGAGTGTTCACCGAAGTCGTCGGCAAGCAGGCCTTTGCCTACCCGGACTCCCTCGTCGGCACCGACTCCCACACTACCATGATCAACGGACTCGGCGTGCTCGGCTGGGGCGTTGGGGGAATCGAAGCGGAAGCGGCGATGCTCGGGCAGCCGGTGTCGATGCTCATTCCGCAGGTCGTAGGCTTCAAGATGCACGGCAAGCTCCAGCCCGGCGCGACGGCGACCGATCTGGTGCTCACCGTCACCGAGATGCTGCGCAGGAAGAAAGTCGTCGGAAAATTCGTCGAGTTCTACGGCGCCGGACTTTCTTCACTTTCACTCGCCGACCGCGCGACGATCGGCAACATGGCGCCCGAGTACGGAGCGACGATGGGCTTCTTCCCCATCGACGCCGAGACAGTGAATTATCTGAGATTCACCGGGCGCGACGAGGCGCAGGTGCAGCTGGTCGAAGCTTACACGAAAGCGCAAGGTCTCTATCGCACTGACGACATGCCCGATCCCGTTTTCAGCGACACCCTCGAGCTCGATCTCCGCACAGTGGAACCGAGTCTCGCCGGACCGAAACGGCCGCAGGATCGCGTTCCGCTCAAGCTGGCGAAGAAGATGTTCAAGGAAGCGCTGGAGGCGGATCTCGAGCGCACCGGTACCGTTGCCGCGATCGCCGCCGCGAAGCAGGCGATGCAGGTGGCGGCGTCGCCGCAGCTGTCGCCGTCAGTCGTTGCGACCGATCCCGACGAGCAGGCCGGCCAGAACTCGAGCGTCCCGGTGGAGATGAACGGCGAAAAGTTTTCGATCCGTCACGGCTCCGTTGTCATCGCCGCAATCACCAGCTGCACCAACACGTCGAACCCGAGCGTGATGCTCGCCGCGGGACTGCTCGCGCGCAATGCTGTTGCGAAGGGGCTGAGCACCAAGCCGTGGGTGAAGACTTCGCTCGCTCCCGGATCGAAAGTCGTCACCGACTATTTCAGGAAAGCGAACGTGATGGGCGCGCTCGAGAAGCTGCGCTTCAACGTCGTCGGCTTCGGCTGCACGACGTGCATCGGCAACTCCGGTCCGCTGCCGCAGCCCATCGCCGACGCGGTGGAGGCGAACAAGCTCGTCGTCGCAGCGGTGCTGTCGGGCAATCGGAATTTCGAGGGGCGCATCAATCCCCTCACTCGCTTCAACTACCTCGCGTCGCCACCGCTCGTGGTCGCGTACGCGCTCGCCGGCCGAATGGACATCGACTTCAACACCGAGCCAATCGGCGTCGGCAAGGACGGTCCGGTTTTTCTGCGCGACATCTGGCCCGCTCCCAAGGAAGTCGAGGACGAGATTCTTCGCTCGGTGAAGGCCGAGATGTTCAAGGCGCAGTACTCGAACGTCTTTCACGGCGACGATAACTGGCGGAGCCTGCCGGTGCCAGAGGGCGATCTCTACACGTGGGACATCGATTCCACCTACGTCAAGAATCCGCCGTTCTTCGATGGCATGACGTTGACCCCGCCGGGAATCCGACCCATCAAAGGCGCCCGCGCGCTCGGAATGTTCGCGGATTCGATCACGACCGATCACATCTCGCCCGCTGGATCGATCCCGGCGTCGAGTCCGGCCGGAAAATGGCTGATCCAGCACGGCGTCAACACCGTCGATTTCAATTCCTACGGCTCGCGCCGCGGCAATCACGAAGTGATGATGCGCGGCACCTTCGCCAACATCCGCCTGCGCAACGAGCTCGCGCCCGGCACCGAAGGCGGCTGGACTCAGCGCGCGCCGAACGACAAGGCCGTCACCATCTTCGACGCATCGATGGAGTACCAGAAGGCCGGCACCCCGCTTGTCATCATTGCCGGCAAGGAGTACGGCACCGGCTCGTCCCGCGACTGGGCGGCGAAGGGCACGCTGCTACTCGGCGTTCGCGCGGTGATCGCCGAGTCGTTCGAGCGGATTCACCGGTCGAACCTGGTCGGGATGGGTGTGCTGCCACTCGAGTTCATGCCCGGCGAGACGCGCCAGACTGTCGGGCTGACGGGATTCGAGACTTTCGAGATCGACGGATTGTCGGAGGACATGAAACCCAAGTCCGTCGTCACCGTGCGTGCGCGCGGAGCTGACGGTTCCGAGAAGGTGTTCAAGGCGGTGTCGCGGATCGATACGCCAGAGGAGATGAGCTACTATCGTCACGGGGGGATTCTGGCGTACGTGCTCAGACAGTTGGTCGGGAGAGAGAAGGTCTCGGCGTAAAGATCCGTGCGCTTTGGATGGACCCCTAGTCCTGAAGCCGGCAGTCTGGAGACTGGACAGCTGGGAGTCTGGTAGCTGTCATACTGGCGTGCTAATAGCCTAGCGTTTCCTAAGGACGCCAAGATCGACAGCCTGAAACGCTCCGAGCTGTCCACGTCTCCCATCTGCCGGCTTTAGGACTAGGGGTACCAGCCGGAGCTAAACGGTCTTCGACTCCGGAGCCGTATCCTTCCGCTTTCGCAGCTTAAAATGCGGCGACGACGCGCTGATCTGCTCGGTGAGATCGTTCTCGATCTTCTTCGGATCGAGCGGCTCGAGCATGTTGCGCAGCTCCGGGTCGTCGGCCAGCTGAAGTCCCAGACGCGCATACAGACCGGCGACCAAATGCAGCGTCTTGGTGATCTCCTCCTCCATCCGCAGGTTGACCTGCAGCGTCAGCTCCTCGCGCAGCTCGCCGATCCGGGACTCCCTGCTCTGCGTCATCAACACGAAGATCGACAGAAAGATCGCCTCGAGCGAGACGATCGTCGTCAGCATCCCGTAAGGGTACGGATCGAACTGCTTGAGCCCGAAGGCCGGGATGTTCCACGCGATCCAGACGATGAAGATGATCAGGTGGATGACGAGGAACGGCGTCGAGCTGGCGAAGCCGATCATCCGGTCGGCCCACACTTCCATCTGCGAGCGGTTCGACGCGTGCTGCGCCTTGATGGCG
>DATFGW010000070.1:0-60497 GCA_035249045.1 Gemmatimonadaceae bacterium | reverse complement strand
GCCACGGCCTGGGCCTCGACCGCCGCCATTTCCGCGGCTGTGCGATTGCCGATCTCGAGCGGCACCACACCGCGCAGATAATCATCCATCGGCAGCTTGTTGACCACCAGAAATCCAGAGTCGGTCTGGCTGATCTCGAGGGTCCCGCGGTACCGCTTGCCGTTCCAGACTACGAAACCGTCACTGCCTGCCCCTACGACTCTGGTGTCGCCGATCTCGGGTGGCAGTTCTTTAGCCGCGGTCTCCAGGGCGATCCGGACCAGCTGCTCACTGCCCGGTTTGTAAACACCGCGCACAACCGGGACGTTTCCGCCTCCCCGCGGTGGCGGCGAGAGTGAGACGCACGCTGCCGCGACAACGACGGCTGCGATCGCAAGCTGCCCCCGCCGCTTCGCGTTTACGTTATGCAATCGCCTGCTCCAAAGCGCCGCGCATTCTGTCGAGCGCAAGCTCGACCTCCTCATCCCCGTGGGCTGCTGACATGAAGCAAGACTCGAATGCCGAAGGCGCAAGGTAGACTCCTCGATCGAGAGCAGCGTGAAAGAAACGGCGAAACAGTTGCACGTCCGACGCCTTCGCGTCGCTGAAATTCCGCACCGGACGCTCGCTGAAAAAAAGTCCCCACATCGAGCCGGCGCAGTCCGCTGTAAACGGAATGCCGAGCTCCGCGGCCATCTTTTGCAAACCTTCGACCAGCGCGGTCGTGCGCTGCTCGATGCGGGCATGGAGCGCCGGTGTCAACGCTGTGAGGGTCGCCACGCCAGCGGCCATTGCCAGTGGATTGCCTGAGAGCGTTCCCGCCTGATACACTGGGCCAGCCGGCGCCACTTGCTCCATAATATCCCGTCGCCCACCATAGGCGGCGACGGGCAGACCGCCCCCGATCACCTTGCCAAGCGTGGTGAGATCGGGTGTCACTCCAAACCGTTCGCGGGCCCCACCCGGCGCGATACGAAACCCGGTCATTACCTCGTCGAAGATCAAAAGTGCGCCGGAATCGTCGGCCAACGCTCGCAGACCTTCCAGAAACCCCGGCTCGGGTGGAATGAATCCGGAATTGCCGACCACCGGCTCGACGATTATAGCGGCGATCCCGCGAGAATTCTCGCGTACGAGCTCTCTGGCGGCCGCAAGATCGTTGAACGGCGCGGTGACGGTCAGCGCCGCAAGCTCCGCCGGAACGCCCGGGGAATCGGGGAGCCCGAGCGTCGCCACCCCGGACCCCGCGCGCACGAGAAACGAATCGGCGTGGCCGTGATAGCATCCCTCGAACTTGAGGATCGCGTCGCGCCTCGTGAACGCGCGCGCCAGGCGCACCGCGCTCATCGTCGCTTCGGTACCGCTGGAGACGAACCGCATCATCTCTATGTGCGGCATCCTTCGCGTGATCAGTTCGCCGAGCCGCACCTCGAGCTCCGTGGGCATTCCAAAGCTCGTACCATTCCGCATCGTTGCCTCGAGCGCGTCGAGCACAATCGGCGGGGCATGGCCGAGCACTAGCGGGCCCCACGACAGAACGAAATCGATGTACTCCTTGCCATCGACGTCCCAGATTCGGGCGCCTTCGCCGCGCGCGGCCACGATCGGCTCACCCCCGACACCGCGAAACGCTCTCACCGGCGAATTCACGCCTCCCGGAAAGAGCTCGCGCGCCCGCGCCATTACGTCTGCTGAGCGCATTAGCGACCGTAGCTGCCGATCGTCACCTGACTGATGGGAAGCTCGCGGGTCCGTCGCCTGCGTTCCGGCGCACCGGGCGGCAGCATGACGCGAATCAGCGACGCCTGAAAATCGTAATCATCGACAACTTCCTCGACGGCGACCTCGGCAATTGTCCCCGGCGCCAGCGGCTCATCGATGTGAGTAACACCGTCAATGTCGTCGGCCTGCCAGGGCAGCCGTGCCTGTGAAGTGCCACGCTCGGTGTCGACACTGTCCACGAGCGCGGTCGAGCGGCGGGCGGTCCGTGCTTCATAGCCTTCCGCCGTGATCCGGCGCTGAACCTCGGTGAGTCGCTCCAGCCGCTCGCGCTTCACCGCTTCGTGAACATCGTCAGGGTACTCCGCGGCGCGGGTGCCCTCCTGCGGTGAATACGTGAAGGCGCCGACTCGCTCGAACCGCATCTCCTCGAGAAACTCGATCAGCTCGTCGAACTGTTCTTCCGTCTCACCCGGAAATCCGACGATGCAAGTGGTGCGAATTGCGACGTCGGGCACTGCGTCACGGAATTTCTTTACACGATCGCGGATCGTGCGCTTTCGCTCCGGGCGGCGCATCCGCGCCAAAACCGCATCGGAGCCGTGCTGGATCGGCATATCCAGATAAGGAAGCACCCGGCTCTCGCGGGCAACCACTTCGAGCAGTCGATCCGTGATTCCCGCCGAGTACAGGTAGAGCATCCGGATCCAGGGGATCGACGTCTCGGCGACGAGCGCCTCGAGCACCTCCGGCAGCTTGTTGCCGTCGCGCAGGTCGCGACCGTAATGCGCCAGATCCTGTGCGACGAGGTTCAGCTCGCGGGCGCCCTGCAGCTCGAGCAACTGCGCCTCGCGCACGATCTCGTCGAGTGAGAACGAGCGGTGTTTGCCGCGCATCAGCGGGATGGCGCAGAAAGCGCAGCCGTGATCACATCCCTCGCTGATCTTGAGATAGCGGACGTGCGGCAAATCGCCGGTGTAGACGCGGACGCCAGGGTGCAGGGTCTCGCTCGCTTCGCCGATGAGGCCGCGGTTGGTAAGCTCTCCGACCAGCTTCTGCATCTCGGATGAGCCGAGGAAAACATCGACTTCAGGAAGCGCTTCCACGAGCTCGTCCTTGTGCCGCTCGATCATGCAACCGACTGCGACGACGGCGCGGCAATTTCCTTCCGATTTGAAGCGCGCCGCCTCGAGCATTGCATCGATCGACTCCTTCTTGGCGGCATCGATGAAGCCACAGGTGTTGACGATGATCACGTCGGCTTCCCTCAGCTCCGACGTATGTTCGGCTGAATAGTCGGACAGCTGCGCGAGATATCGCTCGCTATCGACGGTGTTCTTGTCGCAGCCGAGGGTGACGATTCCGACTTTCACGCGATGCTGAACCGCGGCGAGCCTGAATCGCTCACCGATAGTTGCCGAACTTGAGTTCGACGCCGAAATCCTTGGTGCGAAGGAGTGCGATCGCCTGCTGAAGGTCGTCTCGCGATGGAGAAGTTACACGCACCTGATCGCCCTGGATCGCCGCCTGAACTTTCTTGAGCTTCGCTTCCTTGATCGCCGCCGCGACTTTCTTCGCGGTGTCGCCGTCGAGCGCCATCTTGAGCGCGACGTCGCGGCGTACAGTGTCGCCTCCCGCGGGCTTGATCTCGCCGGCATCGAGATTTTTCACCGGCACACCACGCTTGATCAGCTTGGACTGAAGCACGTCCCAGAGCGCGTTCATCTTGAAGTCGTTCTCGGCGGTGAGCGCGATTTTGCCTTCAGCGCGATTGAGCTCGATGGTGGCGGGAGATCCCTTGAAGTCGTAGCGCTGGGAAATCTCTTTTTGCGCCTGATTTACGGCGTTGTCGACTTCCTGGAGATCGACGCCGGTGGTGACGTCGAAGGATGCTTGCTGGGCCATGCTCGAAATCTAAGCTGGCTGCGTCGGCCGGCCAAAGAAAAAGGCTCCGGACATCGTCCGGAGCCTTTCACCCAAGAGTCGTTACTTACTGTTCGCCCAAAGCTGACAGAAAGCGGCGTTGTCGGTGCCGGTCAGGTTGCGGAAGGACGACACGTAAACGGCGTTCATGATCGCCTTCGGTGCATAGTGGATCACGCCCGCGTTGTCCAGGAATACATACCCGAAGTGTCCCAGACCGTAAGCGTGACCGGATTCATGCGTCGCCACACTCTGGATGTCCACACCGCCCGCGAATGTCGGATCAGTCGTCCAGAAAAAGCGCTGATTGTAGTAGATCTCACGGAAGGCGACGTCTGCCCGCCCGTCACGATCGATGTCCGTCGCTTTGCCGTTACCGTCGATGAAAACAAAGGTGAAAGTAACGCCAAGAATCGCAGCCGAGCCGTTCGGCGCAATCGCGTCGAAAAATGCGCGCGGAAGCCAGCCGGCCTGAGTGATGTCAGCAAACGAAGTCCCGATCCGAGAAGGATCGCCGAAGACAAGGCCGTCGATGAGATCGGGGTCCGTGCCCGGGGTGTAAGCCACTTTGGTGATGGCAGGCGCACCGCAAGACGGCTGATTTTGCCACCTTTGCATCGCCGCGTCGAGCTCCGGCATCAGCTCGGTCTTCGTCAAGTTGAAGCGCGGATTCGTCGCGCTCCGCGATACGGCGAGCAAGTTATTCTCGTCCACCAGGTAGCTGATATTCGCACTGCCACCGCGTCGGGGATCGCGCGGTACGAACGCGTCGGTCAAAGTGAGAGTTCTGTTATTCGCGATCAACGTCGTCGCCCCCTGCCAGCCTGAGCTATCGACGGCGACAGAGAGTTGCGCGCTCGCGAGCGCCACGTTCTTGATCCCGTTGGCGACCAACCCATCCTGAATCTTGGCGAGCTCTGGACTATAGACGGCCGGCTCTGCGTTGACACTGAGCGCTGGTCCACCAGCGACCATATTGCGTGCTGGCGCGGTGGAATCGGTGTCGTGGCAGGCAGCAAATAGCGCTGCCGCCGCTCCGATTGCCGCGAGCGAACGTACTCTCTTCATCTTTTCTCCGAGGGGTGCTGGTTGAGAGCGGCCGCTATCCTTAGGCGCGCCGTATGTTTACAGGCGGCAAAAGTGTCCCCCAACAGCAGGATTGTCAACCACTTTGTGTTCCCTCGACCGGTTCGGAGCTACTTCGATGCCTTCTGATACGTCCCCATCAGCTCGGCTGACGCCACGACGTGGCCCTTCATCGCCCGCTCGACATCGGGTTTCCCGGACAATGATCCGGTCAGCTCGACGTCGAGCGCGTAGAGCTTGAAGAAGTACCGATGTCGGCCGATCGGGGGACATGGCCCGCCGTACTCGGGCTTACCCCAGTCGTTCTTCCCGTGCACCGCGCCTTTCGGCAAACCCTTCTTCGACGCGTTCTCCGGCAGCGCGTTGGTAGTCGCTGGAATGTTATAGAGCACCCAATGCACGTACACGCGCTGCGGCTTCGCAGGATCGGGTGCGTCAGGATCGTCTACAATCAGCGCGTAGCTCTTTACGTTTGGCGGCGCGCCCGCCCAGGCCAGGGGCGGTGAGATGTCCTGTCCCTCGCAGGTGTACTTGCTCGGAATCAATCCACCCTGCGAGAAGGCGGGTGACGTGATCTGCAATGCCATTGCTATACTCCCTCATCCGGTCCGCTCGGAGGACCAGCATGATGGGTGCCTTGACTACACGGTTAGACCGGCTGTCGCGCGGGGCTTCGGACTTTCGCGGTCCAGACAATTCCGACCGCAATGAGCGCACTCATCGCGCTCGCGAGAAGCGCGCTACCGAGCGTCGCCTCCTTCCCGCCGTACGCCATTACCGCTACGCCCGGGACATAGATCACGGCCACTCCCCACGCGACCACAGTGCCAACCGTCCACGGCCGGCGGCGAATCATCCCGTACGCGGTGGCGAGCCCAAGTACGCCGTACAGAACCTCACCAGCCGTCACCGAGCGTTGCCACGCAGTGCTGCCGCCGCGCCATTCGTTACTTGCGTTGTAGATGCCGAGCACGCCGGTGACGATCAGCACGAGGAGCGACAGAGCGAACGCGATCTTTCGTCCCATCATGACTCCGCGTTAGGCGTCCTAACCGAGGAAAGACTCCAACGAACGGCGACGGGAATTGTGGCGCAGCTTGAGCAGCGCCTTCTCCTTGATCTGACGCACTCTTTCGCGCGTGATCTGGAGCAGGGTGCCGATGTCCTCGAGGGTCATCGGATCGGCGCCATCGAGCCCGAAATAGAGGCGCAGAATCTTGGACTCGCGCTCCTTGAGCGACGACAACGATTCCTCGATCGCCTCCGACAGCGCCTTCTCGAAGGTGATCTCGTCCGGCGTCGGATTCATGTTGTCGGGCAGATAATCCAGCAGCCGGTTGTCTTCGCCTGGCGTCATCGGCGCATCAAGCGAGAGATGCACCTGCGAGATCATCATCGTCTTGGCGACTTCGTCCTCGCTGATATCCATGCCTTCGGAGATCTCGAGGTTGGTCGGCTGCCGTCCGAGCTCCTGCAACAGGGTGCTGGCGCGCTTGCCGATCCGATGCAGGGTGCCGGCGCGATTCAGCGGAACGCGCACGATGCGCGACTGCTCCGCCAGCGCCTGGAGGATCGATTGCCGGATCCACCACACCGCGTACGAGATGAACTTGATGCCCTTCGTCTCGTCGAACTTGTGGGCGGCGCGAATGAGCCCGAGGTTGCCCTCGTTGATCAGATCAGAGAGTGACACACCCTGGTTCTGATATTTCTTGGCGACGGAGACGACGAACCTGAGATTCGAGCGGACGAGAGTGTCGAGGGCGTCCTGGTCGTTCTGGCGGATGCGCTTCGCGAGCTCCACTTCTTTCTCGCGTGTGATCAGGGGAAAGACGCTGATGTCCCGCAGGTACTGATCGAGCGATCCTTCGTCGACGGTCGATTTCCGATTCGTCGATGCCTTCATAGCGATAGCGTCATCCTCTCAGAAATCGAGAGTCGTTCTAGTGAACGATCTCCCCGAAGCGCTTCCACCGTAAATGGGTCAACCAATCGAGCCGATCCCCGGTGTCGGGCGCGTAGCTGTAATAGACCACTATCGGCTGGCCCCGCACAAGGGAGTCGGCGACGAAGCCCCAGTACCTCGAATCCGACGAGTTGTCGCGATTATCTCCGAGGACGAAGTAGTCATGAGGAGGGACGACCAGAGGCCCCCAGTTGTTACGGGATGGATGGTAGTTTTCGACCGACGCTCCGCCCGCCAGATACGCCTTCTGCCAGCGGAAATCTTCATCCGACTGGTCCGCTTCTTCGGGGCTTCGCTGGATGTACGGCTCCGGAATCCGCTCGCCGTTTCTGATCAGTGCGCCCGCCTGCATTTGCAGGGTGTCGCCTGGAATGCCGACGATCCGCTTGATGTAGTTGAGGCGGGGGTCGACGGGGTACGTGAAGACGATCACGTCGCCCCGCCGCGGCGCGTGGAGAGCCGGAAGCTTGCGGCCGCTGCCCGGAATTCCCGCTCCGTAAACGAGCTTGTTGATCAGCAGGAAATCGCCCTCGAACAGGGTGTGCTCCATGCTGCCGCTCGCGATTTTGAATGCCTCGACGCCAAAGGCGCGGATCACGACGAACAGGGCTAGCGACACGACGATGATCTTGGCCCAGTGCAGCAGGAAGGAGAGCTTGCTTGCCTTCCGACGCCGATTAGCCAGCTGAAGCGCGTGCGCTCGTTTTTGTTCGTATGCGTCCATGGTCCGTCTATACCGCCCGATTAGTCCGGCGTTCCCAGATAAGTATCGATCTGCGCGCGTTGCAGGGTACCCGAGAAGTCGGCGTAGCCCACCTTCGTCTCAGAGTAAAACTCGTACACTTCCCAGCCCCCTTCACGGTGCCCGTTCCCCGTCTGCTTTACACCGCCAAAGGGCAGGTGCGCCTCGGCGCCAATGGTCGGCGCGTTGACATAGGTGATCCCGTTGTCCAGCTCGTTCAGCGCCCGGAACGCCGTGTTCACGTCCCGCGTGTAGATCGACGATGAGAGCCCGTACTTGACGTCGTTGTTCACCGCGAATGCTTCGTCGGCGTCCTTGACCCGAATCACTGAGAGCACCGGCCCAAAGATCTCTTCCTGCTCGAGGCGACTGCCCGCCTTTACGTTCGTGAAGATTGTCGGCGAAAAGAAGTTTCCTTTCGACAGCTTTCCCGGTCGTTCACCACCCGTCACCAGCTTCGCGCCTTCAGACTCGCCGATATCGACGTAGGTCTCGACCTTCCTCACCGCGTCTTCATTGATGAGCGGCCCGACATCGGTGCCCTTCTTCCTGCCGTCGCCGAGCTTGAGGGCGTTGGCCCGATCCTCGAGCATCCCTACGAACTTGTCGTGAATCTTTTTCTGTAGAATAAGACGACTGGTAGCGGTGCAACGTTGCCCAGTCGTGCCGAAAGCGCCCCACAAAGCTCCTTCGAGCGCAAGATCCAGATCGGCGTCGTCCATCACGATCTGAGCGTTCTTGCCACCCATCTCCAGCGACAATCGCTTGTGCAGCCGCCCGCAGGTTTCGCCGACGATGCGCCCCGTCTCAGTCGAGCCGGTAAAGGAGATCAGTGGAATTGCAGGGTGTTCGACGATTGCCGATCCAACCTGCTCCCCGAAGCCGTGGACCAGCTGGATGACTTCCTCCGGCAGCCCGGCTTCGAGCAGGATCTCCACCAGCATGGTTCCGGTGTGGGGGACATCTTCCGCCGGCTTGAAGATCACCGCGTTCCCACAGACCAGAGCGGGAAACATCTTCCAGGTCGGAATCGCCATTGGGAAATTGAACGGGCAGATCAGCCCGGCGATTCCGATCGGTCGGCGATAGCTCATCGCCCACTTGTTGCGCAGCTCGCTCGGAACGGTCTTGCCGAACAGCCGGCGACCTTCGCTCGCGGCGTAGTACGCGGTGTCGATTCCCTCCTGCACGTCGCCCCGCGTTTCCGTAAGCGGCTTGCCCATCTCGCGGGTCATCGCGTCGGCGATCTCTTCCTTGCGCTTCGTCATGATGTCGCCGACCGCGCGCAGCACGTCACCGCGTGCCGGCGCCGGGGTCCGCCGCCACCTGGCGAAACCGTGCTTCGCGCTCTCGACCGCCTTGTCCACGTCGCGGCGATCAGAGAGCGGAAATCTTCCGATCACGTCACCGCGGTCCGCCGGGTTCCGATTGTCGAAGTATTCGCCCGACTCCGGCGCGACCCACTTACCGCCAATGTAGTTGCTGAACTTTTTCATTTAGTATCTGCTGGTTCGTAGTTGAGCACCGCCTCCCGCCTCCCGCTTCCCGCTAACTATGCTCCCGCGATAGCGAGTACCGCTCGATCTTCTTGTACAGGTTGGACCGCGGCATTTCCACCGCGCGCGCCGTCTCCGACACGTTCCAGTCATTCTCGCGCAACTTATTGAGCAGGAACGCGCGCTCAGCGGCGTCCTTGAACTCCTCGAAGGTGCGACACTGGGTAAGCGTCGCGAGCCCCGCGTCATCGAGCGCGCGCTGCCCAGCCAGCCGGTCGATGTCGCGCGCCGAGATCTGCTGCTCGGGCGCGAGAATCAGAAGGCGCTCGACCGTGTTTCGAAGCTCTCTGACGTTGCCAGGCCAGTCGAGCGATTGCAGCCGCTCCAGCGCGTCTGGCGTCAAGTTCCGAGGCGGAATTCCCTCCCGGGCCGAGAGAGTCGCCGCGAAATACTGCGCCAGCAGCGGGATGTCCTCACGCCGCTCGCGAATCGGCGGCACGTGGATCGGCACGACGTTGAGCCGGTAATAAAGGTCCTCGCGGAATTTCCCCGCTGCGATTTCGCTCTCGAGATTTTTGTTGGTCGCGGCAATCACCCGCACATCGACCGAGATCGGCTTCGAGCTGCCGATGCGCGTGATGACGTTGTCCTGCAGGACTCTGAGCACCTTGGCCTGGGCGGCGAGGCTCATGTCGCCGATCTCGTCGAGAAAAAGCGTTCCCTTGTTGGCGCTCTCGAACTTGCCGGCGCGGTCGGAGATCGCTCCGGTAAACGACCCCTTCATGTGCCCAAACAGCTCGCTTTCGATCAGCTCACCGGGGATTGCGGCGCAGTTCACCTCGACGAACGGCTTGTTCGCGCGCGGCGACATCCGGTGAAGTGCGCGCGCAACGAGCTCCTTGCCGGTGCCGTTCTCGCCCGTAATGAGAACGCGCGCGGGAGTCGAAGCGACTTTCTCGATCTTCTCCATCAGCGCGCGCATCACCGCCGTCTTGCCGACGATCTCGAAGGGCGAGTCGATGGACTGCTTGAGCCGGGCGTTCTCTTCCTGAAGATCCATGTGTGACAGCGCGTTGCGCAGCATCACCAGGATCCGATCGGTGTCGAGCGGCTTCTCCAGGATCTCGTAGGCTCCGGCCTGGGTTGCCTCCACGGCGGTGCGAATAGTCGCGTGACCGCTGATCATTACCACCGTGGCGTTGGGATCGAGCTCGCGGATCTTCTTCAGCGCCTCCATCCCGTCGATGCCCGCCATCTTCACGTCGAGGAAGACCAGGTGCGGACGCCACTTCTGGTATTCCGCGATGCCCTCGCTGGCGTTGGCGACGGTGTGGACCTCGTAGCCTTCGTACTCGAGAAGCTGTCCCAGCGCGGCGCGGATTCCCTGCTCATCATCGATGACGAGAATCCGCCGGCTCATCGCACGCTCTTGTAGAGGGTGATTTTTCCGTTGGAGATGCGCACGTCTGAAATGTAAGTGGGCATCACCATCGGCAGGCCATTCTGCGAAATCCCTTCTACTTTCTTGCCGCGATTCATTTGGGTAAGGAGACGCGGGATGAGAGCGTCCGGAACTTCAACTCGTCCGAGCTTGATCTCCTGCACCAGAAACTCGCCAAGCCCGGGATGAAGCATGTTGATTGTCCCGCCAAACCGCACGCTGTCGCGATCCCCGAGCAGCAAACCGATTGGTCCGAGCGCCTTTGAGCCGCCGAAATCCTTGAGATCGACGTCGGAACGAACGTACAAACGGTCGCCGATGACAGCGGCCTGCGCATTCTGCGCCGACGGCGGCATTTGCTTCGCTACTACGGTGAAGATGTAGGAGGCCGCTTCGGCGGGCGTCAGGTTCGCGAACACCGGACCGGATTGCCGGCCCAGCGACTGCACCGCGACCCGACCACGCTCGGCGTCGGCGGCGGTGAGCGGCTGCCAGCCCGAGGTGGTTGAATTTGCAGTACCGGTGGTAATCGCGGTGCCGGAGCGGTGATCGACGCGGGCGTACCAGTACCAGACGCACGCGAGGATGACCAGGATCAGGATCAGACAGCCAAGCCGCCGGAAAAATCCTTTCATTGTCTAAGCGGTAAGGGTGGGTGACGGAGGAGAATACCCCCGCACATCCCGTGCACGCTAGCTGCCCGGACCACTCCTTCCACGCGGGCCGTCGCCGTCACCGCGGCGGAGGCCCGGAGTCTTGATGCTGTCGGGCACCTTTGCCCACTGCTCCGGCGTCAGAATCGCCTTTGCATCGTTGATCGCCTGGGTGGCGAGCTTCCGTCCTTCGCTCATTGAAGGCTGCAGCTTGGCGAAGACCGTCATCGGATCCGGACTCTTTACCGTCGTATCACCGAGGATGTTGGCGACTTTGTCGATGAGCGAATCTGCCTTGACCTTGAACGCATCGCCTCCCGTTTGCAGGCGCGCAATCTGATCGGGCGTCAGCTCGAGCTTCGCGGAATCGTTGACGGCGATGATGTCGAGAAACGCGTTCGGAACGAGGCGCGTCATGCGCGCCTTGAGCGCTTCCGGATTCATTCTGCCGCCCGCGCCACGTCCGATCACGTTGTTGAACTGCTGCCGCGCGGGATCGGTGCCAAGGGTCAGGCGCGCCTGAATCGCGAGCTGGAAGGGAACGCGGAAGGCGTTGCGTGTTCCATTGGCCACGCCGAAGTGCTCGTTGACCTGGTACTTGTAGGTGTTGCTCGCCGGATCGAAACCGCGGACATACAGAAGCGTGCGGTCGGGGAACGACGGCTGACCCCAGCCATGCAGCTTGTCGTTACCGTGCAGGAGCTGGTCGAGGCCCGTCAGCGCGTTCATGGTGACGACCGAAATGGTAAGCCGTCGGTCGAGCCCGAACGCAGTCGGTCTGATGTTCGCCTGCATGTCGAGCGAGAGCGACCACGGACTGGAGCAGCTGCTCCGCGACGCAACTCTGCCCATTTGGGAGACCAGGCAGTCCCGCGCGCGCGGTGAGGTCGCCGCCAGCAGCCGGGTCATGCCGTTGGCGACGGCGGTATCGCCGTTGGCGGCCGCATCTTCGGGCCGGAACACGAACGCGCGATCATTGCTGCGCCCGTCAGCGTTGATGTCGCCGCCGACGAGCGGCGCAAAGTAGCTGCCCGACACCGCGCGACCGATTGCGGTGAGCTCGAACGCCGGCTTGATCGGATATGTAACCGTAGCGAGCAGCGCGTGACGGCGACCATTGTCGCTGCGGCCCCACTCGGCGATGTTCGGGTTGCCCGCCGTGGATCCGGCCGTTCCGCCGAAGCCCGCCGCGGTCCCAGTCGAGAAGCCCTGTGATTGATCGAAGGAGCTCGTCAGAGTGTATGAGGCGTTGAGCAGGATTCCCTTGGTCGTAATTCCGTTGAGGCCGAAAGTGATCTGCTTCGTATTGGATTTCAGATTCGACTCGATCTGATTGACGACGCCGAACTGCTGAAAGCGCCTCGAGCCGAGCAGTGAAACGGCGCCGGTTGTCGGCACGATCGCGCTTGCCGGCGCGTAAACCGGGCGATCGCCTTCGTTCCGAATGGTGAATTCGGGGACCGTATCGAGATTGAGGTCATTGGCGCTCGTCTGCGCGACGCCGCGAGCGTATCCAGCGTCGATGGAGAACGAGTAGCGATCCCAGAAGCGGCGGTTCAGTCCGAGTGAAGCGCGCCACGCCCGCGGCGCCTCGAAATCGGGATCGAAAACCGTGACGTTGCGGCGCTGGTTCGCGAACACCGGAGTCCCACCATTACACGTCGATGGAATTGATGATGGATCGGCGAGGTACGCGCCCCAATCAGGTGTCGGCGCGGCGGGTCCCACACAGGTAAGAATCGACTGACCGTTGTTGAGACCCGTGGCATTCAATGCCGATGCGAACAGCTGCGCGGGCGCCGTGCCGCGGAATTCACCAAATCCGCCACGCAGCGTGAGCGGCGGCGGACCAAACTGCGATTCCCCGAGGAAGACCGTGAATCCCGCACGGGGGCTGACATGAACTTCCGCCGGGAGCTGATCGGTGCGGCGTCCGAATAGAGACTCGACTTCGGGATTGTAATCTGGCTTGTTCGGATATCGGGAGCCCTCGGCCCGCAGGCCGTAAATCACCTGCACCTTTGGGCTGACCCGCCACGAATCGCCGAGGTAGGCGCCGAAATTGTTGGTCGCCGATTCCTGGTCGCGCGCGAATAGAGTGCGCGTGAACTGGGTTGGCTGGCCCGCCTCGAAATCGGCGAGTGAGTTGAACGAGAAGGTGCCGAATCGATTCGGAACGAACCCGACAGAGCTGCGCTGCTCATTGACCAGTCCGCCGAGCTTGAACCGGTGACCACCGGCGGTGGTGAGCCTCGAGATCTCGTCGCTAACCTCGAGCAGACTGGAGTTTGTTTCCTGCGGCAGCGACGGATTCCCGCCGAACTGGAGCGTCGAGATTGCGCTCGATCCGTCCTGCAACACCGACGCGACCACCACACGACCGTCCGGCACCGACAGATAACCGGCGGTGCTGCGGTTGTCGACCGACTTGTAGCCCCGCAACTCGTTGATGAACATGCCCATGTGCGAGGTGAGATTGAGCATGCCACCGCCGCCGGAGCCTTTGACATCTCCACCGGAGTGGGGCAGCGCCAGCGCATTCAGACGCGATCCGAGCTGGGTGTTGCCGCGCCAGTCGCCGCGCAGCATCAACGAGTGGTCTTCAGCGAAGTTGTAGTCGACGCGAACCAGTGCCGAGGTGTTGTCGTTGAGCCGCTCGTCCGGTGCAAGGGGTGAAGTGAGCGGCAGCCCGAAATTCTGAACAAGGCCAAGGAAGCGGGTCACCGAGTCGGGGCTGGTGCCGAGTCGCTGAAGGGTGAGCGGATCTGCGGCCAGCAGTGACAGAAGCGGATCGGTGCGTCGCGAGAAAGTCAGCGCGCCAAACGTGAACAGTTTGTTTTTGATGAGTGGGCCGCCGGCACCAATACTTATCTGGTTCTGATTGTACTTCTGGCCGAACGCCGCGCTCGAGTCGTCGACGAATTCCAGATTCGGATCCCGATGCGAGTAGCTGACCGCGCCCTGCACGTTGTTGGTACCGCCGCGCGTCGTCGACGCCACCTGGCCGCCCGTGAATTGTCCTCGCGCGACATCGTACGTACTGGTGACGACGCGAGTGTTCCTGATCGCTTCGGTGGGCACGCTCCCGGCGCCAAAGCTCAGGCCGTCGAGAGTGATGTTGTTCTGGTTTGCCGGCTGACCCGCGACGTTGAACGACGCCTTGGTGCTGTCGGTGCCCGGCACCTGAATGACGCCCGGCGCAAGAGCGGCCAGGGCGGTGAGGTCGCCCGCGTCCACCGGCAGCCGGTTGACGAGATTTGGATTGAGATTTCGCTCGGTGCTGCCTGGCGCCGGGCGTTGATTGGGATCGCCGCGCCGCGGTGTTGCCCTGACCTGTACCGTCGCGAGCTGGGTTGCCGTGCGGCCCATGGTGAAGTCGGCGATTAGACGATCCTCATCACCCTGACGCTGGATGTCGCGGGTGACGGGCGCCATCCCAATTGCGCGCACGGTAATGCGATAGGTGCCGCCGCCGTCGGGGAACACGATCGTGTATCTGCCGTCGGCGTCGGTGGTCTTGCTGCGCATTATCCCGGTTTCCGCGGATGTGACTTCGACCCGCGCGCCCGAGACGGCCTGACTGTCGACTCCCGCGACCCTCCCCATCACGATGTCGGTGGTCGAACCAACCTGGGCTACTCCGATCGCGGGGCTGGCGAGCGACAAAACGCCAAGCGCGACCAAATATGACTTCACTCTCATCCCAAAAACTCTGGTTAACAGTTGGCTGCCTTGAGCTTCTACGTTGGGCTGGCAGCGAATGCTGCACGAAGCGGAGCGATGATTCCGCGCGCCCTCGATTGGTTTCGCGTTGCGACGGTCGTGCCCGCTAGCCTCCTGGATGCTCGCTGCCGTGCGATCCGCCGCGCTCGTCGGAATCGATGCTTACGACGTGACTGTAGAGGTAGACGCAGCTCAAGGGCTGCCGCAGTGGACGATCGTCGGTCTCGCCGCGAGCGCTGTTAAGGAAAGTCGGGAGCGTGTCGGCGCTGCCCTGGTCAATTCGGGCTTCAAGGTCCCGCCGCGCCGCATCACGGTCAACCTTGCGCCGGCGGATGTTCGCAAAGAGGGAACGGCGTTCGATCTACCGATCGCGATCGGGATTCTCATCGCGACCGGACAACTGCAGTCGTCCGCGGCTGACTGTCGAATGTTCGTCGGTGAGCTTGGTCTGGACGGCGCGCTCCGGCCAATGCGCGGTGCGCTGTCGATCTCGCGGCACGCGATGCGGTCGGGCGTGGAAACACTGGTGCTCCCGCCATCAAATGTTGCCGAAGCCGCCAGGGTGAGCGCGCTGACATTGTCGGCGCCGGTCCGACTGGCTTGTCTCGTGAGCGAGCTTCAGCGCGGCGAGCTGACGCCGGCGGGAAGTGGTGTGGGCGTTTCCACCGCCGCAACGGATGCGAGCGATTTCGCCGACGTGGTCGGCCAGCAAGGTGCCAAGCGCGCTCTCGAGGTCGCGGCTGCTGGCGGTCACAACGTCTTGCTCGTTGGACCACCGGGCGCGGGCAAGACGATGCTCGCCCGACGCGTGCCGACGATCCTACCGGCATTGTCCGAGGAAGAGGCGCTCGAGGTCATCGCCATTCACTCCGTTGCCGGTCTGCTCGAGCGCAGCAGCGTCAGCGAAGGTGTACGGCCCTTTCGCGCGCCTCACCATTCAATATCGAGCGCCGGCCTCATCGGCGGAGGCTCGCATCCGCGCCCCGGCGAGGTGAGTCTGGCCCATCAGGGCGTGTTGTTCCTCGACGAGATGCTCGAGTTTCCGCGTCACGTGCTCGACGGCCTGCGGCAGCCGATGGAAGACGCGAAAGTCGTGATCGCGCGCGCCGCGCAGGCAGTTACCTATCCTGCGCGGTTCACCCTGATCGGTGCCTCCAACCCGTGTCCGTGCGGAAAGGCAGCCGATCCAGGCGGCACCTGTACATGTAGCGCCGTCGACGTCGAGCGGTATAACGCGCGGATTTCCGGGCCACTCGCCGACCGGATCGACATGCACGTCACCGTCGGCGCTGTCGCGCTACGCGAACTCAGTGGCAACGGCAACGGCGACGCATCGAGCGCCATTCGCGCGCGGGTCGAGCGAGCACGCGCCAGGCAGCGTATGCGCTTTGCGCGAAAGCCGGGAGTCACGTGCAACGCCTTCGCGATTGGCCGGTGGCTGGACGCGCACACCCCGGTTCACGCCGAAGCGAGATCGCTACTCCAGGCGGCGGCGGAGCGGCTCGGACTGTCGGCACGCGGCTACCACAGAGTACTCAAGGTTGCCCGAACGATTGCCGATTTGGAGGAGGTGCGCGAGCTCGGGCCGGCTCACGTCGCTGAAGCGCTGCGCTACCGGCCGCGCGTCCCGACAGGTGCACCGGTGCCGCCGGCGACGACGGCTTCGGCAGCCGAGACGCCGGAGGCATAAAACAGAAAGGCGGGGCGTCGGTGTTCGGACGCCCCGCCTTTTAGTCTCCGTGCCGACCTCCTTTCGGAGGCCGGCTGGAGAAGGTGCTTATTCCATCGGTGGTACGACGATCCTGTCGCTGCCGATCGTCACGATACGGAAGTCATCGCGACGGTTCTGCTGCCAGCAGGCCTCGTTGTGCTCGGTGCAAACCGGGCGCTCCTCGCCGTACGACACGAGGTCGAAGCGATCTGCTGCAATGCCGTGGTCAACGAGGTACCGCTTGGCGCTTGCCGCGCGGCGCTGGCCGAGGGCCAGGTTGTACTCGTCGGAGCCACGCTCGTCAGCGTTACCCTCGATACGGATTCTCATACCCGGGTTGGCCTGCAGCCACGGGATCTTGCGATCGAGTGTAGCAGCCGCATCCGGTCTGATCGTCGACTTGTCGAAGTCGAAGTAGATCGGGCCAGTGATCGCGGTCGTATCGACCGGGGCCACGCAGTTCGGATCTGTCGAAGCGATGCTCGCGTTATACGGGCACGGCGTGACAGCCGGCGGCGGTGGCGGCGGCGGAGGCGGCGGAGGCGGCGCAACGCAGTTCGGGCTCGAAGCAGGAATGCTCTCGAGGCCGGCGTACGTGCACATGACTTCCGGACGCGCACCACCGAGCAGGAAACTCAGACCGCCACGAACATGAATGTTCATGTTCGCATCGGGATTGTGGTTCGGCATGTAATCAAGGACGCCGTCCACGCGGATCGCGGTACGGTTCGCTACGCCGAGGCGAATACCAGCGAGCGCGCTACCACCATAGTTATAGGTGTAGCCGATATTGTCGTTGGCGTCGCTCGCGAACTTGTAGCTGGTGCGAGTGGGGCCGGCGCCGATGATGAACTGGCTCTGGCGACCGCCGATGAAGTTACCGATCGGGAAGTTGTAGTTCAGGCGCAGCGCAAAAGCGTGCGCATTCACTTCCGAGATGGGGGAGTTCTCGATCTCGTTGTCGGCCGGAGTATAATAGCCGTCGCCCTCGAGCTCCCAGCGCGGGTCGGAGAGGAACACGCCGACGCGTCCGCCGTAACCCAGTCCGTCTTCAGCAACCGCGGAACCTTCGAGTCCGGCGTTGTCGTCGAAGAACGTGTACTGGACGAAGCCACCGAGTTCAACGGTTCCAGGAAGCGGGGCGTCCAGGTTGTCCCACCACACGTACGGCGCATACATCACTGGCGTCGTAGCCATGGTGCCCCCGCCAAAAAGGTTGCGGAGGTCCGGGGAGAATTGCAGTCCAGCCTGTGCGCCGAAGTCAAACCTTCCGTCGTTCGACGGGAAGTAGTTGACCAGACCGTCGACGCGCAGCGAGATGCCGCTGAAGCCGAGGTTGAACCCGGCAAGGCCGTTTGCACCGAACTGGTAAACGCCCCCGCCGACATTGTCGTCACCGCGGAAATTCTGGAGAATTCCGCCGGCGCCAATGTGGAAGGAGGGGAGGTTGCCCATCGGGAAGCTGTAAACGAGCCGAGCCGAAATGTTGCTCCCCTTGACGTCGAGGTCGCCCACTTCTGACTGCGCGGGGATGTACTGACCGTCCGCCTCGAGATTCCAATTCGGAGCAATGAAGGCGCCGACGCGTCCACCGTACCCGATGGAGTTACCAAAGTCCGTATTCAGACCCCATTTGCTATCGAATTTCGTCCACGAAGCGAACCCGCCTACCAGCAACGTCCCGGGCGACTGTGCTGCCGCCGATCCGCCGAGGAGTAAGGCCGTCATCGCGCAGACGGTCCAACTTCTTCTCAACATGATTGGTTCCTCTCAAAGGGTGGAGATGCTTTGCAGCGGTTACCGCGGTTGCACGTTGCGTCGTGAGGCAGGATGCATGCCCGCTGAGCGCGCAAACGCTCGCCAGGCCCTACCCGCTTCACAACCGGACAAACTAGCAAGTCTTTCCTGAGAAGCTAGTGATGCTCGAACGTTGAAAACAACGCGACAAACATTCGTCACGCTCCGCGAATTTGCGGCTACGATAAACCGTACTCGTCGTGGCCAAATCGGCTTGCAAGTGCCACGCCAGTTGTGCCCCGCACCACGCAAAGGCAGGGCTTCGGATCGAATTGGGGTATTTAGGAGCGCAAATCGGGCCTCGACACAACCCTGCGCCACCACGAACCACGCTGTCGCGCAAGTATCCTGTCAGCTGCCGCTTCCCACGCCAGCTTCATCGCGCTGCCGTCCGCAAACCGGTCCTCCGCTTTCGCCGCAAATGCCGTCCTGAACCAGGACGCAAGAACGCTCGGAAACATCCCGAGGTCAGCGCGCTCGCCCAACTGGCGCGCCAGAATGCTGCGCGCATCATCGGCGCCGAAAGGCGTGTCACCAGTCAACGTGAAATACACGATCGCGGCGAGCGCGAAATAGTCCGCCGACGGTCCCTGCAGCTCACCAAGCAATTGCTCCGGTGCCGCGAACGCCGGCGTACCCGTCGTGCTCGCGACGTCCTCACCGGTGACATTCGCGATTCCGAAATCGGTGATGCGCCATCGTTGATATCGGTCTATCAGCACGTTCTCCGGTTTCAGATCGCGGTGCAGGATTCCGTTCGCGTGCGCGACGATCAGACCGTCCAGCACCTGATCCACCTGCGACGCGATCTCCGCGATCTGGCGCGGTCCCGAGCGCGCGATCAAGCTCGCAACGCTGCCCTCCTCAGCCAGTTCCATCGTGTACCACGACAGATCTCCGCTCGAATCCCAATCGTAGATCGGGACGATGGCCGGATGCGCGAGCTGCGCAGCGAGCTTCGCCTCGCGCCAGAACGCCCGCACCGCGCGATCATCGCGCGCGATGCTCGGGTGAAGAGCCTTGAGCGCTACCTCGCGCTCGAGCGAGAGATCGCGCGCGCGCCAGACCGTGCCAAACGCCCCGCTGCCCAGCTTCGAGAGGATCTCGTAATCATCACCGACCGCCCAGCGCACTCGTGCTTCCGCAGACTCGTTGGCACTGCGATCCGGCTCACCGCGGACCATCACCACCGTACGGGTCGGGTCGCCTCGATCGACAGCGCGGAGCAGCACCGCCAGCGATGGGTATCGGTCTCCCGGATCGAGCGAGAGTGCGCGATCCAGCGCGATCGCCATCGACTCGGGAGTCTCCGGGCGCACGAGTTTCACGGGCGGTGCACCGCGCGAGGGCGGCGCTTCGCCGGTGAGTGCGGTGAAGCACATCGCCGCGAGCTGCCATTGGTCGCTTGCCGGCGTCGGTATCCACTCGTCGGATTCCCACTCCGGCGGCATCGGCAACAGCTCTTCACGCATCGGTCGGGATGATTCGAGCGAACGAATCTCGAGCGGACCATTCCCCGGCCGCACGCCGGCCGGAATGGATTCGCGTGGCACTGCCCATTGCCACTCCAGCATCCAGAGGCGTCCGGTAGGAGTCGTCCACAGGGCGTCGCCGTTGAGTCCACCGTGGGCGATGCCGGTCTCGTGCAGATACGCGAGCGTGGAGCACGCGCCGCGAAGCAGCTGCAGGACGTATGGGATGTCCGCCAGCCCAAGGCGCGCCAGCCGCGCGCGCACGGTCTCGCCCGTCACCCAGCGCCGTAGATATCCGGGACCGCGTCGGCCTTCACGGTAAGATGTCCAGTAATGGTACGTCGTCGGTATCGAAGGATGGCTACGCTGCGCGAGCTGCCGCGCCTCCTCGAACAGCCACCCGGTGTGCGCGGGATCGGGAGCCGTGACGAGAGACAAGGATCGTCCGAGCACATCGACCACTTCCTGGTAATGGCGATAGTCTCCGACCATCCCGCCCGGACCCCACGACCATTCCGGTGGCAACTGCCATTCGACCAGATGCGGCGGCAGTACCTTGGTCGCGCGCGGTGTAACTACTCCGCGGTTGACCGGCGTCATGGCGCACTCCGCGCCAGAAGTATCAGCACTCTCGTTCCCCGTCCCTCGTCGCTTGTTATCGCAATCTCGCCGCCCCAGGCCTCGATCAGCCGGCGGGTCACGGCGAGTCCCAACCCGCTACCCGTCGTGCGAGTCGAAAAATGTGGCTCAAAGATGCGCGGCATTACAGCAGGTGGAATTCCGCTGCCATCATCGATCGTCTCGATGCGCACACGTACATCTTCTTCCTGCATGGTGATGTCAACGTGACGGGCTCCGGCAAGCCGCGCGTTCTCGAAGATGTTGAGCAGCACATCCCGCATCTCGTCCTTGCGCGCCATCGCCCAGATCGGACGGTCTGCTCCGCGCAGCCGCCATTTCACTTTCCGATCGCCCATCTGCTCCAGTCCGGCCACGTCGCGGGTGATGGCTGCAACATCCACCGGCTCGGCGGGTGGAAGATCAGCCGGAGCGCTGCCATACCGGCTGAACGAGCGCGCGATTTCGTCCAGGCGGTCGATCTCGGCGAGAATTCGTCGAACGTTGTCATTGAGTACAGTATCGTAATCGACCCGCGGATCACTGCGCGCCCGTCGGAGATGCTGAACGCCAAGCCTGATCGGGGTAAGCGGATTCTTGATCTCGTGCGCGACCTGGCGCGCCATCTCTCCCCAGGCCAGGACTCGCTCGGCGCGGGCGACCTCGATTCTGCTCAGCTCGAGATCGCGCGCCAGGCGGCGGGCTGCGATTCCGCTGAGCCAGAGCGCCGCCAAAGCTCCAGCGGCCGTCGCAAACAGTACGAGCATGCCCAGGTCGCGGCGTCGGCGGTCCAGCACGAGATCGTCACTTCGCGCCGGAGCGGCGACGACATAACGCTGTTGATCGGGGGCGACCGCCGCGGCGTACCCGAATAGCATGCGTGCCGAACCAAGAGCTTCTTCCCATGCCGCGGACAGCTCGCCGGCACGCTCGATCCTCAGGCTGACGGCCGGCGGCAAGGATCGTCCCATCGGCGCGAGAGCGTCGAGCAGAGTGTCGCTGCTCGCCTCGAGGAACCCGCTCTTGTAGAGAAACAGCGGCGTATCGAAGCGACGCGCTGCCGCTGCCAGTTGGTTGAGCTCATTGCCCGTCACCACTGCGTGCAGCGTCTCGCCTACCAGGACTTCCCTCGTCTGGAGATCGTCTCCTCGCAGCCGCTGATACGACCACACCGCAAAGGCGATCGCGGGAATCACGAAAAACGCAAAGAGTGCGAGGGTCAGGCGCGCATGATAGGTATAAATCCATCGCGCAGCGCGAACCCTGAGCCAGCGTAGAAAGCCTTTTTCGACGAGCGCGCCGACGAGCCACAGCAGTCCCGCCACGATCAGGTCGAAGAGAAGCACGAGCACGCCTCGCTCACCGCGTGCCCACAGTGAACGGAAATCGATTTCGACGTGCGCGCGCATCGTCCCCGTACTGGTCGAGATGAGACGATCTCCGTGCACTTCGTCACCAACGCGGTGCCAGCGCACAGCGGAGGTATCGGCAACGGCGGCTGCCGATGCGTCGGCAAGCGCCACGGTGTACGGCGGATCGCCCCCCGATGGAGACGCCATCCCGATCAATGCTGCGTAAGGGTTTGCGCCCAGCAACCGCGTGCGCGGCAACACCAGTACCGAAGTCGCGCCTCCATCAGGATGCGCGACCGCCGCCAACACCTGAACGCCTGTCGGTCCGAGAACGCTTCTGGTCACCGGCTGGTTGGTGGTCAGAGTCTCCCTGATGGCGCTGGCAATGGCAGTCGAATCCGGCTCGGTCGGGACCACCGCGAACTCGGAGATGCGATTGCCAACCTGGTCCCACGACGCCAGCACCGCCGGATATTCCGCGGCCGCGAGATCAGACGATGCGTACAACTTCAGCAGATCGGCGCGATTCCCAGCCCTGGACGAGCTTTCGAGCGTGGAAACGAGGCGCCGCGTCAACTGCACCGCGTAGTCGTCGACGTGGCCGAGCGCGGCGACGTCTTCTTCGGCGAGCTGCATACGCTGCCTCGAAGTCGTCGACCAGAGGCCGGCAAGCGCCACGATACCGGCGCCACAAGCGAGGATTAATGCCGCTCGAAAGCTGACGCTGCCCGGCCCGCCGAGTGCCATCCTGATGGTCCAGTAGACGCTGAGCAGGACCGCGAAAAGGAAAATGAAAAGCGGTACCTCCCAGAGCAGCCACAACCCCGGCGTAGAGCCCCACGGCGGCTGACCGATGCCGCGCACGATGTTGGAAGCAAACGGCAGCCCGACGCCGAGAATGAGAAGCGCAGAGACCGCGGCCGCCGCGCGCGGCCAGCGCGCGTCGGGGCGCGCTCGAATCACTGCGAAAACCGCCATCAGGACGAGACATGCGCTGATGCAGAGCGCGCCCGCGTTAGCGGTGAGCGGACCGGCCAGTCTCGAGAAGTAGTACGCCGGATCGAACGCGCGCGAAGCGTTGGAGAACGAATTCCACGGGACGAGCGCAGCAAGTAACAGCGCGAAACCCAGCGCGAGCAGGCGCTCGGTCAATGCATGGCGATCTCGCCACGCGTATCCGAGAAATGCGAGCACCAGAATCACGAGCGCGACGGTCCCGCGTGCACGCAGCATCGAAGCCTGCCGGAAGCGGACCTCGCCAGCCGCCGCGAGCTGCGGCGTCGCGCGCAACAGCGGCTTCCCGTTCAGCGCCAAAACCACATCGCCTCCGCCGGCACTGTCACCAGGCGCAAACTCGTACGAGGTGACTGCCTGCGTTGCGGAGAGCCGGCTGTTGACGGATTCGGTGAGCCGATCGGCCGGCGGCGCTGCATCGACCACCGCCGACGCAACTGCGCGCCGACTTCCGCGCGACCGCGTGACCTGAAGCGAAACGTAAAACGGGTTGAAGCTGACGCTCATCGGTGCGGCAGCCGTGTCCGGATCGACGCGCATTTCTCCGGACCACGCCACCGGCCGACTTCCATCGAGCAGCACCACCGACTCGCCTTCGCGGTGCGGGGAGCGGGTATCGAGGAACTGGAACGCCGCTTCAGAAGTATCAGGCGCTTCGAGGGCAGTGGTGGCGCGCTCGTCGAGACGTTCGCGAGTCGTCGCCAGCTCTCGCTGCAGCGCCCGAATCGCGCCGTCGGAAGCGTTCGTGAGATCAGCGACGGTCTGCGATGCCGCCGATGCCGTGCGGGGCAGCGCCGGTGTTCTCACCCACATCGCGATCAGGAAAAGCGGAATCGCCGACGCGGCGAGGATTGCGCGCCGCGAGCGAGGTCGGCTTCTTACAGTAGGATCCCCAGCTGACGCGATGACTCTTCCCTCCCCCTTACCGGCTTCCGGTCCGCTGCGCGTAAAGGAGCTCAATCCTGCGCAGGTAAGTGCCGCGCTCGGCAACGATCCGCGACTCATCATCCCGATCGGCACCTGCGAGCAGCACGGGCCTCATCTTCCGCTCGGCTGCGACACGATCATCGTCGAGCGGATGGCCGACGACCTGTCCGCAGAATATGGCGTTTTGCGCGCTCCAACGGTGGAGTACGGAGTCAACGTCGACACCGAACGCGGCTTCACGGGGAACGCGTCACTGCGCAAAAAGACCCTGCATCGGATGCTCAACGACCTGATCGACTCGTGGGAGGCAACGGGCGTCCGCGAATTCATTCTGTTGACGGCCCACGGCCATGATCCGCATCAGGAGGCTCTCGCGACGGTGACCACCACCGCGGCGCGGGTACGCGTCGTCGACATGTTCGGCATGAACCTCTCGGATCTGCTGCAGGGACAGCGCGAAGCAATGCACGGCGATGAAGTCGATACATCGATAATGCTCTACCTCCATCCGGAGATGGTCAGCCTCGATCAGGCTCAGGACTACATGATGTCGCGCGAGCAGCTGCGCAGATACCGCCGCGGCTGGCTGACGGTGCCGAGCGGCAGCGCGGGTTCGATCGGGCGCCCGTCGCTTGCTTCCGCGGAGAAAGGCCGGCTGATCTACGACCGGATCTACGCCAAGATCAGCGATCGCATCTTCCTCGCGCCATCCCCGACGGAGTAAATGGCGGGAGTGACCGCGCGCAGTTTGAGCCGCGTCGTTCTTAATTCAATCTTAAGAAAATCCGGCGTGTCTGGCGCCTGAAACTCTGTTATATAGTTGCGCGTAGTTGTCCAAAAGCCATCCTCTCCATCAAATGATAAGAACACTGCTTTCCATAGGTCTGGTCGCAGTCAGCGTAAGGGCATCTGCCCAGGTCGCTCCTGCCGATTCGACCGCCCCGACGAGCCTGTCGCTCGATCAGGCGATCGCGCTGGCAAGGCGCAACAATCCGGCGTTCCAGCAGACCCTCAACAACCGCATCGGCGCTCGCGCAGCGGTGCGAAGCGCTTACGGCGCACTGCTCCCGAGCGCGGACGCCTCACTCAGCGTCTCGCGCCAGCAGGGCGGCGAACAGATATTCAGCGGCACCACTTTGGGAGCCTCCTCGGACGTCAACCAGTCGAATTACGAGATCGGTCTCAGCTACCGGCTCAATTCGGCGACTCTGATCACGCCAAGCCTGCAGCGCGCAAATCGCGACGCGGTCGAAGCCGACATCACCGGCGCGGCGGAAACTCTGCGCGCCAATGTGGCGCAGCAGTATCTATCCACGCTTCAGGCGGAGGCAACCGCCGACCTCCAGGATTCGCTGGTGGTCGCGTCGCAGGCCGAGCTAATCCTTGCGCAGGCCCGTGAAATCGTGGGCTCGGGGACCCAGCTGGACGTCCAGCGCGCCGAAGTCGCGCTCGGCCTCCAGAAAGTCCAGGCATTGAAGGCCCGGAATCAGGTGGAGATCGAGAAGTTGCGACTCTTCCAGATCCTGGGGGCGCCGCAGCCGGCGACGGTGCAGCTGACCACCGAATTCAAGGTCACGCCGATGAATCTCAGTCTCCAGGATTTGATCGCATCGGCTCGCCGCGATAACCCGGGGGTGCTGGCGCTACGTTCCCGTGAGCACGTGGCCGACCTGAATGTGCGCCGCGAAAAGGGCGAGTACTCGCCGACCCTGTCGCTCTCGACGGGCATCGGCGGCTATACGTACGGCTACACGAACCCGAACTTTCCAGTCCAGCAGGCGCAGGCGCAGCTCGAGGCATCGCGCTCCAGCTGCGTCCGCACGGAGGAAGTGCGCGCAGCGCTCAACCTCTCCAATCAATTGGCAGAGTGTCAGGCGATGACTTTTACCGACGCCCAGGCGGCCGCTATTCGGCAGAGCAACTCCAAGTTTCCGTTTGATTTCACGAAATCGCCGCGGTCAATCACGGCGATGTTGTCGCTGCCGCTGTTCGACGGGTTCGCGCGCGAGCAACGGTTGCAGGAAGCGATGGCAAACCGTTCCGATGCCCGCTACAGCGTGCGCTCGATGGAGCTCGCCCTCACCGCCGACGTCACCGCTGCCTATCTGACGCTGGTGACCGCCGGGAAGACCGTGACGCTTCAGGAACAGAACGCCGAAGCAGCCAAGAACGAGCTCAAGCTCGTGCAGGACCGGTACCGGATCGGCGCGACGACCTTCGTCGATCTGACCGAGGCGCGCGCGACGTACGAGCGGGCCGAAAGTGACCGTATCAACGCGATTTACGACTACCACAAAGCCTTCGCCGCTCTGGAGAGCGCCGTCGGTCATCCCCTTCGCTAATCGGATCGAGACAATGAAGAAACGCACCAAGTGGACAGTTGTCGGCGCCATCACCCTCGCGGTGTTGATCATCGGCGTCACCAGCGCCATGAAGGGCCGCAACAAGGCAACCGAAGTCCGAGTGGAGAAGGTTCAGCGCCGCGATCTCGTCGCGTCGGTAACCGCCAGCGGGCAGGTCCAGCCACACACCAAGGTCGACATCAGCGCTGACATCAGCGGGCGCATCGTCCGCCTCGCAGTCAAGGAAGGTCAGATGGTGACGGCCGGCCAGTTCCTGCTCGAGATCGATCCGTCGCAATACCGGGCGTCGGTTGAGCGCGCCACGGCAGCGGTCGCTTCGGCGCGCGCCCAGGCGGCGCAGGCGAAGCCCGCGCTCACCCAGGCGCAGAGAAATTTCGACCGTCTGATGGCGCTCAAGAAAGCCAACCCGACGCTCGTTTCCGACGAGCAGATCGAGCAGCTCCGCACTGAAGTCGAGGTCGATCAGGCGAGTCTCGAGGCCGCCAACCACTCCGTCGATCAGGCGGCGGCGTCGCTGCGTGACGCGCAGTCACTGCTCGGCAAGACGACCATAGTCGCGCCAATGAGTGGACAGGTGACGAGATTGAGCGTCGAGCAGGGCGAGACGGCGATTCAGGGTACGTTCAACAAGGACGCTGCCACGATGCTGACGATCAGCGACATGAGTGTGCTCGAAACCAAGGTCAAGGTCGATGAGACGGATGTGTCGCGAATCAAGATCGGCGATTCTGCCGTCGTGCAGCTCGACGCGTTCCCCGACACGACCTTCGTCGGTCGGGTCTCGGAGATCTCGAACAGCTCGGTGAAGGCGGCGGGCACCGGTGGAACCGGCGGCGCCGCCGATCAGGCGATCGATTACGAGGTGACCATTCAGTTGTTGAACGCACCACCGGAGACGCGCCCCGACTTCTCGTCGACCGCGAAGATCATCACCTCGACGCGCAACAACGTGCTGTCGATCCCGATCATCGCGCTCACTGTTCGTGAGGACACGGTCAAGCCGGACACGTCATTGACGCTGGCTCGGCGCGGCCCGACTAAGCAGGTCGGCAAGCGGGATGTAGAAGGCGTGTTCGTGATCGGAGCCAACAACAAAGTCACCTTCCGCCCCGTAAGAGTTGGTATCGCGGGCGAGAAGTACTTCGAGGTGCTGACTGGTCTCAAGGAAGGCGAGGAAATCGTCGGCGGGACCTACCAGGCCATCCGCGAGCTCAAGGATGGCGCAACCGTGCGCGCACAGAAAGAAGCGGCTGCCAAACCCGGCCAACCAGCGAAATCCTAATGCAAATCGATGAAATCCCGCTCAGCACTACCGCTGAGCGGCAGGCGGTCACCACCGAATCGGGTGTCGCGCCCGAGAAGGACTGGGTAATCGTCACCCGTGAGCTCAAGCGCGACTACGACATGGGTGGCGAGGTCGTGCACGCGCTGCGCGGAGTCGACATCGCGATCCGCCGCAACGAGTACGTGGCGATCATGGGCCCGTCCGGATCGGGCAAATCGACGCTGATGAATCTGATTGGCTGCCTCGACACGCCGAACGGCGGCGAATACTGGCTGAACGGAATGCTGGTGTCCGACAAGGACGAAGACGAGCTCGCGCGCGTCAGAAACCGCGAGATCGGCTTCGTGTTCCAGACCTTCAACCTCCTGCCGCGCGCAACCGCGCTGCACAACGTGGAGCTGCCGCTGGTTTATGCCGGTGTAAATGCCGACGAGCGACGGGCCCGCGCGACCGAGGCGCTGGAGCGCGTGCAGCTGGGCGATCGCATCCACCACCGGCCCAACGAGCTGTCGGGCGGACAACGGCAGCGCGTCGCAATCGCACGCGCGCTCGTGAATCGGCCCGCGATTCTTCTCGCTGACGAGCCGACTGGAAATCTCGATTCGACGACGTCAGAAGAGATCATGCGCGTCTTCCAGGGACTCGCGTCGCAGGGTCAGACCGTCATCATGGTCACCCACGAGCCGGACATCGCGGCGCACGCGCGCCGGGTGATCGTCCTGCGCGACGGCCGGGTTGCAAGCGACGAGAAGGTCGAGACCTTCATCAAGACGGCCGGCATCGCCGCCCCCGCTCTGACTCGCAAGGACTGACGTGCCCTTCGTAGAAGCAATCTGGCTCGCCCTGGCGCAGATCCGGGTGCAGAAGCTGAAAAGCTTCTTCACTCTGCTGGGTGTTTGCATCGGCGTCATGTTTCTCATCGCCGTTATCTCGATCGTGCAGGGAATGAGCAGCTACATGGAGAACGATTTCGCCGCGAAGCTGCTCGGCGTGAACACCTTCACCCTGCGGCGCTTCCCCTGGTTCGGGGATGGCGCCAGCTCGGAGGAAGAGTGGCGCGCGTGGCTGCGGCGTCCGCGGATCTATCACTCCGATCTGCCGCTGGTGGCGAGCGTGCTACCCGAGGGATCGCGCTACGCGGTCGAAAGTCAGGAGAACCTCCAGGCCGAGAGCCAGTACGCGCGGCCGAAGCAGGTCGAAGCCCACGCCGTCGACGGAGACTACTTCACGATCAAGAAGTATGACGTCCACACCGGCCGGCTCTTCACCCAGCAGGAGGCAGCGCTGGGCGCGCCCGTCGTGGTAATCGGCAACGACGTCGCGACGTACTTCTTCAATGACCTCGATCCTTTGGGGAGACAGCTTCGGATCAAGGGCATGCCCTACACCGTGATCGGAGTGCTCGAGAAACAAGGCTCTGTCTTCGGCCTATCGCTGGATCGAATCGCCATCGCGCCATACAACTCGCCGCTTCACCACTTCACCAATCCACGCGGCGACGTCGATGGGATCATGGTGCAGACGCCCTCAGAGCTGACGATGACCGACGCGATGGAGGCGGTGCGCGAAGTCATGCGCGGACGCCGCAAGCTCAGGCCCGCGGAGCCCGACAACTTCTTCATGGAGACGTCGGCGAGCGCGCTCGCGTTCATGGACAAGCTCAAGAAAGTGATGACGATGGCTGGCACCGCTTTCCCGGCGATCGGACTCATCGTGGGCGGAATGGTCATCATGAACATCATGCTGGTCGCCGTCGCGGAGCGGACGCGTGAGATCGGCATCCGCAAGTCACTCGGCGCGCGGCGTCGCGACATCATGCGGCAGTTCCTCGTCGAGGCCGCGACGCTGAGCACGCTCGGCGCCGTGATCGGCATTCTGCTCGGCATCGCAATCGCGAAAATCATCGAATGGAAGACGCCGCTACCCGCGGCAATCGCGCCGTGGTCCATCGTCCTCGCGACGCTGCTCGGGACAGTAGTCGGAATCATCTCGGGCGTGTATCCAGCGCGTCGAGCCGCGCGGCTCGACCCCATCGAGGCACTCCGCAAGGAATAGCGTGAGACTCGCGCAACGGATCTTCAACGCGTTCGAGGGAGTCGGCATGGCCGTCGACTCCATCCGCTCCAACAAGGTGCGCGCGGCGCTCACCATCCTCGGGGTCGCCATCGGAGTCTTCGTCGTGGTCGCGATGTCGTCGGTGGTGCGTGGCATCAACGAGAGCTTCGCGCGCGATCTGGAGGCGGCGGGCCCGACCTCGTTCTACATATATCGACGACCGATCAGCGGCTTCACGGCGTGCGATGGAAGCGACGAGACCTGTCCGTGGCGCCGAAATCCGCCGCTGACGATCGATGAGGCCAAGGCAATCGAGCGGTTGCCGACCATCAAGGCGGTAACTGCTCACCTGGGCAGCGGCGCAAAGTTCACCTACAAGGACAAGCAGGTGAGCACAGGGATGGAGATTTACACGCCGAACTGGGTCGACGTGGACGGCGGTGACATCTATCCGGGGCGCAGCTTCACCTACGCCGAGAACACCACGGCGGCAAGGGTCATCATCGTAAACCAGAAGCTGGCCGAGCGGCTGTTCGGGACGTCGGATCCCATCGACAAGACCATCAGCGTCGATGGCGTCAACTTCAAGGTGATCGGCGTCTACCATTACACGGCAAGTCCGATGGGGACGCCGACATCTGCCGGCGGCGGCGATCAGGCCAAAGCGATAGTACCGTTCGAGAGCGCGCGGCGCGCGCTCAATCCCTGGATGCGCGGCGTCGACTTCATTGTCAAGCCCGAGCCGGGCGTGACCACCGAAGAGGCGACGGATGATGTGACGGCGCTTCTGCGCGGGATGCGCGGGCTGCGCGCCACCGCGAAGAACAACTTCGAGATCGTTACTCAGGATCGCCTGATGGGCATCTACAATCAGCTGTTCGGAACGTTCTTCGTCGTCGGTCTGGCGCTGTCGTCGGTGGGTCTGCTCGTCGGCGGCGTCGGGGTGGTGGCGATCATGATGATCAGCGTCACCGAGCGCACGCGCGAGATCGGCGTCCGCAAAGCCCTGGGGGCGACCAAGAGCGCGATCCTGTGGCAGTTCCTGGTTGAGGCTGCAACGCTGACGAGCATCGGCGCGTCGATCGGCCTCGTGCTGGGAATTCTCGTCGCACTCGGAATCAAGACGGCGTTCCCGGCCGTCCCAGCATCGACGCCGATTTCCGCGGTTCTCGCCGCGCTCGGGACGAGTGCGTTCACGGGGATTCTGTTCGGACTGCTGCCAGCAGCCCGGGCGGCGAGGCTGGATCCGGTCGAAGCGCTCCGATACGAATAAACAACTCGTCCTGGGCTGTCTCGCCGATCGGGGATAACGCGTTCCGGGTTGCGGGTAGCACGGTGGCGGGTTCCCGGTAAACCGCGCTGCCGACGTGTCTGTGCACGATTAGCGTAGAGTCGACTATGAACGAAGCCCGCGGCCTCGGGCCGTCCCGCCCACGGCCGCCGGCCGGTAGTCTTCTGTTGTACCTCCTCATCCGGCCAACCGCCTAGAAATCATGGCGCCCGGGCGATGCGGCCCCGAAATTAGAGGATGCGCTTCGCCGACGTGATAACCACCGCGCTCGAGCAAATCCGCGTCAACAAGCTGCGGTCGTTCTTTACGCTACTCGGCATCATCGTGTCGGTCGCGTTCCTGGTCGCGGTCGTCGCGATCATCTCCGGGATGAATTTTTACGTCAAGGAGAACCTCGCCAGCGCGTTGATCGGCGCCAATACTTTTCAGGTCAGACGCACCCCGATCCGGATCGGACTCTTCGATGACGAAGAGTGGCGAAAGCTGCAACGCCGTCCGCGCGTCACCGAATCCGATGCGGAAGCGGTGATTGCCGCGGTACCCGAAGCGGTCGCGGTGAGCCTGCAGTCGGGCTGGCCGACGCCCATTGCCGACATCGTCTGGCGCAACAAAACCATGGGCGATGTCGTGATCATGGGCGTCACGGCACCCTATCAGGTCGTCCAGGACTACGTGTTCGCCAGCGGCCGGCCGATCACCGATCTGGATGTCCGGGATCGCCGACCTGTCGCCGTGATTGGAGCCGACGTCGCCGAGAAGCTCTTCGAGAACGTTGACCCCGTTGGTCAGGACATCCGCATCATCGGCCAGCGTTTTACGGTGATCGGTACCATCGCCAAGAAGGGCCGCGTACTCGGCCAATCGTTCGACGGCTTCGTACTGCTGCCGTTGCCGAACTTCGAGATGATCTACGGCCGGCGGAAAACGAACACCGTCTCCGTCAAAATGCCGAGCGCCGATCTGGTCGCCAGCGGGATGGAGCGCGCCGATGAAGCGATGCGCATTGCGCATCACTTGCGGCCGAGCGAAGAGCCGAACTATTCGGTCGAGACCGCCGACGCGCTGGTGGATTTCTGGAAGAATCTCACCCGCATCCTCTTCTCGGTCATCCCGGCGATAGTTGCGATCGGAGTCGTCGTCGGTGGAATCGTCATCATGAACATCATGCTGATGTCAGTCACCGAGCGCACCCAGGAGATCGGCGTCCGTAAGGCGCTCGGCGCCAAGCCCGGCGACATTCGCCGCCAGTTCCTGGTCGAATCGATCGTGCTGGCGACCATCGGCGGTTTATGCGGCGTGGCGGCCGGCTGGGGACTCGCCGGGCTCGTCAGTCTCGCATCCCCGCTGCCCGCGCGGGTGAGCATGTGGTCGGTGATGCTGGCGCTGGCGCTCGGCGCCGGTGTCGGCGTGCTTTTCGGAGTCTACCCCGCGTCGCGCGCAGCGCAGCTCGATCCCATTGCCGCATTGCGGGCCGAATGATCATCGCCGAGCGAATTCGCAGCAACTTTCAGATCGCGCTGGATACGCTGCGCGCCAACAAGCTGCGCTCGTCACTCACCATTCTTGGCGTCGTCATCGGAGTCTCAACGGTGATGACGATGGCGGCGATCGTCCAAGGGATTCAGGAACAGATCGTCCGCACCATTGAGATCGCCGGCCCGACGACATTCTACGTCGTTAAAGTGTTCTCGCAGACTCCGGTCAATCCCGATCGACTACCCAAGTGGATCCGGGTACGTCCCGATCTCGTCGAAGCCGAGGCGGAGCGCATCAAGGAGCTTCCCGAAGTGTCGTATGCGGCGATCTGGGCACAGTCCAACGGCCGGCTCTCGTACGAAGCGCAGCGCACCCAGAACATCATCATCATGGGCGCGGACGACCGGTACCAGGAGATTCAGGGCGGCGAGCTGCTTGACGGGCGGTGGTTCACGCCAGCGGAGATGTCGTCGGGAGGGAGTGTTGCGGTGCTCGACGAGAATGCCGCCAAAAAGCTCTTCGGCCAGGAGTCCGTGCTCGACAAGACGATTCACATCAGCGGCCGTCCGGCGCGAGTGATTGGAGTTTACGCCCAGCCGGGCAACATCTTCTCTCCTCCCGGCCAGGACATCGGCGTCATCGTGCCGTATGCGATGCTCGACCACCAATTCACCATCGACAAGACCAACGCGCTCTACATCCCGGTAAAGCCAAAACGCGGCGTCACGACGGCTGAAGCCCAGGAAGCCGTAACGATCGCGCTACGTGAGATGCGGAGACTGCGTCCAGCCGACAAGAACAATTTCGATCTGATAACCCAGGATCAGATTCTCGACACCTTCAACAAGATCACCGGCGTGTTCTTCCTGGTGATGATCGTTCTGTCGAGCGTCGGACTGCTGGTCGGCGGGATCGGCGTGATGGCGATCATGATGGTTTCCGTCACGAGCCGCACCCGTGAGATCGGAATTCGCAAGGCGCTGGGCGCGACCAGACGCGAGATCCTGTTCCAGTTTCTCGTCGAGGCGGCAACGCTCACCGGATTCGGCGGGCTGCTCGGCATCCTCATCGGCCTCAGTTTCGGCAGACTCGCGACTCTGGCGATGAAGATCGATGCCGCGGTCCCGATCGGGCTGACCATGATTGCGGTGTTCGTGTCGGTGAGCATCGGAATCGTTTTCGGGATGCTGCCCGCTCAGCGCGCGGCGCGGCTGGATCCGATCGACGCTTTGCGGTACGAGTAGATTCTCGTCATGACCAAAGTCGATGTACTCGCGATCGCCGCCCACCCCGACGATGTGGAGCTCGTTTGTGGTGGGACCCTAATCCGCGCGCAGATGCTCGGACGATCTACCGGAATCATCGATCTGGCCGCGGGCGAGATGGCGAGTCGCGGAACTCCACAGCTGCGCGCAGAGGAAGCGGGACGCGCGGCGAAGGTATTGGGTGTGTCGGTCCGCGAGAATCTGGGCCTCCCTGACGGCGGGATCGTGAACACGCCCGCAACCCGAGCCAGGTTGGCTGTTGCGATCAGGCGACTGCAGCCGAAGATCGTGATGACGCACTCGCTATACGGCCGACATCCCGACCACCCCATCGTCGCTCAGCTCGTGCGCGATGCGTGCTTCGTCGCTGGCCTGAAGATGATCGAGCCGTCAGTACCAGCGCATCGGCCACTGAAGGTTCTGCACGCGCTCTCTTATCGAGAGGACAACCAGAAGCCGACGTTCGTCGTCGACATCACCGACGCGTTCGAGAAAAAGCTCGAGGCAATCGGATGCTACGCCTCGCAATTCGGTGATGCGGTCCAGGCCGGCGAGGTTTACCCCAACGGCGAGCCGCTTCGTGATCTCATCCGTCACCACGCCGCGCACTACGGGTCGCTGATCCGGTGCCGCTACGGCGAGCCGTTCTACACAACTGAGACGATGCGCGTTGAGGACGTCACGTCTCTCGAGGTGTCGACGTTTTGACGGGCAGGCCGCGCGCGAAACCGAAATCGAGCGAGCCGAACCAAACACACGACGAGGTCACCTACCCGTCGTACCTCGCGCTCGACGAGCTGCTCTCTCTCCAGCGGCCCCGGTCGGAGCCGGAACATCCCGACGAGCTCCTGTTCATCATCGTCCACCAGGCGAGCGAGCTGTGGTTCAAGCTGATCATCCACGAGCTCGAGGCACTAATCGCGCTGCTCGAGCACCACGATACCCTTGGCGCACTCACCTCGGTGCGACGGGTGAACGCGCTCGTGCACATCGTCACGGCGCAGCTTTCCGCGCTCGAGACCCTGCCACCGCAGCGCTTCGCCCAGTTTCGCGGGTACCTCGGCACATCGAGCGGCTCACAGAGCGTGCAGTTCCGCACCATCGAGGCGATGTCGGGCATGCGTGACCCACACTTTTTGCAGGTGCTCAAACAGCACGGAGAGATCCCGTCGCCCGTCGAGGCCGCGCTCGCACGGCCGACGCTGCAGCAGCTGTTCGACAACCTGCTCGTAGCGCATTCAGTTAGCCTCGAGCAGATCTACGCCGAGGCGAATCAACGCCCGTTGCAGATGTTGGCAGAGGGTCTGCTGGAGTACGAGCAAGGCTTCGCGATGTGGCGTTTTCTGCACGTGCAGCTCGTCGAGCGCATCATCGGCCCCGCGACTTCGGGCACCGGAGGAACGCTGGGCTCGAGGTATCTCCAGAAGACCGTTTCGCAACGGTTCTTTCCGAAGCTCTGGGAAGTTAGGAGCAGGTTCTTTCAGGGTTAACTCAGTCTCCCTGAGCTCCTCCGCGGGCCTTAAATTCCGAACATGCCAGCTGACCCGGTTTACCTCGACCACGCCGCCACGACGCCGGTGCGCGAAGAGGTTTTCGAGGCGATGAAGCCGTTTTACGGCCCGCGCTTCGGGAATCCCTCCAGCACCCACCGTTGGGGTCGCGAAGCGCGCGCAGCGCTCGACGAGGCCCGGGAGCGAGTCGGCCGATGTCTAGGAGCGCGTCCTGACGAAATCTGTTTCACCTCGGGCGGCACCGAGGCCGACAACCTCGCCATCCTCGGCTCGTGGCGGGCGCTGAAAAAGGAGGGTCGCAAGGCGGTCGTCGCCACCCCGATCGAGCATAAGGCGATCCTCGGCGCGGTGCATCAGGCAGCGCACGAGGGCGCCGAAGAGCGCTTCCTGACGATGACCTCGGAAGGCGTGATCGATCGCGATTCATTCAACGCGCTGGTGGACGATCAGGTCGCCGTGTGTTCGATGATGTGGGTCAACAACGAGATCGGCACCATTCAGCCGGTGCCCGAGTTGGCTGTGATCGCCAAGGAGCGCGGCGCGATGGTTCACACCGACGCTGTTCAGGCATTCGGGAAGGTGAAGATCGACGCGCGGACCCAGAAGTTCGACTTCCTGACTGTTTCCGGCCACAAGTTCGGCGCACCCAAGGGAATCGGCGCGCTTTTCATTCGGCGCGGCACTCATCTCGAGCCGTTGATGCACGGCGGCACGCAGGACCGGGGGCGGCGGCCGGGCACCGAGAACGTCGCCGCCGCAGTCGGTCTGGCGCGCGCCGCGGAGTTGACGCTCGCTGAGTGCGAAGCGCACTGCGAGCGGCTGAGAGAGCTGCGCGACAGACTCGAGGCCGGCATCGTTGCCAAGGTTCCGGACGTGATCGTCCACGGTCGCGGCGCGGAGCGCGCCCCACACATCCTCAATGTTTCCGTGCCCGGGACCGACAGCGAGTCGCTATTGATGGCGCTCGATCTGCGCGGTATCGCCGCTTCGGGCGGGTCAGCGTGCCAGAGCGGCAGCATCTCCCCCTCCCACGTTCTCACCGCGATTGGCGTCCGTCCCGAGCTCGCCAGCGCGGCGGTGCGTATGAGCCTCGGCGCACTAACGACAGATCGCTGTATCGACCGCGTCATCGAAGTTTTCCCGACCCTCGTCGCCAAGGCGAGACAGCTTACGGCCGCAGAGTAACGATGTCGCGCGAAAGAGTCTTGGTGGCTATGTCGGGCGGAGTGGATTCGTCGGTCGCCGCGGCCATGCTCGTGGAGCACGGCTACGACGTGGTCGGCGCGACGATGAAGCTTTTCTGCCACGGTGAGGACGTGCCCGACCGCCCGTGCTGCTCACTCGATTCGGTGAACGACGCGCGACGCGTCTGCGAGCAGCTGGGGATTCCCCACTACGTGCTCAATCTCGAGAGCCGCTTTGGACACGACGTCGTGGACAATTTCGTCGACGAGTACGCGCGCGGGCGCACGCCGATTCCATGCGTGCGCTGCAACACCTTCACCAAGTTCCGCGATTTTCTGAAGAAGGCGGACGCCATCGATGCCCACTGGATCGCGACGGGTCATTATGCGCGGGTCACCGACGGTGAGCTTCGGCGCGGCGTGGACGAGAATAAGGACCAGACCTACTTCCTGTGGGGGATCGATCGCGCTGTGCTCTCGCGCATGATTTTACCGGTCGGAGTCCTGGACAAGGCCCAGACCCGGGCCCGTGCTCACGCGATGGGCCTCGAGGTCATCGCCGAGAAGCCCGAGAGCCAGGAGATCTGCTTTGTGCCGGACGGTGACTATGTCCGCACCCTCGAGCAGCGACTGCCGGCGGACGCACCAGCGCTGACTCGCGGTCCGATCATCACCTCCTCGGGGCGGATCGTCGGCGAGCACAACGGCTTCGCGCGGTACACCATTGGCCAGCGACGCGGGGTGCCCGGAGGTTTCAGCACACCCATGTACGTGATCGAGATTCGTCCCGACGAGCGGGCGGTCGTTATTGGCAATCGTGAGGAGCTGCTCGGAAGCGGCCTGGTCGCCCGAGAGGTGAACTGGCTTGCCGATGCTCCGCAGGTCGGCACGCGCGTCTCTGTACGGGTCCGGCACCGGGCGCCTCTCGCGGGGGCCGAGATCATCCGGCTCGATGGTGACGAGATCGAGATCGCGCTCGATGACGCCATCGCGGCAATCACGCCCGGCCAATCGGTCGTATTTTATGACGCCGACCGCGTGCTTGGCGGCGGATTCATCGAAACGGCAAAGCGGCAAAGGCGCAATCTACCAGTACTCGCAGCATAGCACTCGGCGGCTCCCCGCCGAGAACCCTTCGCAGAGAGGCCGGGCGTGACGCACCGTAGCGACTTCCTTTCACCTTCCAGCCGCGCGCTCGTGTTTGCGGTTGTCATCGGCGGCGCGGCATGCGCACCAACGAGCGTTCCGCCCGTGCAACCAGTGCAGCGAGCCCCACAGCTCGTGCCCGCACCAGCTTCGATGGTGATGGCGGCGGGGCCCGCGTTCACCGTCGAGAAAACGACAGGGATCTACGTCGATGGCGGTCCGGCGGCGACGGCGATTGCCGAGATGCTCGCGGCGCAGCTGCGGAAGTCGACCGAGTTTCCGGTCGCAGTGGGTGCGGCGGCCAGCGCGGTACGCGGTGGAATCATCCTCAGGGTGGTAGGCGATCACCCGTCTCTCGGCAACGAAGGTTACGAGCTCACCGTCAGCACTGACTCGGTGCGATTGATTGCGAATCAGCCGGCGGGGTTGTTTCACGGAATTCAAACGATCAGGCAGCTGCTACCCGCCGACATTGAAGCCGACGCGGGCGCGGAGCGCTCCCAATGGCCCATCCCGGCGGTGAGCATCGTCGACCAGCCACGATTCGCCTGGCGCGGCGCGATGATGGATGTAGCGCGCCACTTCTTCACCGTCGATGAAGTCGAGCAGTTCATCGACATTCTCGCGCTCTACAAGTTCAACATCCTGCACCTCCATCTGTCGGACGATCAGGGCTGGCGCATTGCGATCAACTCGCGGCCCAAGCTCACCGCGATGGGGTCGGCGACCCAAGTCGGCGGCGGCCCTGGCGGTTTCTATACCCAGCAGGACTACCAGCAGATCATCGCCTACGCGGCGGCGCGCTACATCACGATCGTTCCCGAGATCGACATGCCGGCACACAGCAACGCGGGATTGATCGGTTATCCCGAGTACGCCTGCAGCAAGCGTCCGACGGGTCCTTACACCGGGACCGATGTGGGCTGGAGCAGCCTGTGTGTCGACAAGGAAGAGACCTACGCGTACGTCGACGACATCATTCGCGAGATCAGCAGCCTGACGCCCGGCCCGTACTTCCACATCGGCGGCGATGAAGTTCAGGCGCTGACTGACGATCAGTACATAAAGTTCATTGAGCGCGTTCAGGGCATCGTGAACAAGTACGGCAAGACGATGATCGGCTGGGAAGAGATCGGAAAGGCACGACTCAATCCCACGACGATCGCCCAGCAGTGGAAGAGCGATTCGGCATCGGCGGCAGTCACGAGCGGGACGAAACTCATCATGTCCCCGGCAAACAAGATTTATCTGGACATGAAGTACAACCCATCGACGGAGCTGGGCCTCCACTGGGCCGCATACGTCGAGGTGCGCGATGCATATGACTGGGATCCTGCACTTTACATGAAGGGTGTTACCGAGCAGAACATTGTCGGCGTCGAAGCGCCGTTCTGGAGCGAGACGCTGCGCAACATCACCGCGCTGGAATACCTGGCGATGCCGCGTTTGCCCGCCGTCGCTGAGATCGGGTGGACACCCCAGTCGGTTCGAAACTGGGAGAGCTTCCGCAACCGGGTCGCGACCCACGCGCCCCGCTGGCGCTACCTCGGCATCAACTATTACGCCTCGCCGCAGGTGCCGTGGTAATGCGCGGACTCATAGGAATTGCGCTCCTGCCGGCTTGCGCAATAGCGCTGGGCGCGCAGGAGCCGCAGCCGTTCCCTCCGCCCAGGACAGCGCCGCCGATCGTAACCCCGGGACGCACGAACAGTGATCCGCCGTCCGATGCGATCATACTGTTCGACGGAAAGGATCTCTCGCACTGGCGAAGCGCCGACGGCGGCCCGGCGAAATGGGTGGTGCGCGACGGCTACGTCGAGGTCGCCCCCGGCACCGGAGAGATCGCCACCGCCGACAAATTCGGCGACGTGCAGCTCCACATCGAGTGGGCGACGCCAGCCGTCGTGAAAGGCGAAGGCCAGGAGCGCGGCAACAGCGGCGTGTTCCTGATGGGACACTACGAGATTCAGGTCCTGGACTCGTATCAGAACGAGACGTACTACCACGGCCAGGCGGGTTCCGTTTACAAGCAATACGCGCCGCTCGTAAATGCCTCGCGGAAGCCCGGGGAGTGGCAGGCGTACGACATCATCTTTCACGCACCCCGGTTCGACGACCAGGGCAAAGTGACCGACCGGGCGCGCGTCACGGTTCTGCACAACGGCGTTCTGATCCAGAACAACGTCGAGATCTACGGGAACACCTATCACGACCGACCCGCGCTTTACACCGCGCATGCTCCCGAGGAGTCGCTGCGGCTGCAGGATCACGGTAACCCGGTGCGCTACAGAAATATCTGGATCAGGCGTCTGTAGGAGACAATCGCGCGACGTGGGTCTTCACGTTCGGGGTCTGAAGCGTAACGACACGATCGCCGCGGTGTTCAGTACTTCAATCCGCCGGAGGCAGCGAACTCCTTCATCATCCGCTCCTGCTCCTCGGACAACTTGTCAGGCACCTGGATCGAAACTTCGACAATCAGATCGCCCGTCTTGTCGCCTTTCTGAATTCCCTGCCCCCGCACCCGGAATCGCTTGCCCGACGGAGTGCCCGCGGGAATCCTGATCGCGACTTTCTTTCCGTCGAGCGTTCGCACGCTGATCTTCGTGCCCAGGGTGGCCTGCGCGATGTTGAGTGGAACCGTCGCGATCACGTCCAGACCGTCGCGGCGGTAGAACTTGTCCGCGAGCACGTTGAACGTGATGATGAGGTCGCCCGGTGGTCCGTTCTGGGTGCCTTTGCCACCCTGTCCCTTGAGCCTGATCTTCGAACCTGTGTCGACTCCCGGCGGGACGTTGATCAGAACCTTTTTCTTGGCCCGCACGTCGCCGCTGCCGCGACAAGTCGGACACGGCTCGGTGGGAACCTGGCCGCGACCGAGGCAAACCGGACACGGCCTGTTGACGGCAAATCCGCCCTGACCAAAGGACACCACGCCGCGGCCGTTGCACTCAGGGCAGATCTTGAGCGAGGCGCCGGGGGCTGCGCCGCTGCCGTGGCACGTTGGACACTCCTCGCTCACCTCAAGGTCGATCGGAACCTTGCCACCGCGCGCCGCTGTCCGAAACGGAATGTCGAGAGACGCTTCGACAGTCTGACCACGCTCCGGACCGCGATGTCGTGATGACTGCCTTGCCTCACCGCCGCCGAACATCGAGCTGAAGAGATCTCCCAGACCACCCAGCCCCCCGATGTCGAAATCCTGGAAGTTGATCGATTCCGCGCCGGTCGGACCGCGCGAGCTGCGGGTCGACCTTGCGCCCCCGAACCCGCCGCCATCGAACGCGCCAAGCCGACGCATTTCGTCGTACTGTTTCCGCTTCTCGGGATCCCCGAGGACGTTGTTCGCCTCAGAGATCTCCTTGAAGCGCTCCGCGGCTTTCGGATCGTTCGCGTTCGCGTCGGGATGGTACTTCTTCGCGAGCTTGCGATAGGCCTTCTTTATCTCGTCTTGCGAAGCGGTGGAGCTGACGCCGAGTACCGAATAGAAATCCTTCGTCGGTGGCATGTGCGGTCAGAGGGTGGACGCCGTCAGCCGTTCCACTGCTTCACAACGACGCGCGCTGGACGCAACAGCTGGCCCTTGAAAACGTATCCCGGCTGATAAACCCGCGAGACGACATGATCGTCCTCGCGCGCGGAAGTCGGCTCCGTCGCGACCGCTTCCTGCACCGCCGGATCGAAGGTCTCGCCGACCGGGTTGATCACCTCCAGTCCCGCATTCCCGAGCGCCTTGAGCAGCTTCTTCTCGACCATGTCGACACCCTGCACTACCGTTGCGGCATCGGTCGTCGCCGGGTCGACGTGCGCGAATCGCGCGACGTCGTCGAGGGCGTCGATCAGCTCGCGGACGAGATCAGCCTGGGCCCGCGCACCAGCCTCGGTCCGCTCACGTGCCGCGCGTTTCCGGTAATTGTCGTATTCGGCGGCGAGTCGCAGATACCGCTCGCGCTCCGCGCCGGTATCCTGCTGTACCGACGCGTCCGCGACGGCATCCGTGTCGCTCGCTGCGGCCTGGACATCTCCGGCATCGACAGTGTCCGTGAAGGTCGGACCGTCGGCCTGGCCGTCACCTTGACTGGTGGCGCCACCCGGCGCGTAATCGTCGGCGGAGCCCATCGCATCCTGCTCCGGCAGCCGGGTCTGTTCGGGCTTCTTCTTCGAGTGTCTCATCTGCCTAAGTTAACCGTTTGCAAGGGCCCGCCGCACCATGTCCAGCGCCGCCTGGCTGGCCCGCTGTCTGATCTCGGCGCGATCTCCAATCAAATGAAAACGTCGTGCCTTCACTTCGTCTGTCTGAACAGCAATCCAGACGAGCCCAACCGGCTTCTCCGGGGTCCCGCCTGCGGGTCCTGCGATCCCCGTTATCGAGACGCCGACATCTGCCTTGAGCTTGTCCCGCACACCCGTTGCCATCTCGAGGGCAACCTCTTCACTCACAGCTCCATACCGCGCCACATCGTCCGCGACCACCCCCAGCGTGGTGGACTTGATGTCGTTGCGATACGCGATGACACCTCCCAAAAACACATCGCTGGAGCCAGGAATCGCGGTGATCCGCTCGCCAAGCATGCCTCCGGTACAGCTTTCGGCGACAGCAAGCGTCAGACTGGTCGCGCGAAGTTTCTGGAGGACGACCGCGGCGAGATCAGTTTCGTCCTCCCCATAGGCATACGTGCCGAGCTTTGCGCGCAGTTTCACAATTGCCTCCTTGAGGAGCGTCGCCGCACGATCGCGCGGCATTCCTTTGGCCGTCACGCGTAAGTCGACCCCCATCGGACCGGGCAGATAAGCAAGTGGGAGCGACCCGAGCTCCGTGCCCGGTTCGCCGAGGAAGTGTTGTCCGAGCAGGTCGGCGATCGCTGACTCAGCGATGCCAGTCGTGCGGAGGGTGCGGGAGAGCACCACGCTCTCGGATTCCGCGCGCGCTCGAATGGCCGGCAGCAGCTCCTCAGCGAGAATGCCACGCATTTCGCGCGGCACGCCCGGGATCATCGCCACCCAGCGTCCGCTCGAATCTTCCAGCCAGATTCCCGGCGCACTGCCGTGCCGGTTGGGAAGCACCCGCGCGCCTTCCGGAATCTCGGCCTGACTGCGATTGGTGGCCGGAAAGACGCTGTTCGGAAAGCGCGCCTTCCAGCGCCGCTCGAGCTCGGCGGCTATCCCCTCGTCGAGTTGCATCCGCTTGCCGAAGATCCCGGCGATAGCCGGCTTGGTGAGGTCGTCGCTGGTCGGTCCGAGGCCGCCAGTAGTTATTACCGCGCCGGTTCGGTCAAGCGCTTCGCTGACAGCAGCCGCGATACCGACGGCTTCATCACCCACAGTCGTGCGCCGAACTATTTCAACGCCCGCTGCTGCCAGCGTGCGAGCGATATGTGCGGCATTGGTGTCGACCGTGAAACCGAGGAGGAGCTCGTCACCGATGGTGATCAGCTCCACCCGTTGTCCGCTCAAAACGCAAACACCCCCGAGTACCGGCGGAGATAGAGTGCGAGCGAATAGACTGTTAGAAACACTGAAGCAATCATTGCGAGAGCGCCGACGGTTCCGTTGAAGTAAGCGAACCCGCGCCACGCCGCGCTACTCCATCCTTTGCTCGCGGCGAGAGTGGCGGCAAAAAACCAGAAGTAAGCCGAGCCGACCCAGAGCGACTGAAACGCGGTTTTCCACTTGGCGGGTCCGATTGCGGAAATCACTACTCCGCGCCGCGCCGCGGCCTGCCGGAAAATCGTCATGAAGATCTCACGGCCGATGACGATCGCGACCACCCACCACGGCAGCCCAATAGCACCGAAGGGCGTGAGGAACGGCAGTCGCCCGGCGTCGAGATTCTCGGCGGTCGTTGGAATGAGTGGATCGTTGTGGGGCGCCATCAACACGAACATCGGGATCAGCGTCGCGAACAGCAGCAGCTTGTCAGCGAGCGGGTCGAGGAGCCGGCCGAGATCGGTGATGAGATTCCGCTCGCGGGCGAGGTAGCCGTCGAGGTAATCGGTGACGGCCGCGATCACGTAGAGGATGAACGCGATGAGCCGCGCTGTCGGGGACGCGATGAAGGGTAGCGCGGCGATGAAGGGGGCCGCGAGGATGCGGCCGACCGTGATGGCGTTGGGAAGATTCACGCCACGTCCTCCCGGCGCTAGGCGAGCGCCTTCAGGACCAGCTTGCTGACCGCCTTGAGCGTGTCAAACACGCCGTCGCCCTGCACCGCGATCGCCTCGAAGTACGGCGCGCGCTCGACCCACTCTCCGCCGGCGAGCTGCTCGACCAGATTCTGGCCGGCGTGATACGGGTCGGGCTGGACACGCTGCTTCACCGGATCTTCGACTTCCCAGCCGGGATTGAGCGCGGCCTGGAGATCATCGATGGGCGCCGCGTTGGGGAGATCCCGCTTGTTGTACTGAATAACGAATGGCATCTGGGTGAGGTCGTAGCCGTACTCCGCCATGTTATCGTAGAGATTCTGCATGGACTCCAGGTTCGCTTCCATTCGCTCAGCCTGCGAGTCGCCGACGAAGACGATCCCGTCGACGTTCTTGAGAATCAGCTTGCGGCTGGCGTTGTAGTAAACCTGGCCCGGCACGGTGTAGAGATGGAAACGCGTCTTGAAGCCGCGAATCGTGCCGAGATCGACTGGCAAAAAGTCGAAGAACAGGGTGCGCTCAGTCTCGGTGGCGAGAGAGATGAGTTTGCCCCTCGTCTCCGGCTTCACCTTGCCGTAGACGTGCTCGAGGTTCGTGGTTTTTCCGCCAAGCCCGGGACCATAGTAAACGATCTTACAGTTGATCTCGCGCGAGGCGTAGTTGATCATCGACACTGTCTAGCTTTCCTCACCAATTGAACAGTTTGTCGATTTCGTCATCCGCGCCCTTGAGCAGATGCTCGGCCGGGGCGGCGCCGTTGCGACCGCGGGAGAATACACGATCGATCAACAGCGTCAACTCCTCGATCTCGTCCTTGATTCTCAGCCGGACGAGGCCGACGGTCGTGCGTGAATCGAAGATTATCACCAAAAGAAGCCGTCGCGCGATATCCGCGACGTAGATGGACTCTTTTTCACCCTGGTGGAACAGGCTCGAGAAATCGTCCTCGCCAACCAGCTTCGCGAGCTGGTCGTTGGCGCTGTAGTCCGCCGCGGTCAATGTCGCGAACGCAGTGGTGTCCAAGCCAGGCGCATCGCCCACGGTCGTGACGAGCTGTCCGGACCGATCGACGAGCAACGCGCAGATCGACTTTGTCTCGCCGAGAAAGCGCGTCAGGGATTCAGTTATGGCGGTGAAGTCGTCCTGGGTGAACGACCAGTTGGCCGTGCCGGCAGTCATCTGGCTCCGGTCACAGAGTCGACTCGAGGCGCTTCAGCATCTTCGCGCCGCGCTGGCGGAGGATCGACCGCGGCTCCCAGGCGACGTACTCGCGCAGCAGCTGCGCGTTTCTGACCGACGGCTTCGCGCGAAGATAGCCGAGCGCGGCAACGCGTCTCAGGGCATGGCGCGAGAACAGATTGCGTCGGCATTGGCGCTGCATCCGGCTCCAGAACAGAGACCCCGCTGCCACCCCACCGATAAAACCAACGGCGACGAAGCTCGCGCGCTGTTTGGTCATGACATTGCCCTCCTTGCGGTCAAGGCCTGGGCAATGGTCACGCCATCCGCGTACTCGAGGTCGCCTCCGACCGGTAGACCGCGGGCGATCCGCGAGACCGTTAGGGGATATCGCGACAACCGGCGCTGTACGTACAGCGCCGTCGTCTCGCCCTCAATGCTCGGATTGGTGGCAATTATCACTTCGCGGACAACTCCGGCCGACACTCTGGTCTCCAGCTGCGGAATGGTGAGATCCTCGGGTCCGATTCCGTCCAGCGGGGACAATCTCCCGCCCAGGACGTGATACACGCCCCGGAACTCGCCAGACCGCTCGATGGCTCCGATATCGGATGCTTCCTCCACTGCGCAGATGACTCCCTTATCCCTGCGCGCGTCACGGCAGATGGAGCACAGTTCCTCCTCTGTGAGATTGAAGCATTGGGGACAAGGCCTGACCTTCTCGGCGAGGGTGGTCAGCGCGGTCGCAAGGTGCCTCGCCTGGTCAGGCGACTGCTTCAGGAGATGGTAGGTGAGGCGCAGCGCGGTCTTCCGTCCGATCCCGGGCAGCTTGGAGAGCTCCGCCGCCAGCTCATCGATGGCCCCCACGCCTAGAACGGGAGCTTGAATGGCAGTTTGAGTCCGCCTGTGAGCTTACCCATCTCACCCTTGGCGAGCTCGGCGGCCTTCTTCTGCGCTTCGTTGACCGCGACCAAAACCAAATCCTCCAGCATCTCTACATCCTTGGGATCCGCGACACTGGGATCGATCTTGACGCGGGTAATCGTCCCCTTTCCGTCGGCCTCGATGGTAACCATGCCGGCGCCGGACGTAGCGGTTACCGTCTGCTTTTCCAGCTCCGCCTGCATTTGCTGCATGCGGGCCTGCATCTGCTGAGCCTGCTCGAAAATCTTGGTGAAGTCCGCCATGAAATCGAATTGAAAGTGTTAGTCGAGGAGCTCGAGATCGAGCTCGTCGATGGCTGTGCCGAGCGCCGGATCCTTCTGGCGCAGCATGCCGATGCGCTCCTCTTTCAGCGCTTCCGGCGTCATCCGGCTGCGATTGGAATCCTGCGCGGTTGCTTCCATCGCCCGCTTCATCTCGCGAAGCTGGGCTTCGTTGGGCGGGGGCCCGGAAGATTGCCTGGTGTCCGTCTTCGATGCCGGCGTGTTGGGCGCATCGATCTGCGGTGGATAACCGGGTCGGGTAGCAGGCCGCTGCACCGTACGTGCGACCGCCGGCTGCGGGCTCTGGGCGCGCACCGATCCGCTCGGCTGCTCCGCACGCTCGGGGGCCGCGGCTTCGCCGAGACCTTTGAGGACGTCCTCCAGTGCGACCGTTCGATCGAGGAGCGCCATCCTCACCAGCAGCATCTCGATCAGCAGCTGTTGTTGCGAGCTTTTCTTGAAGTTCGGCTCGAGGGCGTTGATCGCGCTGATCATGCGAAGGAGATCGCCGGCGCTGAACAGATCCTTTCTCTCCCTGAGGGCTGCAGCGGCAGCGGCTGAAACGCCGTCGGCGCGGCCGTTTAGCACTACCGTTAGCTGGGCGCGCAGCATGTCCGCGAAGCCGGACAGGAAAACGCCGAAGTCAACGCCTGAATCGGTGAGCTTATTGACGGCGTCGAAGACTTCACCAGCGCGGTGGGCCGCGATGAGGTCCAGCAGATTGATGAACTCGTCCTCGGCGACGAGGCCGAGCGCCTCGCGCACGCGCTCGACGGTGACGGTGCCACCGCCGATGGAAATCACCTGGTCGGTGAGACTGAGCGCGTCGCGCATGGAGCCGTCGGCGGCGCGCGCGATGAGCGCGATCGCGTCGTCGGAGGCTTTTACGCCTTCCTGCTCGAGCACGGTCGACAAGCGGCGGGTGATGTCGGCGAGTCCGATTCGCTTGAGGTCAAAGCGCTGCAAACGACTCAGCACGGGCGCCGCGGCCTGGGCGATCTTCTGTGGCTCGGTGGTCGCAAAAACGAAAATCACGCGCGGCGGCGGCTCCTCGAGAATCTTGAGCAGCGCATTCCAGGCTTCGCGCGTCAGCATGTGCGCTTCATCGACGATATAGACCTTGTAGCGATCTTCACCTGAGGGCGCATACATCGCCCTCTCGCGCAGCTCCCGCGCATCGTCTACGCCACGGTTCGATGCGGCGTCGATCTCGACTACGTCGAGGCTCGACGAGCCGCTCCAGATGCGCTGGCAGGAGATGCACTCCCCGCACGGCTCGCCGTCTTCGCGCTTGTTCTCGCAGTTGAGCGCCATTGCGAGGACGCGCGCAAGTGTCGTCTTGCCGACACCGCGGGGGCCGGACAGCAGATACCCGTGTGCGACTTTCGCTCTGGCGATCGCGCCGCGCAGCGTATTTGAAACGTGCGACTGGACGGCGACGTCAGCGAAGCGCTTTGGGCGGTATTTACGGGCGAGTGCGAGAGACATTGCGAGGCGGGAGTACCCCAGGCCTTACGGAGCAACGTAAGACACCGCATGCCGCTGCTACCTTCGGGGTCCTGACGGAGTTAGTGGGCCTACGCCCTCCGGGACCTGGGGCGTCTGAAATATAGCACACCGAGAGGGGGTTTAATTGCCACTGAAAAAGTGCCGGCCGGCGGCTTTCGGCGGGCCTGCTCGCGGCTGCGGGCTGAACCTGAATATCACTGAAGACTACAGCTAATAGCTGCGGGCGGAGCAGCTGGCGGCTCCGAGCGAGTGTTGGATGAAGACGACGCGTCGGGCGACAGTGCGGTTTCCAAATCGTGCTCGGAGCACCTGGCCGCTCCGCTCGCAGCTATCAGCTGGTAGTCTTCAGTATTGCTTTTACAAGAAAGCCCCGCCAAAGGCGGGGCTTTCTTACGCGCACCGGCGGTGCACGCGCGCGATAAGTGAGGAGTTACTTCTTCGGCGGATTCACTTTCACCGTCGGCACCTTCACCGACGCGGTGTCCTTCTTCACCTCGACCTTCGGGACCGTCACGTTCGCCGTGTCGGTTCCCACGTCAACAGTCGGCGTGTGAATCGTATCGGTCTGCGTCCCGACGACCGGCCGTTCAACTTGATACTCGCCATCACCCGTCTTCTTGCAAGCTGAGATCGACACGACGGCCAGTATGGCCGCTACTGCTGCGAACTTGCGCACGAGACGCCCCCTCAAAAAGTGTGTTCGCCGGAAGGCCCGGCAACATCGCTAGTGAAACTCAGTCCTCGAACGCTTCGCGCTGCATCTTCCGCACACGCCGAAGCTCGTACACCTGTGCGACTTCGCCGCCTATGATGAAGATGAAGGAGGCGTAGTACACCCAGATAACTACCAGCACTAATGCAGCGACTGTGCCGCTGTAGAAACTCCCCGGATTAAACGAGCGGACGTAGGCCGAAAACGCCCGTTTGGCGACCTCCAGCATCACGCTCGTGAAAAGGGACGCGATCAGGGCCGTCTTCCAGCGGATCTTGCGGTGCGGCAGGAATTTGTACAGCGAGAAGAACATCGTCGCAATGAAGGAGAAGGCGATCAGCTGACCGACGTTGTACTCCAGCTGTCCCATCAGCTCCTTCCGCAGCCCCAGGTCGGCCAGCACGCCAACGCCGCGGGTCGTGGCGATCGCCAGGTACGCACTGAGCGCAGTGTAGGCCACCAGGAGCAGACTGGACACCAGGGTCATCTCGATGTCGAAAATCTTGCCCGCGATGATGCCGCGATCAGTATCGATATCGAAGATCGCCGCGAGCACCGTGCGCAGAGACCCGAACAGGCGAGTCGAGAACCAGATGAAGCCGACGGCGCTGTAGATCGTGACGGTGCCGCTGCGCTTGATGACCTCGTTGAGGATGGAGCCGGCGGGCCCCGAGTCGCCGGGCGGATGCGGCGGGAGAAACTTGTCGACGATCTGCAGAACTTCGGCGGACGTGGTATCCGGCGACTGATTCAGCAGATAGAGCAGACCGGTCGCGAGCAGCAGGAAGAAAGGAACGGCGGCGAGGAGAATGTTGAACGCAATTCCCCCCGCCAGAAAAAACACGTTGTCTTCGCCGCTGTTGTCCCAGACTCGCTTCGCGTAATCGCGGAGGAGCCAGCCGAGCCGGGCCCAGAGCCCGCGCTGCGGCACTAGTTAGGTCTCTTTGTACGCCGCTTTCGTCTCGGCGATGCGCTGCTCCAGCTCGCCCCGCGCTTCGCGCGCAGCCGCCCGTCCTGCGTGGAAGGCGTTCGTCACTCGCCGCTTCTTGTCGTCGACTGCGTCGAGAGTCGCTTCAATGCGCTCCTCGACGGTCGCCCTGACCTCGCTGAACTTGTCGGCGACGGTGCCGCTCACATCGTCGACGAAATCCACCGCCGCTGCCTGCGCGCGACGGGCTCGACGGGCGATGCCGCGCCGCGTCTCCTCGCCGGTCTGCGGCGCGAACAACAACGCCGCGCCTGCGCCCAGCGCCAGGCCGATCAGGAAAGTGCCAACGCCCGCTCCGCGTCTCTCGACGATGACATAGGGCTCGGCGTAGTCGGCGTCGTCGTCATAGTACCAATCCTGCTCGTCCATTGGCGTCCTCCATCTCATTAGCGCTTCCGGGCTTTCGATTTGGCGGGCGCCGGCGCCGCGGATGACTTCACTGGCGCCTTTGCCGGCTTCCCGGCCGCGGCAAACTGATCGGCCGGTTTGGATCCGCGTTGCACACCGTTGGTCGCCGGACTGCTCGCCTGGTGCTCGCCCGCGCTGCCGTTGAGCAGCGAGGCAATCTCCGAGCGCACTTCGGCTGGTGTCATGCCGACCATCGTCGCGGTGCGGGAGTAGTCGCCGTTCGTCGAGGCGAATGCGCGCAGCACCAGCTGGCGCCGCGTGTCGGCAAGCGTCGCACCGGGAGGCAGGGTGATCGGCGTCTGCACATCACTGCCGCGCCGCAGGTGCCTCGGCATGATGTCGGCTGCCATGATCTTGTCTCCGCGACTCATGATCACCGCGCGCTCGACGGCGTTCTTCAGCTCGCGCACGTTGCCCGGCCAGTTATAGGAGAGGATCCACTCCCATGCTGCATCGTCGAAGCCGCTGACGGGCTTGCCGTTCTGCTCAGCGAAACGCGCCAGAAACTCGTTGGCGAGGAGCTTGATGTCACCGATCCGCTCGCGCAGTGGCGGGAGGAACAGCTCGACAACGGCAAGGCGATAGTACAGATCCTCGCGCAGATCGTTCTCGGAGAGAGCCTTCTGCAAGTCGCGATTGGTCGCGGCCAGAATGCGGATGTCGACCTCGATCTCCTTCTTTCCGCCGAGCCGGCGGATCGATCTGGACTCGATCGCGCGCAGCAGCTTGACCTGAATGTCAGGCGGCATCTCTGCGACCTCGTCGAGGAAGATCGTCCCGCCGTCAGCCATCTCGAAGGCGCCCGGCTTCTCATTGACCGAGCCGGTGAAGGCGCCCTTCTCGTGTCCGAACAGCTCGTTCTCGAGGATGTCCTTCGGGAGCGCGGCGCAATTGAGCGCGAAGAACGGGCCCTTTGCGCGCTCGCTCTTGGCGTGGACCGCACGCGCGACGAGCTCCTTGCCCGTACCAGATTCACCGAAGATCAACACGCTCGCATTGGACGGTGCGACGGCTTCAATGATCTGATAGACCGCGCGCATTTCCTCGGACTGCCCGGTGAGCTCGCCAAAATGAGTGAGGCCCTCGAGCTTGGACGAGAGCTCGCGATTTTTTTGCTGAACGTTGAACTTGTCGAGCGCCTTCGGGATCAGCGCCTTCAGTCGATTCAGCTTGTCGGCGGTGAGCGGCTTCTCGACGTAATCGTACGCGCCTTCGCGCATCGCCTGAACTGCTGAATCAACGGTCGCCTGACCGGTGACGATGATGCACTCGGTGGGGATGGCGCGGGTCTGCAGCTCCTTGAGGAGCGCGAGCCCGTCGACCTTGGGCATCTTCAGATCGGCGAGCACGACCCCGAACGCTTCCGCGCCGAGCTGGTCTAGCGCCTTCTGACCGTCAACGGCCACGGCGACATCGTAACCCTCGTCGCGCAGGATCGCGCTCAACCCTTCCGTGATGGAACGGTCGTCGTCCGCGATGAGTACCTTCGCGTGCTTCATTTCAGTCTTTGGAATGGCTCTTTCCTTCGGGCAAGATGGTTAATATAACGCTCGGACCGCGTTGCTCGACTCCGACGCCAATGCGACTGGCCAGACGTTCGATGTCGGACACAACCACGGCCGCCGTGTCGCCGTAAATCATTAGCTCGATTTGAGTTCCGGCGCCATGACCAGCCGCGGCCGAAAGCGTCCCCTGCGCCTGCGCGGCCAGTACGGAGCTGACCAGCGCGAGCAGCCCGTCTGAGAGCGAGCTTGCTTCGCTGATTTGCGACGAGGCACGCTCGGCATAGGTCGAGATGTCCTCCCCACTCCCTTGGCGCGCCGCCCTGCTCCGGACGACCTCGACGTTCACCGACGCGCCGCTCAGCGCATTTCGAATCTCATGGCCCGCGCGCCGAACGACCTCGCGGATCACCTGCGAAGCATCGGCGCCTCGGTGCCGGGCGTCAGTCACTCAGATCCGCATCGTCGGGGGCTGCCTCGACAACCGCGAGATCGGGATGCGGCTGCGGTCTGTGGTGCTCGACGGGCTTCACGTAACGGTCGACAATGTCCCGCGTCTCGACGACCGCGAGCTGGGTGAACAGAAAGCTGAACTTCTCATCGTAGGCGCGGGCCAGGCGTGCCTTCACATCCGCTGGGAGATCCCAAAAGCGTTTCTTGAAGGGACCGAGGGCTTTCTTGCGGGTTTTGTAAAAGAACTGCTCGTCCGTGTCCGTCGGCTTTCGCTCGTCCTTCGCGTTCTGCCGCAGCCAATCGTAGATCTCATTCCGGAACGAGTCGGAGATGTTGTCGAACAACATCGTCTGGAAATTGGTGGCGAGGTGAATCTCCGCGGTCTCGGTGCGGGGGAAGTTGTGGAAAGCACTGTCCGGAAGCGTCGAGGCACCGTGCTGCACTGCGCCGGCGAGCCCGTACTTCTCGCGCGCCACCTTGGAAAGTTTCGCCAGCGTGTCGAAATCGATTTTCACATCGGCGATGCTGCCGTCGGCGAGCACCACACCGCCATGAGTCGTGCCCGACTGCACACTGATCTTCGACAGGCCCTCGGTCCCGCGCGAGCGGTTGGCGAGGGTCTTGTTGAAGCCGTCCATGTAGGTAACCAGCTCTTCGACGGTGGAGTTTTCGGTGCCGACTTCACCGATCTCGCCGCCGATCGAAATGTTGACGCCCTTCGGCTGGAGCTCGCGCACCGTCAGAGCGATGTCCGCGCCCTGCTCGTAGTTGGTACGCTGCTGCTCGTTCAGATTCGGCTTGGAGAGATCGACGAGCGTCGATGTGTCCACGTCGATGTTGTAGAAGCCGGCGGCGATCGCCTCACGCGCCAGCTGCTTGACGCCGTTCACTTCGGTCACCGGATCCACGGCGAACTTCTTCGCATTCACCTGGAAGTGGTCGCCCTGTATGAAGATCGGACCACGGAAGCCTTCGCGAAGCGCGGCGGCGAGCATCACCGCCACGTACTCGGCGGGGCGCTGATCGGTGTACGCTATCTCCGAGCGGGCGATCTCCTGAATGAGTGCGCCCACCTTGAGTCTCACCGCGGTCCTGAACAGCGACCGGGCGGTGTCGTACACCATCCCGCGGATGTTCATGGCCGGAACGGTGAACCCGCTGACCTTTCCCTGACCGCGCGCGATGTAAAGATCGTGAATGGACGACGGTTGCACGCCCACGGCCTGGCCAATCTCCCAGATCAGCCAGCGAGCATCTTCACGATCGTCGGGCTCGCCGAAAACCGCGGTGTAGACAAGCTTGTCCATCGCCGGAGACGCGATGGCGGATTCATCGTGTACGGTGACCTTTCCATCGAGGACGGTCACGGCTTCTTTGAATGGATTCGTGAACATTAAGTGAAGGTCGTTGGGCTCCGCCGGTGTCGCAAGGGGTTGGCGGCGCTAAATGATCCAGCGTGGGTCGCTGCGCGGAAGCGAGTCCCATTCCTTCTTTGCGGCGTCGGCTCCGGGACGGCCCAGCAGTGCGTAGGCGAACTGCTTGCCCAGCTCCACGCCGGGTTGGTTGAAGGCGTCGATTCCGTAAAGCTGGCCGGCGTACGCAGTCGCGATCTCCAGAAACATCATAAGCTCGCCGACATGCTCCGGATCGACGCGGTCGAGCTGGATCGTCATGTTCGGGCGACCGCGCCGCGCCAGCGCGCCCGCTGTCGCGCGCTGCTCGATGTCGATCAGCTCCCCCAGACTGTGGCCGGTCAGATAGCCGAGCTCCTTCACGTCGGCAAAACCAGCGGGGATTTTTACATCGGTCGTGCGGTGACCGATGGCGACGAACGTCACTGTCTTGTCGGCAGGGCCTTCCATGAACAGCTGTACCTGAGCGTGCTGGTCAGTCGCGCCAAGCGCCGCAATCGGAGTCGATCCGACCGACGTCCCGTCCGGTCGCTTCTTGCCAAGACTCTCCGCCCACAACTGGACGAACCAGGCCGCGAAGTCGCGTAGCGGATCAGAGTAGGGCATGAAGACGGCGATTGATTTCTTGAGCGAGGTGTCTGCCAGCCATTGGAGCATCGCGTAAACGCCGGCTGGATTTTTTCCGAGCTCCGGCGACGCACAGCGCTTCGCCATCTCACCCGCGCCGGCAAGCAGCGCCTGGACATCGATTCCGATCAACGCCGCCGGCAAAGTGCCGACGGGCGTGAGGACACTGAACCGCCCGCCAACGCTCGGGGGAATCTCGAGCGCAGGAACACCGAGGCGTTCCGCCAGCGGTCGCAGAGCGCCCTGCTTTGGATCTGTTACGAACACCATCTGCTTCCTGACGTCGAGCTTCTCCGACACGATACGGTCATGGACGATGAGAAACTGCGCCATCGTTTCAGCGGTACCGCCCGACTTCGACGTGACGATAAAGAGCGAGCGATCGAGCCTGAGGCGCGCAAGCAGTGCCGCAATGGTTTCCGGATCGACGTTGTCGAGCACGTGCAGACGGGGAAATCCACCGCGCTCCTTGTCGTCGAGCATGTTCCAACCACTCGGGCGGAGCGCGGTGCGGAGCGCGATCGGGCCCAGCGCCGACCCGCCGATGCCGAGGATCACGACATCGTCGTACTTGCCGCGCGCTGCATCCGCGAACCGGATGGATTGTTCGAGGAGCCGAGTGTCCGCAGGCAGATCGGCAAAGGTGACCGTGCCTTTCTTTCGCAGCTCGTCAAATCCACGGTACGCTGCCGAGAAGCGGTCCGCTGCAGAGGACCAGCTTTTTTGATCGATCCCGCCCGGCGAGATCATCATGTTGGAGTAGTCGAGTCGAAGCGACATCAGTTGACCTGGACGGTAAGTCCGTCGAATGCAGGAGCGATTCCGCGCGGCAGCTCCTTCTCGAGATCGGCGTGCGCGGTGCGGTGGGTGAGGTGCGTGAGCCAGGTTTCTCGGGCGCCGACCTTCTGCGCTGCGGTCACCGCCTCCGAAATGCTCAAGTGGGTTGGATGAGGCGTGCGAAAGAGTGCGTTGAGCACCAGAAGATCGATGCCCTTGAAGGTCCGAATTGCATCGTCCGGCAGTTCCTTCGCGTCGGTGACATAGCCAAGGTTGCCGATACGGTAGCCATAGACCGAGATCGGCCCGTGCGGAACGGCGACGGGAGTGACATCGATGTCGGCGACGCGAAAGGTCTTCCCCGGCGGGACTCCGTGCGCGCGGCCCTCGGGCTTGCTCGTTCCCGGCAGCGCTTTGATTGAATCGTCGAAGATGTAGGCGAAGCGCTTGGCCAATCGCGCCATGGTGTCGGGCGGGCCGTACATGTCGATGGGACCCGCACCAAGATCGGAGAGCGCCCGGATGTCGTCGATTCCGTGCACGTGATCGGCGTGATCGTGGGTGAAGAGAATCGCGTCGACATGACTGACTCCCGCGTCAATGAGCTGAAGTCTCAGCTCCGGGGGCGTGTCGATGAGGATGTTCGCCTTGCCGTCGGTCTGTACGATTGCTCCGACGCGCGTCCGCTTATCTCTGGGGTCCGACGATCTGCACACCTCGCACGAGCAGCCGATCTGCGGGATCCCGAAACTGGTCCCGGTGCCGAGGAAGGTGAGTTTCAGACAGTCTCCACCTTCAGCAGGTTGGTGGTTCCTGGCATGTCGAACGGGACACCTGCAGTGACGATGATTCGATCCCCGCGTGAGGCGAGCTCACGGTGGTTCACCACGCCTTTGGTCTGTTCCATCATCTGGTCGTAGTCGGAGCAGTGCGGCACGAGCTCCGGCACGACGCCCCACACGAGCGCCAACTGACGGTAGGTGCGATTCTCGTCCGTCAGCGCCAGAATCGGCACTGGTGGCCGCTTGGAAGCGACGACGCGCGCCGAAAATCCGCTCTTAGTGAAGACGGCGATGAGTGGAGCGTGCAGCATCCCGACGGCAGCCACTGTGGCCGCGGCGATCGCACCCTCCGTCGTTACGACACCATCTCCCTGCTCCGCACCAGCGAACGGAGTGATGGGAGGGTGTGTCTCGATCTCCTTGATGATGCGCGTCATCGCCTCCACGGCCAGCCGCGGATACGCACCCGCCGCCGTTTCGGCGGACAGCATCACAGCATCGGTCCCATCCATGATCGCGTTGGCGACGTCGCTTGCCTCGGCGCGGGTCGGGCGTGGATGTTCGATCATCGACTCGAGCATCTGGGTCGCGGTGATCACCGGCCGGCCATAGCTGTTGGCGAGACGGATGATGCGCTTCTGAGCACCCGGCACTGCCTCGAACGGCAGCTCGACGCCGAGATCCCCGCGGGCCACCATCACGGCGTCGGTGGCGCGAACGATCGCTTCGATGTTCTGTAGGGCAACGTCCTTCTCGATCTTCGCGACGACGAGCAGCCACTTCGGAATCATTTTGCGCAGGGACTCGATGTCCTCGGCGCGGCGCACGAAACTCAGGGCGAGATAATCGACTTGCTGATCGACAGCGAAGCGGATGTCGGCGGCGTCCTTCTCAGTGATTGACGGAGCCGACACCTGAATCCCGGGGAGGTTCAGACCCTTGTGACTTTTCAGCTCACCGCCGTTCAGCACCCGTGCCTTGACGCGCGAGTCGCCTACCTCGAGAGCCACCAGCTCGATCAGTCCGTCGTTGATGAGGATGCGGTCGCCGACGCGAACGTCGTGCGCGAGCTGATCGTAAGTGACCGGGATCTCGCCGCCGCGCTCCTCGCCTTCGTGGACAAGCGTGACGTCCCCGCCAACTTCCAGCATCAGCGGCGTCGGCAGGTCTCCAATCCTGATGCGTGGACCCTGAAGATCGCCAAGGATGGCGATCGGTCTCCCGGAGTCTTTTGCCAGACGCCGAACGAGGGCGATGGTGGCGGCGTGCTGCTCGTGGGTACCGTGGGAGAAGTTCACCCGGGCCACGTTCATCCCGGCCTCGATCAGACCGCCGATGGTTTCATCAGTCGCGGTCGAGGGGCCAAGCGTGCAGACGATCTTGGTGCGGGGGGTGTAGATGCCGGTCACTTCCCGCCAGGTGCGAGTGATCCGACCTTGGCCTCGAGGCCGGCAATCAGCTCGTCGAAAGATTTCTGGAAGCTCGCGATTCCGTCGGCCAGAAGCTTGTCGGTGACTTCCTTAACCGATATTCCGGCTGACTCGACTTCCTTCAGCAGACCCTCCGCGGCCGAGACTTTCTTGTCGACCGTTTTTTCGACCGCACCATGGTCGCGGAACGCGTCGATGGTTGCGGGCGGCATTGTGTTGACCGTGTCCGGCCCGATCAACTCTTCGACGTACATCACATCGCGGTACTCCGGGTTCTTGGTACTGGTGCTGGCCCAGAGCGGACGCTGGAGCCGCGCGCCTTTCCTGGCGAGCGCGTCCCAGCGTGGCCCGCTGAATTTCTGCCTGAACAGGCGGTAAGCGAGTTTTGCGTTTGCGATGGCGGCGCGACCTTTGAGCATCTTCAAGCGATCCTTCTCCGCAGGCTGCGCCTTCGCAATGAGAGCGTCGAGGCGCTTGTCGATTTCGGTATCGACTCTGCTCACGAAGAAGCTTGCGACAGAGGCGATGCCATCGATCGGCTGGTTGGCAGCGATACGATCCTCCAGTCCAGCCATGAACGCATCGATGACGCGCTCGTGTGCCTCGAGAGCGAAGAGGAGCGTAATGTTGACGTTGACTCCTTTCGCCGTGAGCTTCCGCACCGCAATCGCTCCCTCGGCGGTGCCCGGCACCTTCACCATGACGTTGGGCCGGTCGACGGTCTTCCAGAGCCGCAGCGCCTCCTCTACAGTGGCGTCGGCACTGTGCGAAACACCAGGCGAGACTTCGATCGAGACATAACCGTCGTTGCCGCGCGTCGAGCTGAAAACGCCGGCGAAATGATCGCATGCGTCGCGCACATCGGTGGTCTCCAGCATCTCGAAGAGCTGCCAGGTGGTCAATCCCTGGTCTTCCCCTTCCGCGATCTGCTCGTCATAGGCGTTGCTCGATGCAAGCGCCTTCTGAAAGATCGTTGGATTGGAAGTCATTCCGGTGAGCGCGTCCTCACGAATCCTGCGATCGAGCTCACCGTCGTGCAGAATTCGGCGATCAATGCTGTCCAGCCAGATCGACTGGCCGACATCATGAAGCTGCTGAAGTCGATTGTTTGGCATCGTCATCCCCCTCTCCAATTCTAACTCTCTCGCCGCGCCCGCGCTTCTCCCCGCGAGCGCGGCGGAAAATTTGCTGCAGAACGCGCCATGATACCACGCCGGATTTTCCTGCTCTCGCCTGCCAGCTGCAGCGGAAAACGCGCTGCCCTGTTATTCAATGAACGGGCCGAATTCGACGTCGCCACGCGAGTGCGTGGGCGCGATGGCGCGCCGCTGGGCGATGTCTTCAGCTTCCTGAGTGGACTTTATTTCCGGGGAAAGCTCACCTACGCCCGCGTCTTCGAGAATCCTCCACCTCGTCGCGCACCGGGAATTCACGTAATTACCCCCACCGACGGGCTCCTTTCACCGCAAACGCGGGTAACTCTCAAGGACATCGAACGTTTCGGGACAGTGCCCATCGAGGCCGATGAATCGCGATATCGGATCCCGCTCGAGAGGGACGCCGCCCAGCTTGCCGAAAGGATCGGCTCCAAATGCGAAGTGGTACTGCTCGGGTCTGTGGCCACGGGGAAATACGTAGACGTCCTCGAGCCCATTTTCGGATCGCGGTTGTTATTCCCAAAGGAGTTCGTCGGCCACGGCGACATGGCGAGGGGCGGCCTGCTACTCCAGCGCGCTGAGTCCGGGGAAGAGCTCAACTACATCCCGGTGGCGCATCCAACACGGCTAGGCATCCGCCCGACAAAAAAGGCGCGCGCCGAATTCGACGCGCGCCTTGCAGCAAATCCCTAGCGGCCGACGCGCCAGTCGGTCGACAGCTCGGTGTTTCCCCACGCGAGCTTGAGAACACCGTGCGGGAAGGTCTTCGAGGGAGGAGCCTCCACGGCCGGGATGAGCCAGAAGGTGAGGCTTTCCATTGGCTCCGACAGCGTACGCTGTTTCAGGTCGATCCGGGCGAAATCCTTCGACGGGTCGTAGTCGGTGCCCCACTGGAGGACCTCTTTACTCACCACGAGCTTCCATCCGGTCTTGGTGGGCAGTGAGAAAAGACTGTAGATCCCGCGCGGTATGAAGACGTTGCCGATCGTCATGTCGACTTCGGCGGTGAGCTGGGTCGCCATGTTGGCGCCGGTGCGCCAGACACTGTCCCACGGAACGACACCCGGCATTCCGATGACGTTGCGGCCCCGGAGATGGGGCTGGCCGTAGTCGATCGCGATGCGTGCCGGACCAGCGAGATTGAGCGCTCCGAACCATCCGCCTTCACCCCATCGGCTATCGATGAGGACCTGAACGGTCGCGCGGGTGCTCGCCGTCGCTCTGGGAATGCGTGGCGCCGGTTGGACCGGCGCAGCCGCGGGGGCAGCGGTGGGCGGCTGCTGAGCGCCGAGGGGCAACGCAAGGAACGACACGGCGGCCACGAGTTTGGCGATTCGCATTGCTAGAAATCCCTTTTTTTCATCTCGGAGAAAAACTTCTTCGAATCTTCGCGAGCCTTGATTGTCTCTTCGTCAGTGGGATCGTCGGGAAGATTCTGATCGTACTTCTTGCCGAAGCCCTTGGGGACCTTGGAATTGGTCCCGCTCTTGGCGGCGTTCTTTTTGGCCAGTGCCAGGAGTTTCCGGTCGTCCATGCTGCGGGTATCCTTGGAGGGGGTGCTAAAAGGAAGGAATGAAGCCAACGAAAGGCAAGAGTGACTATCCCGGATTTCACCCACGGCCCCATTATTCACGCATGGACGCCCTTAACAGCCCGACCCTGTGATGACCGCATTCCCCGACGCCGTCTCCGTCCTGTCGGCGATGATCACCCCGGCGGTGCTCATCTCAGCATGCGGCTCGCTGATCATCGCGACATCAGACCGGCTTAATAAAGCCGTGACCCGCGCACGCGAGATCTCCGACGCATTGATGCCGCGGTCGCCGGACCAACGCTCCGACCGGCGCGACGAAGAGCGCCGAATGCTGTTCGTGCAGCTGGACTACGCGACCACACGGTCACGTCTCCTCCAGCGCGCGCTTTCGCGGCTCTACGGCGCGCTCGGATTCTTCATCGGGACGAGCGTCGCCATTGGACTCGTGGCGGTCACCAGCTCGCATTTCACGATCGTGCCGGTCGCGCTGGGACTCGGCGGAGCTTCTCTGCTGCTTTACGCGTCGTTTCTGCTGGTTAAGGAGTCACGTTTTGCTCTCGCCGCGGTCAACGACGAAATGGACTTCGCGTGGAAGCGCGGAAAGGAGCACGCGCCACCGGATGTTGTCGGCCAGGGCATCAAGCGGGCGAGGTGGTTCGGCGGGGTGAAGTAGCCCGCTCGCCGGTACAACTGAACTAAACGGGCGGGAGGCGTCAGGCGACGCGGGGGTCCGCTGAGAGGTTACGCCAAACACCCTAGCCTCCTTCCGAAACATTTGTCTTGCGCACCGCTCCCTTCGACGACATTTTACCGACTCGCGGTAAGCAGGTGTTTCCCGCGACTACTGATTCGATCCGAGCCTGAGTTCCTAGCCGCGGTCACGCCGACGCGGTTTTTCGACGGGCCATCCCGTTCCGATGGCCCGCCTTGCATTTCCACTCGAGGAGGCCAGGGATGTTCCGTTTCAGTACCGTTTCGGCGGTAGCATTAGCCGCACTCACCGTCGTCGCTTGTAGCGACGAGGTCACTTCCCCAACGCTTTCGGCGCCACAAAGTCCCAATCTGTCGGTTCAGAGCAGTCGAGAAGATGTCGTGCCGGGCGACGTCATCGTCAAAACCGTGGATGGCGTCAGCCCTCAGGAAGTTGGCCGTGCCCATGGCCTCGAGCTGGGCGAAGTGGGCTATCACGGCGCGTTCGCCGTTCTTCGCGGCGCAGCAGGGGCTGAACACGCCAACGCTCGCGCCCTGAAAGCCGACGCCCGTGTGGTTTATGCCGAGCCAAACTATCTCCGTCACACCACGACCGTCGATCCGCGACTGTGGGCGTTCTACAACCCCGGTGGTCTGAACATGAAATACACCAGGGGTAAGAGCAGTGGCTCCTTTATTTCGTCTTCGTATGCCTCGGTCGCGGACGCTGATGAAGACAACGTTGAGAACTATGCCGCCGGCGGCTCGCCGGTAGTCGTGGGCAGCATCGACAC
>DATFGW010000069.1:0-8453 GCA_035249045.1 Gemmatimonadaceae bacterium | reverse complement strand
CCATAGATGAAGGTCTTGGTGAACTGCTGATAGTTCTCGGGATGCCCCAAAATGCCCTGCAGCTCCGGCGAGCGAACATCCGACCAGTGGACTCCCATCTGCGGCACGGCAACCTCGGCGGGATCGCCGGGCACGACGTAGAACTGCGGCACCGCATCGCCCGTCGGAACGTTGCGCGCCTTGGTGGCGAACTGCGGATCGGTCGGCACGATGGAATTCCTCTCATCGAGCGACATCGTGTAGAAATGGAAGTCGAAGTGCGGGAAGGTATAGACGCCCGGCGGCACGTGCCCCTGCGGATTCCAGTCGAGCTCGGCGAACGTGTACGGTGCCGGACTGAGCGGCGGAAAATCCAGGACGTAAGGGAACATTCCCTGGGTCGGCAGGCCGTCGAGCGCTTTCTCGTCGAGGGCGATGCCGATCTCGGTCGGAGCGGTGGTCGATTTATCGCCGAGCACGATGTATGTGCGAGCGGTGCCGTTACCGACCGCGACGGGTGTGCCGTAAAGCCGATTGCCGTGGATGGAGGTGAGCGCGTCGGTGGAGCAGGCGCCGAGGACAAGGAGTGCGACTACGCACAAGGAGCGAGAGAAGCGGATCATCAGTTGTACTGGTCAAAGGTGAAAAGGGTGACGCAGTACGATGATCGGAGGATCGAGGACGGCGCTGTCCCCAAAAGATGGGACGGTTATCGAGACAACCGACGGTTAAGGCCAAAAGCGAAAACAGTCAGGTGGAGGGTGCGAGGTGATAGGGACGAGGGAGGAGGGGTGCGGCGTTCCGGTCCGGCTCACGCGGCAAACCATTAGCGGACCTGCAACCGACGGTGACCGAGAGCAAACGGTGAAGATTCCAGAACGCGCATCCCTCCTGCCCTCCTCCCTATCACCTCGACGCTACTACCTTACTCTTTTCTCATTTGGTTTGTCCCTGATGACGAAATGACGTTCGATCTCCAACCCACCCTGCGGGGCTCGCTCGTCGACCTCCGGCCTCTCCGCAACGACGACTTCGACGCACTTTACGCCGTCGCCTCCGACCCGTTGATCTGGGAGCAGCACCCCGCCTCCGATCGGTACAAACCGGAAGTTTTCCGCAACTTCTTCAACGAGGGGATGCAGTCCGGCGGCGCGTTGATTGCCATGGACAAAAAGCATGGCACTGTTATCGGATCGTCACGGTATTTCGGCTACGACGCCGGCGCGAGCGAGATCGAGATTGGTTGGACTTTCCTCGCGCGACGCTGCTGGGGCGGCGGTTACAATGCTGACATGAAGCAGCAGATGCTCCGCCACGCGTTCAAGTTCGTGAACCGCGTCGTCTTCCTGATCGGCGAGCACAACACCCGGTCGCGCCGCGCGGTCGAGAAAATCGGCGGCGTCGTCATCGCGCCACGGATCGACGCGGCCGGCAAGCAGCGTCTCGCGTACGAGATCTCCGCAGTCATGTTCGAGGAGAGCCAGCGCCGCCGCTCCCGATGAGCGCGCCGTTCGGGGAATTGGCGGACGGAACTCCGGTCGAGATCTACACGCTTCGCAACAACCGCGGCCTCGAGGCACGCGTGATCAGCTACGGAGCGATCATCACCTCACTCCGTACCCCCGACAGCGATGGCCAGTACGCCGACATCGTGCTCGGCTTCGATGACCTCGATGGATACGTGCAGCAGTCACCGTACTTCGGAGCCGTCGTCGGACGCTACGCCAATCGCATCGCCAACGGTCGATTTGTTCTCGACGGTAAAACGTACCAGCTCCCGATCAACGATCCACCCAACACATTGCACGGCGGCACCCGCGGCTTCGACAAGGTCGTGTGGGACGTCAAGCCGCGGAAAGGCGACGACGCTCTCGAGCTCTCCCACACCAGTCCGGACGGCGACCAGGGATTCCCCGGCGAGCTCACGGCGCGGGTCATTTACACCCTCACCGAAGACAACGAGCTGTCGGTGGAGTACCAGGCGACGACCACGAAACCGACGCCCGTCAATCTCAGCCAGCATTCCTACTTCAATCTCACCGGCGATGCTCGGCGCGACGTGCTGAATCATCTCATTACGCTGAGTGCCGATCGCTACACGTCGATCGATGCAACGAAGATTCCGACGGGCGAGCTGGCGAGCGTGGAAGGGACGCCGTTCGATCTGCGGCTGCCGACGCGCATCGGCGCGCGCATCGATGTCGATGACGAGCAGCTACGCCGTGGCAACGGCTTCGATCATAACTTCGTTCTCAATCGTACCGAGCCGGGCCTGATGCACGTCGGCCACGTCGCGGAGCCGGATAGCGGACGGATCATGGAAGTCTACACCACCGAGCCGGGTGTGCAGTTCTACTCCGGCAATTCGCTCGACGGGAGCATCCGCGGCAAGGGCGGCCACAAGTATGGGCCTCGCTGCGCGTTTTGCCTCGAGACCCAGCACTACCCCGATTCACCGAATCATCCAGAGTTTCCGTCGACCATCCTGCGGCCGGGTGAAGAGCTGAGCTCGCGCACCGTCTTCGCCTTCAGCGCGCAGCGCGACGATTAGCTCGCACGACGGAAATTCTCCGTCACGTGTGAATCGGCAGCCGATGGCTCCTTACAGGTAGCTCAACCACCAGTCGTCGCGCTCGCGCTTGATGCGCGCGAACCACCGGCACAGCGGGTACATGGTGAGCACAACGATCGCCCAGGCGAGGTAGACGCCGGGCAGCGATACGCCGTACCACGCCGGGATCGACGTGGCATCGGTCACGACGTTCATCTGGTGCAGCTCGCCGCCCTGGATGAACGCGAAGATCACCGCGAATGCGTGGAGAACGAAAATGTGCACGACATAGTAGAACATCGGCACCTTGCCGTAGATCGAGATCCAGCCGGCGAACCTGCTGCGCGCGTGCTCGGTGACGGCGAGCGCGATGAAAATCGGGCCGAGGGTCATCAGCAGAAAGTCGAGCGACGGCGGATACTTTCGCGCGTTGAGGAACGACGAGACCGTCAGCGCCGCTGTCCGTTGCGGCGTCCACGGCAGCGGGTCGCCGTACTTGTTGATCGCCCGCACGATGATGAAGAGCACGGTGACGATCGCGCCGGTGACGAGAAGGAATTTTCGCCGCCGCGCCGCGTCCCACTTGTACACCTCCGCGAACGACCAGCCGAGCGCCATCACCGCCACCCAGGGAATGAGCGGGTAGGCAATCAACAGCTTGCCGGGAATCGCAAAGCCGGGAACGTGAAGGATCGACCAAATCGGCGCGAAGGCGCCCCATGATGCCGGTGAAATGCTGTCGAAAAGATTATGGGTCACGATCATGACGACAGCGCCGGCCGCGACGACGCCGCGCGGGAGGTGGACGAGCGCCGCCATCACGATCATCGACCAGCCGAGCGCCCAAAGCACCAGCGCGAAGGCGGGGACGAGCTTGAATCCGAATTGCCAGCCGATCGCGGTGACGACAAGCTCGAGAAAGATCAGCCAAATGCCGCGGACGACGAGAAAGCGGCTCATCGCGCCGGCGGGCTTGCCGCGGTTCATCGACAAGCCGATTCCGACGCCGGCGAGAAACGAAAAGCCCGGCGCGCAGAAGTGGGTTATCCAGCGGGTGAAGAACAGCGGCGCGCTACCCTGCGCGAGATTCTCGGGTTGGATGCGGAGCTTGGTGAAGTAGTCGCGGACGTGGTCGAGGGCCATCAGCACCATGATCGCGCCGCGGACGATGTCCACCGAAGCGATGCGGGTCTTCCGGCGCGTGACAGTTAGAGGCGGCGCGTCCGTTCCGCCGTCGATCCAACGGGTTGCAGTGGCCACCGTTCCAGCTCCGAAATTCTGGTCGTCCAAATGTATACAATTTTTAGGGGATTGGTACGGCCTCCTTGGGTCTCGGCACGTCGGGGCGGGTGCATACTCGCATTCGGGGATAACGCGTTGCGGGTGGCGGGTAGCACCGTGGCCGGTGGCCGGTGAACCACGCTGCCGACGTGTCAGGTGGGCTTAAGGGAAAGCAGTTGATTTTACCCTAGGCGCGCTCCGACACGTCATCAACGCAGTTTACCGGGAACCGGCCACCGTGCTACCCGCAACCCGGAACGCGTTATCCCAGAATGCGAGTAGCCACTGTCCGGTCGTTAGTGTCCGACCTCCGCAGTCCGCGCCGGGTTGAGAACCGAAGGCAGCTCTCCCCCCACCACCCCCCGCGGCGCCGCCCACCAACGGCGTGCCTGCTCCTCCCCCCACGCATCGACCGGAATGAACTCCAGCGCCTGCGCCAGCTGCGCCGCGCTCTGCGGGCGATCGGCCGGGTCTTTCGCGAGACATTTCAGAATCAGGCGCTCCAGCTCCCGCGGTACGGACACCGTAGTGCGCTCCGACGGCGGAATCGGCGACGTCTGCAGATGCTTGGCGATCATCTGGAACGCGGTCTCCGCCTCGAACACCAGCTCGCCCGTAACCAGATAGTACGCGACGCACCCGAGCGCGTAGATGTCCGCGCGGCCATCGACCTTGTCGCCGAGCGCCATTTCCGGCGCCATGTAGCCGGGCGTGCCGAGCGCCATCTGCCCGGGAACGGTCGCCATCGAATCGCCGATGCTGACGCTCGAGACTTCCTTCACCAGCCCGAAGTCGAGCACCTTCACGAAGTCGTGCCGCAATCCCACTCTGCCGACGTGGATGTTGGCGGGCTTGATGTCGCGGTGCACCAGCCCGTTCGCGTGCGCTTCCTCCAGCGAATCGCAGACCTGGCGCAGGATGTGGACGGTCCGGCCCGCTGACAGCGGACCGTTTTCCTTCACGAGGGTCTGCAGATCCAGGCCCTCCAGAAATTCCATCACCAGGTAGAGCGTCCCGTCGGCCGTCACGCCGAAGTCGTACAGCTCGACGGTGTGCTCCGATCGCAGATTCGCCGCCGCTTCGGCCTCGCGCCTGAACCGCGTCACCGCCAGCTTCGCCGCTTCGTCATCGACGGCGCCCAGCATCTCCGGCCGAATGAGCTTGATCGCCGCGGGTCGCGCCAGCATCCGGTGCGTCGCCTTGTAGACCTCGCCCATGCCGCCCTTGCCGAGCAGGTCGCCGAGCTGGTAGCTCCCCATCTCGCGCGCCCTGGTGACCTGCTGGCCGAGTTTCGCGACCACCGCCGAGATCACTGCCGCGGCGCCGACGAGGATGTAGTCCGGGTAGTGCATCAGCAGCGCCATCCACGGCGAGCCGAAATCCCAGTGCTGGGTCTTCGATAGTAGCAGCATGCTGAGCGGATTCATCGACACAGCGACGAATCCCGCCAGGAGCATCTTCTTCGGCCGCGCCGGCACAATCGCCGCGAAGATCAGCACCACCGCCCCGATCCACGAGATCTCGGGGATGATCATGTAGTTGGGCGGAATCCCACCGATGTGGAACGTGAGCCCGATCGCCACACCGGTATAGACCATGTACCAGAGCCCGAGATCTAGAATCGCTCTCGGATTCCGGTCGCCGCGGGTGTATTTGTAGAGCGCGAGCGAGACGAAGATGCTGATCGCCGCGATCCCATCGCCCACGTCGGGCAGCCACCAATTCGGATTGTCGGGCATGATGGCGTGGCCGGCAAAATGCCCAGCAAAGGTTCCGACTACCCAGAGCACCGCGTAAAGCAGCGACATGATCCCGAGCCGCTGCGATGCCGCGCGCAGCAGATCGTCGGGCAAGCCGCGTGCGCTCCTGCCGGAACGCAGCAGATCCGCCGGAGTCGAGACCGGCTGAGGTCCTATGAGCTGATGTTCTGCCATGTTGGGTCAGCTACTGTTGCACAAAATCCGCTCTTCGGCAAGGACGTATATTGACGCCTGCACCATGAAAATCAGCCCACTGGCGGGCAAGCCCGCCCCAGAGTCGATCCTCACCAACGTTCCGCGCCTCGTAACCGACTACTACGCGCTCGAGCCCGACCCGGCCGTCGCAACCCAGCGTGTCGCGTTCGGCACTTCCGGCCACCGCGGATCGTCGTTCGACTGCTCGTTCAACGAAGACCACATCGTCGCCATCACCCAGGCGATCTGCATCTACCGCCGCGAGCACGGTATCGACGGCCCGCTTTTCATCGGCATCGACACCCACGCGCTCTCGGAGCCCGCGCTTGCCTCGGCACTCGAGGTGCTCGCCGCCAACGGTGTCGATATCATGATCGACGACCGCGATGGATTCACGCCGACGCCGGTCGTCTCGCACGCGATCCTCAACTACAATCGCGGCCGGAAGACTCAGCTCGCGGACGGCATCGTCGTCACGCCATCCCACAATCCCCCCCCCGACGGCGGCTTCAAGTACGACCCGACCACCGGCGGGCCCGCCGACTCGGCGACCACCAAGTGGATTCAGGACAAAGCCAACGAGATCATCGCCGGCGGACTCAAGGATGTCCGGCGCATCGCATACTCAAAAGCGAAAGCCGCTGCCACCACCCATCGGCACGACTACATGGATGGATACATCAGCGAGCTCGGCGCCATCATCGACTTCGATGCAATCCGTGGAGCGAAGCTAAAACTGGGCGTGGACCCACTCGGCGGCTCCGGAGTTTTTTATTGGGGGATGATCGCCGAGCGCTACAAGTTCTCGCTCGACGTCGTGAGCAAAGTCGTCGATCCGACGTTCCGGTTCATGACCGTCGATTGGGACGGCAAGATCAGGATGGATTGCTCCTCGCCGTACGCGATGAAGCGGTTGATCGCGATGAAGGACAGGTTCGACGTCGCGTGGGCGTGCGATCCCGATCACGACCGGCACGGCATCGTCGCGAAGAGCACCGGGCTGATCAATCCCAATCACTACCTCGCGGTCGCGATCTCTTATCTCTTTACGCACCGGCCGAAGTGGCCCGCGCACGCCGCCGTCGGCAAGACCGTCGTCAGCAGCAGCATGATCGATCGGGTCACCGCTGGAATCGGTCGCGCGCTCAGAGAAGTTCCGGTCGGCTTCAAGTGGTTTGTGGATGGACTGCTCGACGGCTCACTCGGCTTCGGCGGCGAGGAAAGCGCGGGGGCGTCGTTCCTGAGGCGCGACGGCACGGTCTGGACGACCGACAAGGATGGAATCATCATGGGACTTCTGGCGGCGGAGATTACGGCGGTGACCGGCAAGGATCCCGGCGAGATTTACAAGGATCTCACCAGGCAGTACGGCGATTTCTGGTATGAGCGCATCGACGCGCCCGCTACACCGGCGCAGAAAAAGATTCTCGCCGCGCTCTCGGCGGACGACATCAAGGAGTCGGATCTCGCCGGGGACAAGATCACCGCGATCATGACGAAGACTCCGGGGACCAACGAACCGATCGGCGGAGTGAAAGTCGTGAGCAAGAGCGGCTGGATCGCGGCGCGCCCCTCCGGAACTGAAGACGTCTATAAGCTCTACGCCGAAAGCTCGAAGAGCGCCGAGCACTTGAAGGCGATGCAGGAGGAGGGACAGGCGATCATCAAGCGTGCATTCGACAAGGCGGGCGCAAAAGCCTGATGCCGATCTCCAGACGCGAAGCGCTGCGCGAGCTCAGCGCGCTGTTCGCGATTCCACTGCTTCGCTGGCCTGAACATCGGGCGGACGATCCGCTCACCGGCACCATTGCCGAGTTCCAGGCGGGCCGCGCTCGCGGCGACTGGAGCTCGGTCGAGGTGACGCGTGCCGCGCTCGAGAAGGAGCGGGGGTTGAATGGTAGGCTCTACGCGATCGACGAGTTTTCGCCGAAGGCGCTCGACGATGCTCGCGCATCCGACGCCCGGGCGGGGCGGCACGCGCTGCGCGGCCCGCTCGATGGTGTGCCGCTGTTTGCGAAGGCGATTTACGACATGGCTGGCCTGCCGACGACGGGGTCGAACAAGGAGTGGGCGCAGCTTTTCCCGGAAGCGGTACAGCGCGATGCGATCGAAGTGGCGCGCATGCGCGCGGCGGGCGCGGTCGTGCTCGGCAAGACTGCAGCCGACGACTTCGCGTACCACGGCAACGGCACGAGCTCGCTGACGGGACAGGTGCGCAACCCGTACGACCCGACCGGCACCAAGACTCCCGGTGGATCGAGCGCGGGCTCGGCGGTCTCCGTCGCCTGCGGAATCGCCTTCGCTGCACTCGGCACCGACGACGGCGGATCGAATCGCATTCCGGCGCAATTCTGTGGAATCGTCGGGATGAAGCCCACCTTCGGACTCGTGCCGCGCACCGGCGTCATTCCCACCTGGCCGTACCTCGACACCCACGGTCCGCTGGCGCGCTACGTCGCCGACGCCGCGCTGCTGCTCGACGCGATCGCGGGACCCGATTCGTCGGATGGCCTGGCGTTGAAGACTCCATGGCGACGCGGATTGCTGTCTCACCTGAGCGACGACGCGCTGCAGAACGCGCGGCTCGGCCTCGTCGACGCGCACGTGCCGCGCGCACAGATGTCGCCGCAATCGCTGTCGGTGTTCGATCGCGCGGTCTCTGATTTGAAATCGGCGGGCGCCATCGT
>DATFGW010000068.1:0-4444 GCA_035249045.1 Gemmatimonadaceae bacterium | reverse complement strand
GCCTTCTCCTTGGTGTTCGCGAACTTCGGAATCGCGATCGCGGCAAGAATGCCGATGATGACGACCACGATCAGAAGCTCAATGAGGGTAAAACCCTTTTTGTTGCTCATTTAAGACTCTCCTGAAACGTTGGGAAATCGCCGCCGGCTTTCTTAGGGCCTTCAGCATGTCATGAAGACGCGGCGCCTATAGTCAGGCAACTGTAAGGTAGTGGCAACCCACAATCCAGACTCGGCATATCGTCATAAGCTGTTGTGGTACAATGGGTTACAAGGCGCAATCCAGGCCCTTGGGAGGCCAACAACGACCGCATTTTGCAACCCCCGTGGCAAGCTGCAATGCCTTTTCGCTAGATTCTGCCCCAGCCTCCTTCCAAAAGCTCCCAATCTCTGATTTCGCCTATTCCGGCACCGAGCTCGACGCCGTCGCCGAGGCCCATAACTACTACCGGTGGATTACCGACCGCTTCGCCCCGTTCCTGGGCCGACGGATCGCAGAGGCTGGCGCGGGAATCGGCACAGTCTCGGAGCTGCTGCACGAGCGGGCCGCCCCGGAGGCGATGCTCCTCATCGAGCCCGATCGCGGCAACGCCCAGGCGCTGGAGCGGCGCTTCGCAAAGGACGCGCGGGTCAGCGTCCACTACGGCTACCTCGAGGACGCGGACCCCGCATTCGGCGCGGATACTATAGTAGCGGTCAACGTCCTCGAGCACGTCGAGCGGCCGGCGGGCTTTCTCGAAGCTGCTTACGCCACATTGGTTCCCGGGGGTGCGCTGCTGATACTCGTCCCCGCGGTGCCGGCGCTCTACGGCTCCCTCGACAAGGCGTTCGAGCACTATCGCCGCTACACCCGGCCCGAGCTCGAAAAAGATCTCTCCGACGCGGGATTCGAGATCGAGCAGTTGCACTACATGAACCTGGTCGGCATCGCCGGCTGGTTCGTCGCGGGGAGACTGATGCGACGGACGACGCTCGGCCGCGGGCAGGTGCGCTTCTACGATCGCTGGGTGATTCCCTGGCTGCGGCGCGTCGAGTCGGTGGTACACCCGCCGCTCGGGCAAAGCCTGATCGCCGTCGCGCGCAAACCTGAAACGCCCGCGCATCGTCGCAAGTCATAGCAGCATGGTCGACACAACTTCGGTGGGCGAGACGAACGAAAACCGGTTCGTCTCTTATGCGTTCCGTTTTCTGGGCGCGATCCTTCTTCTGCTCACCGTCTTTCCGATTTATCGGATCGTTGCGTCGTCGGACTCGGGCCGGATCGCCACCGACGTCGTCCAGGCCGCCGAGACCGCGCGCAGCCTGACTCTCCTCGGCACGTTCATCGTGCTGACGCTCGGCGTGTTGGCGAGCAGGTTCATGGACCCCGCGCGCTTCGACGAGCGAGTTGCGGGCATTGGTGCATGGTTGACTGCGGTGCGGATGGTGTGGTTTGCCGCGGCGCTGGCGGTCGTCGCGACGGTGATCACCGCGATCTTCAGCACCGCGGTGCTTGCCGGCAAGCCGAATCTGATCGATGCCATGGTGCAGCTCACCCAGGCGCGATTTGTCGCTGCCGGACATCTGAGCGGACCGGTCGATACCCTGACTGACTTCTGGCACCTGCCGAATTCGATTGTCACCCGCAATGGTTGGGTGTCGCAGTATCCGCCCGGCTATCTGGTGTTGCTCGGCCTCGGGATGCGGATCGGGATCGTGACGCTAGTAGGGCCGATTCTCGTCGGCGTGACGGTGTTTTTCTCGGGGCTCGCCGCGGAGAGACTGTTCCCCGACGATCGCACCGTCGCGCGGATCGGGGCGATCCTTCTCGCTTTCAGCCCGTTCGTGGTCGGGCTCGCCGGCGCGTACATGAATCACATTGGCGCGGCGGCTTTCATCGCGATCGCCGTGTACTGCGCGTTGCGCAGCCGAGACGGTCGCGGCTTCGCTTGGGCGGTTCTCTCGGGTGCTGCGGTGGGAGCGGTGTTTTCGATTCGCCCGCTGACCGGAGTGGTTGCCGCGCTCGTCGTCGGCGCGATCTGGATAATGGCACCGACGAAGGAAGGCGGTGCGGTGAAGGCGCTCGTGCTCAGAGTCGTCGGCGCGACGATCGGGATCCTCCCTTTTTTCATCGCCCTCGGCGCGTACAACCAGCATTTCTTCGGCAGCCCGTTCCGCTTCGGATACTCGGCGGCGGTCGGCCCGCTCGTGGCGCCGGGATTCCACCGCGATCCCGCCGGGCACTGGTACGGGCCGGCGCAGGCGCTGGGCTACACGTCGTCGGATCTCACCACGCTCGGCATGTATCTGCTGGAGAGTCCGATCTCGGTGGTGTTCGTGGTCGCGCTGTTTCTGATGGTGGCGCGGCGGTTCGCCCCCGGCACGCGGATCCTGGTGATATGGGCGCTGCTGCCGGTCGTCGCAAACGCGCTCTATTGGCACCACGGGATCTTCATGGGCCCACGGATGCTCAACGAATGGTCGGCGGCGTGGGCGCTGTTGACGGCCGCGGCGGCGATAGGGCTCGTGCGCAGAATTCCGGCGCAGAAATCGTTTGGAAATTATTTCCCGCGCGCGGGACTGACGCTCGCCTTTGCGCTGGCGTGGGTGGCGGGTGTTGTCTATCTCGCGCCGCAGAGGCTGGTACGCTACGGCGGCAGCTGGATGGCGAGCTCGCGGCTCGCGCTTCCGAAGACACCGACGCCGTCGCTGGTGTTCGTGCACGGCGGCTGGCCGACGAGGATCGCGGTGCGCCTCACCTCTCACGGAATGCGCGGAGATTCGGTCGAAGCGGCGATGGCGCTCAACGCCACGTGCGATGTGTTTGACTTTGCGAATTGGTATGCGACCCGCAGTGGCGGAGACTCGCCGCCGGTGGCGGTCAACTTCGATTTCAGCAAGCCGACTCCGACGCAAAGGATCGACGTCGCGCAGGGAGAGCAGATCCGGTACAACCCGGCGAAGCCTTTAACTAGGCCGTGTCAACGGGAAGTCGCGGCGGACACTCTCGGAGTGATCGACATCTCGCCGTTAGTGTGGCAGGGTGATCTGCCGGGGGCCGCACGCGGGGCGGCGATGATCGTGCGGGATCTCGGACCGGAGCTCAATGCGCAGCTGATTGCGCGGTATCCCGAGCGAGTGCCGATGATGTTGATCAGGACTACGAAGGAAGGGCAGCCGAGGCTGGTTCCGTATGAGCAGGGAATGAAACTGCTCTGGGCCGGGGGCTGAGGGCTGTGAGCTGTCGGCCGGGGGCCTTTATCGAGTACTGGGACTAACGGCATCGACAATCGCGGACTGACTGAGAATTGCAGACTATCGAGGACAAATCTTCCTCGGTAGTCCTCGGTAGTCCTCGATAGTTCTCGATAGTTCTCGGTCCGCAATCAGTCCGCGATTATCGATGCCGTTGGTCCGAGTACGCAGTTCGATCTATCTATCGCAGCAGATTATACCGTAAGATGTGAAACAAGGCGGCCATGCCATCCCGCCAGGTGATCTTCTTTCCCTCCAGGTAGGTACGGCCGCTGTAGGTCACGGGCACCTCGAAAATCCGCGCGTTGGCATGCGCGAGCCGGGCGGTGACTTCGGGCTCGAAACCGAAGCGCTCGGATTTGAGCTTCAGTGAGCGCGCGAGCTCCCCCCGCATCGCTTTGTAGCAGCATTCCATGTCGGTCAGATTCAGGTTGCTGAACATGTTGCTGAGGGTGGTCAGCAAGCCGTTGCCGACGGAGTGCCAGTAGTACAGCACGCGGTGGGTGCCGCCGAGAAATCGCGAGCCGAACACGGCGTCGGCCCTGCCCTGGATCAGGGGCTCGAACAAGGTCGGCCAATCCGCGGGGCTGTACTCGAGATCCGCGTCCTGGACGATCACGATGTCGCCATGACTGGCAGTGATGGCGGCTCTCACCGCCGCGCCCTTGCCGCGGTTTTTCTGCTGATAGATCGCCTGCTGAATGCGACCATCCTTGAGCAGCCGGGCGAGTACGTCGCGGGTGCCGTCGGTGGAGCAATCATCGACGCAGATGATCTCGACGTTGTACGGCGTAGCGCGCACGCGCTCGACGATCTCCGCGACCGTATCGACTTCGTTATAGACCGGAATCAGCACCGAGACCAGCAGGTCGTTCTTTTTGAGCGGAGTTACTGGAGTCAGCAAGCGATTGCGCTTCCGGTCAGAGAGATTGCGGCGATCGTGGCCGCGACGAGGGAAATCCCCCTGTTAGACAGCCGGAAGGGGGGGTAAGCAACGTTTTTTTCAGAGACGTAGGGGCTTCCCACTAGCGTTCCAATGGCGTTTTCGTGCCACCATTACGTAACATTTTTTTCTAACAAAATTTCACACCTGATTTGCGTTGCATGGTGGGTAGTTCCGCGTCATCTCAATGAGAACGTTTTCCTCCCATCATGGGGTTTCATATGAAGAATAACAGAAAGGGTTTTACGCTCATTGAGCTTTTGATCGT
>DATFGW010000067.1:0-12971 GCA_035249045.1 Gemmatimonadaceae bacterium | reverse complement strand
GAGGAGTGCTCGACGGGGACGAGTATGCGCTGGTACATCCGCTCACCCTCTGCCGAAGAATTGGATCAGCAGCCAAATGTTGAGCCCGACGATGATTCCCGCAACAACGTACGCCAGCGCCTTCAGCCACGCCGGATTCACGAACTCGCCCATCTTGAGCTTGTCCGACGTGAACGACACCAGCGGAAACACCGCGAAGGACAGCTGCATGCTCAAGATCACCTGGCTGAGCACCAGCAGCTTGGCCGTGCCCGCCTCGCCGTAGAGAATCGCCACGATCGCCGCCGGCACGATCGCGATCGCCCGGGTAATCAGACGACGCAGCCACGGCCGCAGCCTGATGTTGAGGAAGCCTTCCATCACGATCTGGCCGGCAAGCGTGCCGGTGAGGGTCGAGTTCTGCCCGGACGCCAGCAGCGCCAGTGCGAACACGGTGCTGGCCCCGGCGCCCAGCAGCGGCGTCAGCAGCTTGTACGCATCCTGAATCTCACCGACGTCGTGGTGGCCGGTGGTATGGAACGTCGCCGCCGCGATGATCAGGATTGCGGCGTTGATGAACAGCGCAAAGGTGAGTGCGATGGTCGAGTCCACGAACGCAAAACGCACCGCTTCCCGCTTGCCGGCGCTCGTCTCGTCGTACTGCCGGGTCTGCACGATCGACGAATGCAGATAAAGGTTGTGCGGCATCACCGTCGCGCCGAGTATGCCGACGGCGACATAGAGCATCGCGGGATTGCTCACGATCTCCCCCGACGGCACGAAGCCGCGCATCACTTCTCCGAACGGCGGCTGCGACAGGATGATTTCCCACAGGAAGCACGCGCCAACGGTTGCTATCAGCGCAATCACCAGCGCCTCGAGCAGCCGGAATCCCTTGTTCTGGAGGTACAGCACCACCAGCACATCCAGCGCGGTGATGATGACGCCGTAGGCGACGGGGATCCCGAAGATCAGATTGAGCGCGATGGCAGTGCCAATGACTTCCGCCAGATCGCAGGCGGCGATGGCAATCTCGCAGGCGATCCAGAGCAGAAACGCGACGGGCTTCGAATAGTTGTCCCGGCACGCCTGCGCGAGATCGCGGCCGGTGACGATGCCGAGCTTCGAGGCGAGCCCCTGGAGCAGGATCGCCATCAGGTTTGAAGCGAGGATGACGGAGAGTAGCGTGTAACCGAACTGTGCGCCGCCGGCCAGATCGGTGGCCCAGTTTCCGGGATCCATGTAGCCGACGGCGACCAGATAGCCCGGGCCGGCGAAGGCCAGAATTTTTCGCCAAAGGCCTTTGCCGCCGACCGGGACCGTCCGGTAAACCTCGACGAGGGACGGTGTCGTACGCGCCTTCCGCCATCCCGGCGGCGGCGGCTCCTGTGTCTGATAAGGTTGGCGCTGTGCTGACTGGTCGAGCCTGACTGCCACGAAATCCTCGAATTTCTGCGAACCTACTAAATAAGTTAGTGTCGACTAACTTTTTTGCAAGGCTCATTTGCGCTGCGATTTTCGGGTGTTCGCCCTGCTAGAGTCGCCATTCGCGCCGTTTTGACAGCAAACGCTGCCGACACATTCGTAGTTTCTCGCGTCCGACAGACTGCTGGCGATTGTCCTGCACCGACGAGCGAATCGCATGTTCTCATGGCCGTATGCACATCTGATCATCAACCACTTTCCGGTCGTCCTCAGCGTTTCGGCGCTGGCGGTGACCCTGCTTGCCTTGCTACTCGGCCGTCGCGGCTTGTGGCTCACCGCAATGGGCGCTCTTACCGCCGCGGGGCTCTTCGTTTATCCCGTTCACTTCACTGGTACGAGAGCCGCGCGCGCGTTGGACCGGCCATGGTTCGTTGAGCCCGGCGCAATCAGAGCACACCACAACGCCGCTACGTTTGCCATGGTGGTCATCCTCATTGCTGGCGTTTTTGCAGCGTGGTCGTGGTGGGAATCACTCAAGCGCCCCGCTGATCTGATACCGGCGTGGATGCGGGCCGGCGTTGCCGTTGCCGCGCTCGCCGCCGTCGCCACCGTCACGTATACGGCCTACCTGGGCGGAAAAATCATCCACGATGCGCCGGTTCTCGAGCTGCGCGAAGCTCCCGTCGGGCTGCCTCCCGGCATTGCCGCGCCGAGCAGGGATTCAACGGACGGCTGAGTGGGGTCGTAATGGTGCGGTAAGCGCAGACACGCTTAATTGAGCACGACCGTCATTTGGAGCATCTCGTGAGATCGAAGCTGACTTTCGCAATTGGTGTTGCCGTTCTGGCTGGTTGCGCCCCCTCGAGCGGAGCCGCCCAGGCCCCAGGATTCCACATCCTTCGCACCATTAAAGTCGGTGGCGAGGGCGGCTGGGACTATCTCACAGTCGATACCGCGGGCAACCGGTTATTCGTTTCGCGCAGCAGTCACGCAATGGTGATCGATCTCGCCGGCGATACCGTGGTTGGCGACATTCCGAATACGCCGGGCATCCACGGCGTTGCGCTGGCGCCCGAGCTCAATCGGGGCTTCACCAGCAACGGCCGCGATTCGAGCGTCACGATCTTCGACTATCGCACTCTCGCACCGATAACGGTGGTGAAGATTCCGGCGAGGAATCCGGACGCCATTCTTTACGATGCGGCGACGAAGCGCGTGTTCACGTTCAACGGCGGCACCGGCAACGCGACCGCGATCGACGCCACCAACGGGACCGTGATCGGCAGTGTCGATCTTGGCGGCAAGCCTGAGGCAGCGGTCAGTGACGGCGGAAAGATCTACGCCAACGTCGAGGACAAGAGCGAGATCGCGGTGTTCGATCCGAAAACGTTGACGGTGCTCGCACACTGGCCGTTGGCGCCGTGCGAGGAACCGACCGGTCTCGCCATCGACCGCGTTCACCAGCGTCTGTTCGCCGGCTGCGGTAACAAGACGATGGCAATCGTCGACATGCGGAGCGGGAAGGTAGTGGCGAGTCCCGCCGTCGGTGCCGGTGTCGACGGCGCGGGTTTCGATCCATCCGGCCAGTTCGCCTTCACAACCAATGGCGAAGGCTCTCTCACCGTCGTCCGCGAAGACGCGCCCGATAAGTACACGGTTGCAGAGACCGTCCCGACCAAGCGCGGCGCCCGCACCATCGCCGTCGATCCGCGCAATCACCACGTCTTCACCGTGAGCGCCGACTTCGGCCAGGCGCCCGCTCCAACCGCTGATCGCCCCCGTCCGCGCCCCCCAATGCTCCCCGGCACCTTCGTCATCCTCGAGCTATCCCGCTAAGACAGCGTAACGGAAACGCTAATTACTCTGACTACCGCGAACTATCGAGGACTACCGCGAACTATCGAGACTACCGCGAACTATCGAGGACTACCGCGAACTATCGAGGACTACCGCGAACTATCGAGGGCTACCGCGAACTATCGAGGACTACCGCTGGCTCGAGTCCTCGATCCTCAATCAGTCCGCGATCGTCGACGCAGTTAGTCCGAGTACTCGATCAAAAGTCCTCACTCCTCGATCAAAGTCAGCAGCTGTGTCATGATGCGCTCTGTCATTCCCCACACGATGTGATCATGATGCCTGAAGACTCTGGCGTTGATCTGCACTCCCCTCGCGAACACGGTATCGCTCTGCCATGAATCACTCTTCGCGATCTCCCCGAACGGCACCCAGAACGCGAGCGCGACTTCCGCGCTGAGCTCCAGCGCCTCCCTCGCATCCAGAATCGCGACGAACGGTCGCACTACAATCGCCGGCAGTCGTACACGTTGCGGGCGCAAATCGTCGAGGACCCCAAGTATCATCCCATCCCGACCGAGATCGATCCCGGTTTCTTCGCGCGTCTCCCTGACAGCCGTCGCCGACAACGAAGGGTCGCCCGATTCCTCCCGCCCGCCGGGAAACGCGATCTGCCCGCTCCACGGATCACCCGGATACTCCGCCCTCTTGATCAGCAGCAATTCGACCGCGTCGTCATCCTCAGCCAGTCGGAAAATCAGAGCGACTGCGGCTCTCCGCACTCCTTCTTCGTCGGGAACAGGCACGGCACCCCGGGCGGCCAACGCGACGCGAATCTTCTGCACAGTCGGGTTCGCCAGCAGACGCTCGAATCTAGCTCCTTCCCGACCGTCGCTCACTTCATCGACGTCGCGTTGTTAACGAAGAACTTAACCGTCTCAGCCACGACCCTCTCGAGAACCGGCGGAATCTTTTCCAGCGGATGCTTCGCGTCGAATCCGTGATTGCCTCCCTCGATCAAGCGAAGCGTGCTGACGCCGCTCGAGACGCTGTGGAGATGCTCCGCTTCGCTGCTCGGCACCGTTTCGTCAGCGGTGCCATGAATGATCAGCCACGGCACTTTGATTTTCTTTGCCGCCGATTCGATGTTGACCTTGCTCCTTCCGTGCAGCTCGACATCGTCGAGCAGAGCGGTGCCAAGTCGCATCACCTGTCCCGTCCGGGAGTTGGTGATGTCCGCGTAGCCACGCTGGCGCCATTTGGCGACATCTTCCGGCGACCATCGGTTGGGATAAGAGATCGCGGCCCACGTCACCAGGCTGTTCACGTTCGATCCTTCGGCGGCGGCGTAGAGAATGGCCATGCCGCCGCCCCGCGAATGACCGAACAAGCCGAACTTCCCGTTGATCCACCCGATGCGGCGCGCGTACTCCTCCACCAGCTCGATGTCCTCGAGTTCCCGCGTGAAGGTATTTTGCTCGAATGCCTCGGCGTCGGTGAACGATTCGCGGTCCGCGCCGACGCCGCTGCCGGAAAAGTCGAAAGTGATCGCCGTAAGGCCGCTCTTCGCCAGCATTCGCGCCAGATGCGGAAAGAATGCCCAGTGCGCGAATCCCTTGAACCCATGGCAGATGATGACCGATCCGCGGCCGGTGGTCGGCGGCGCCGCCGCCGCCGAGCGATAGGCTTCGCCGCGAATGGTGAGTCCGTCGCGACATGGAATCTCGAATGACTGTACTCCGACGTCGTCCGCGACAGTCATCCCTCGATCTCGCCGTCAATGTCCACCCAGCCCTGAATCCCGCCCGACATCGACGCGACCTTGTCGTACCCCATCTGCTTCATCGTCAGCGCCGCGAGCGCAGACCGGTTTCCGCGCGCGCAGTAAACGACGACGCGCTGATCGCGATCGACTAACCCCTCGACCTTACTTTCCAGATTGCCCCGCGGAAGATGCACCGCACTGGGAAGATGGCCGAGGTTCCACTCGTTGGGCTCACGTACGTCGAGATACACGACTGCATCGTTGCGCGCCTGCATGTCGCGCACTTCTGTCGGCGTGACCTGCTCGATCTGCTGCTTGGCTTCGTCGATCAAATCCTGGCCGCTCTTGTATTCCATCGTTTCAGGACTCGTACGAGGTGACGGTCAGAGTGCGGCTCGCCGTGTCGACGTAACCACTCGCGCCGAGTGGAATCGTCCACTGCCGGTCGATGTGTCCGACCGGGATTCCCGCCAGGCACGGCACGTTGACGGCAACCGCGATCTCGCGCAGCAGCTCGTCGAAAGTGCGGTCGCCCCCGGAATCCTCGCACTGCACGCATTCGCCGAACACGATTGCGCGACAGGCGTCCAGTACACCGGACAGTCTTAGCTGCTGGAACAACCGGTCGACCCGATACACCGGCTCGTTGATGTCCTCGAGGATGAGAATCCCGCCGCTCAGATCCGGCATGTATGGCGTGCCGCACAGCGCTGCGAGCACGGCGAGGTTCCCACCCACCAGCCTGCCCTCGGCCGTGCCTTCTCTGATCTCACGCGCGTTGTGCGCGACGCCGCAGGAGTCCGTCTGTTCGACGACGGCGCGCTCGAAGGAGTCCCGCGAGAATTCGGTGAGCACCTCGCGCGCTGTTGGTCCGTGATAGGTGATCAAGCCGCAGTTCTTCTGAATTGCTGCGTGGAGTGCCGTGACGTCGGAGTACCCGATCACGGCTTTGGGCGCGCGCGAAAGTGCATCGTAATCGATGCCTTCGAGGATTCTGATCAACCCGTAGCCGCCGCGCAGGCACCATACCGCATCGATCGCCGGATCGCGAAATGCGTTGTTGAGGTCTTTGAGCCGAGTGCGGTCGTTCCCCGCCAGATACCCCGTCTTCTCACTCGCGTGCTCGGCGACGACCGGCACCCAGCCCAATGCGTGGGCGTTGTCTTGCGCGCGCTGAAGCTCGTCAGGCTTTTGCAGCGGACCAGCTGGTGCAACGAGCGCAACGCGCGCACCAGCCGACAAGGGTTTCGCGCGACGAAAATGTTTTGCTGACACTTAAACGTTGCTATGGCGCGAATTACGCAGTGAGTTCGGCGCTTGCATGTACCTAATATGGCACATGCATTGCTTTTGTCGCGCCTTGCGACACACAACATTGGAGGGTAGCCGCATGGCTGGTACGGAAGACAACTTCGGTGCGAAAGGCGGTGGTGGTGGCGGATCCGGTGGCGGCCAGGGCGGTGGTGGAGGAGGTGGCCGTCCAGGCGGTGGTGGTGGCGGCGGGATGGGCGGCGGCGGCCAGGGTGGTGGTGGCGGCGGCGGACGTCCCGGTGGTGGACAGGGCGGTGGAGGACAAGGTGGTGGAGGACAAGGCGGCGGCGGACGCCCCGGCGGTGGTGGCGGCGGCGGACAAGGCGGTGGCGGTGGTGGTGGACGTCCTGGCGGAGGCGGTGGTCAGGGCGGTGGAGGTGGTGGCGGTCGGCCCGGTGGCGGTGGCGGTGGCCAGGGTGGCGGCGGCCAGGGTGGTGGTGGAGGAGGCGGTCGCCCCGGTGGTGGCGGCGGCGGCGGGAATCGTTAACTCTTCCCGTTCCAGCGGGGCGTCGCTCTTGTGCGACGCCCCGTTTTTTTATTGATGCAACTTCTGCCGGCGATCCTCTGGTCGCTGCCGTGGATCGTGCCGCCGCTCGTCACCTGGCTGCGGCTGCGCAGCTCGCGCTCGCTCGACGACGAAAGCAATGTCGCCCCCACCGATGCACCGCTCGTGAGCGTGATCGTGCCCGCCCGTAATGAAGCGCGCAACATCGAGCGCTGCGTGACGTCGATCCTTGCGACGACCTATCCGAATCTCGAGCTCCTCGTCATCGACGATTCATCGACCGACGAAACGGCGGACATCGCGCGCAAAACGATCGGCGCCGACTTCCGCGCACGAGTGATTCGCAATGCCCCGCTCCCCGACGGCTGGTTCGGAAAACAATGGGCGTGCGCGACCGGCGCGAATGTCGCCACGGGGACCGTGCTGCAGTTCACCGACGCCGACACCGTTCATTCTCCCGACCTCGTGACGCGCTCGGTGAATGCGATCGTCCGAACTGACGCCGACCTCTTCTCCGTCGCCGGCCACCAGGAGCTGGGCGGATTCTGGGAGAAAGTCATCCAGCCCCAGATCTTCGGACTCCTGTCGATGCGTTATGGCGGCACCGAATCGGTGAACCGCTCGAGACGCATCAGCGACAAGATCGCCAGTGGCCAGTGCATCTTCGTCAAGCGCGAGAGCTACGACGCGCTGGGTGGCCACGCGTCTGTTCGCACCTCAGTCGCGGAAGATCTGATGCTGGCCCAGAGGTTCTTCGCCGCGCGCAAGCGGGTGGTGTTGATGCTCGCCGCCAGGCAGCTGTCGACGCGCATGTACGAATCACTGCCAGAGATCGTGCGGGGCTGGCGCAAGAACGTGTTTGCCGGCGGATTGGACGCGGTGCCCTTCGGTCGTTTTGGGAGACTCGTCTTTCCGCTGGCGCTCCTCCTGCCGCCCATCCTGGAATTGCTTCCGCCGCTGGCACTCATTTTTTCGATCTTCGTCGGGGCGAGCGCCACCGTGCTGACCTGGGCGCTCATCTGCATCGCCGTCACCCTCGGTTGGTGGATGGCCGCGTACGACGCCGTCGGCGAGAATCCTGTCTACGCCCTCGCCTATCCCCTCGGCGCGCTCGTCCTGCTTTATATCTTCTTCACTGCGGTAATTCGCGGGCGGCGGGTACGCTGGAAAGGCAGGACCTACATCGCACAATAGTCACCCGCACGCGCTGGAACCGTCGGACGCGCCGCTATCGCGCGGGTTTCGTCCGATCCGCCGCCAAATGATGGGAGCGTCGACACCGTGTAGGGCTACGCTCGTGAGTGTCTGCACTCGAGCGAAATCTCCTCCTTCTGCATGATGCCGATTCGTTCGATGGCGTCTCGGCAATCCTGCGGGAGCTCCACTTCGGCGCACCATCGCTGCCGCTCGATGCATCCGCCGCCCGAGCTCTCGGCCTCCCCGCCGACGTCGTGGCGGCGCGGATCACAGCCGAAGCGGAGTGCCTGAGAGCACTAACGCTTCAGATACGCGGCGAGTCAACTCTCCGCGATGCAATCGCCGCAACGGCCCACGCGCTGTCCAGGACTGCGCCGCAGTTCCTCTGGATCATTTGCGGATTCTCGGCAAAGACACACGAGTTCGCGATCGCGTGCTGGTCGTCGACGCCAACGTCGCGGGTCCGCGTGGCGTCGATGGTCTGCGAGACCGACAAGCTCCGCACCAGTGACGCAGAAACGCTCTCCGCGCTCACTACTGCCGGCGGTGAAAACGATTTGCTGCGACATTCCCGCTGGCTCGACGTTCTCGGCCGCGAAGCGATAACCCGCCGGTTCTTTACCGCGCTGGAACGCGTGGTGGAAGAGCTCGCCGCCTCGCTGAGCGGGCGTGTATCGGGCGCGGAACGTCGTGAGCTGGCGCTCATCTACATCTCGCGGCTCCTCTTCCTCTCCTTCCTCGAGACTCGTGGCTGGCTCGACGGCGACTTCGGCTTCCTCGCCAACGGGTACTCCAGGTGCGTCTCGTCCGGCGGGCGCTATCAACGGCGAGTGCTCGAGCCGCTCTTCTTCGGTACGCTCAATACCCGCTTCCGCGTTCGCTCCCGGCGCGCCCGTGAGTTCGGGCGCATCCCATTCCTGAACGGCGGATTGTTCGCGCGCTCGTATCTGGAGCGCATCCGCCGCGGCTGTGAATTCGCGGACGACGCGTTCGGCAGCGCCTTCGGCAACCTGCTCTCGCGTTACCGCTTCACCGGCCGCGAGGACTCCGCCGACTGGTCGGAAGCATCGATCGATCCGGAGATACTCGGCAAGACCTTTGAGGCATTGATGGCCGCGCGTCAGCGTAAGACGAGCGGCGCCTTTTACACGCCGCAGCAGCTGGTCGAGGACCTTGCGAGTCAGGCACTCGCATCCGTACCCGAAGGCGATAGAAAGCTGGAATCGCTGCGGGGTCTCAAAGTGCTCGATCCCGCGTGCGGCTCAGGCGCGTTCCTGGTGCACATGCTGGAACGCATCGCCTCTCTTCGCCGCGGCGCTGGAGAAGCGGGATCCCTCGCCGAAGTTCGGCGTCGCGTGCTCACGACTTCGATCTTCGGCGTCGACCTCAACCCGATGGCGGTCTGGCTGTGTGAGCTGAGGCTCTGGCTATCCATCGTGATCGAGAGTGACGAGAAGGATCCGATGCAGATCGCGCCGCTGCCAAATCTCGATCGGCACATCAGAGTCGGCGACTCCCTCGCCGGCGGTGCCTTTGATGATCCGTCCCCGCTACCAGCGACCCGCGCCGTCGTAGGTCTGCGCGCGCGCTACAGCCGGGCGGTCGGTCCGCGCAAGCGCAACCTCGCGAGGCGACTCGATCGACTGGAGCGCGGTGCCGCGCTCGACATGCTCGCGGCGCGCGTGCGCCGGTTGACCGCCGAGCGGAAGGAGCTGCTGCTGGTGATTCGCTCGCGCGACCTGTTCGGTGAACGGCATCCACCCGACGCGGACGTGGGGCGCCGTTTGACAGATATCCGGTCGCAGATCACGGAGTCCCGTCGTCGGGCAAACGCGTTGCGCGCCGGGACAGCGCTTCCGTTCTCCTTCGCGGCACATTTCTCTGATGTTGCAGCCGCGCGTGGATTCGACATTGTCGTCGGGAATCCGCCCTGGGTGCGTGTCCACAATATCGACGGCTCCTCGCGCGAGCAGCTGCGTTGCGATTTCGCCGTTTATCGCAACGCCGCGTGGGAGACTGGTGCCCAGGTCGCCGGGGCCGGCCGCGGCTTCGCGGCCCAGATTGACATGTCGGCTTTGTTCGTCGAGCGATCTTGGCAGCTGTTGCGCCCTGACGGCACAATGGCGCTCATCCTGCCTTCCAAATTGTGGCAGTCGCTCGCCGGCGCGGGACTGCGCAAGCTGCTGCTCGACACCACCGAGATTCTTTCGCTCGTAGATCTCAGTGACGCCGACTCCCAATTCGATGCCGCGGTTTATCCATCCCTCCTCGTCGCACGACGCGACGTTACGAGCAGTGAACGTCGTCGCAAGACCATCAGCGTCGGCGTGCGATCGCGTTCCGGCTCGAGCCAGTGGCCGGCGCTCGCGGAGAGCCTGGCATTCGATTCAACGACGGGCAGTCCATGGCTGCTTCTGCCGCCGCGCGCCCGCGAAGCGTTCGATGCCGTCGTCAACGCCGGAGTGCGCCTACACGAAACGCGGTTCGGCCGCCCGCTCCTTGGAGTAAAAACCGGCCACAACCGCGCATACATGGTACGCCTCGACTCGGTGGACGGAAGCCTTGCACACGTCACCGGCGATGGTCGCACCGGAATCATCGAGCGCGAGCTGCTGCGTCCGCTCATTCGCGGCGAAACTCTTCACAAGTGGCGATCTTCTGCCACGCGCGAGCATATCGTGTGGACTCACGACTCTCGCGGCCAGCCAAGGCGCGAGCTGCCGCCGCATGCCAGGCGCTGGCTGGCGCATTCACACGATGTCCTCGGCGCGCGCAGCGATCTGCACGGCCGATTCCCCTGGTGGACGATTTTCCGAACCGAGAGCGCCCGCGCGGATCGACCCCGGGTCGTCTGGGCGGATTTCGGCCTCACGCCACGAGCTCTGGTTGTCGAGCGCGGCACCCAGCTCATTGCTCTCAACACCTGCTACGTCGTTCACTGCGATGACATCGACGACGCCTTCGCGCTCGCATCCATTCTCAATAGTCAGCTCGCCGCTGCGTGGTTGAACGCGGTCGCCGAGCCCGCCCGCGGCGGCTATCGTCGATACCTCGGCTGGACGGTTTCCTTGCTGCCGATTCCGCGCGAATGGGCCCGCGCTCGCGACCTACTTGCTCCGCTCGGCCGGCGCGCCACTGAAGGCGATGTTGCGCCGGACGACGAGCTCCTCCGCGCGGTTCTGGAGGCCTATCGGCTAGATGTCGACGACATCGAGGCCCTGCTGTCATGGACGTTCAATTTCGACTAGCGTCGGCCGACGCCGTCCGGTCGCGAATCGCGCGCGAGGTTCTACGAGAATGCACATCGCCGATGCGCGTCGGATCCGTCGAGCTCCAGCCGCATCAGTTGTCGGCAGTAACGCGACTCCGCGAAGCGATCGACTCGTTTCGCGGTGCGCTCCTTTGCGATGAAGTCGGCATGGGCAAGACTTACGTCGCTCTCGCGGTCGCAGCGCGCTTCGGTCGTTGCGCGATCGTCGCGCCGGCAGCGCTGATCTCGATGTGGCGCGACGCACTTTCAGCGACCGGTCTCGCAGCCGAGCTAGTCTCTTTCGAGAGCTTGAGTCGCGTGCGGCGCGTGCGTCGGAGTCGTGACAACGGCGACCGCCTCGAGATCGTCGTCATCGACGAAGCCCACCACGCCCGCAATCCTGCCACGAACCGTTATTTCGCCCTCTCCAGTCTCGTGCGTGGCGCGCGGGTGCTCTTGCTGACCGCGACGCCGATCCACAATCGCCGCCAGGACCTCGTTGCTCTTCTGTCGCTGTTTCTCGGCGCGCGCGCCGAGCGGCTCACCGAAGCGGAGCTCTCGCTTTGTGTGGTGCGAAGGGAGCAGCGGCAGGTGAAGGGTCCGTCACGAATTCCGGCGATCGCCGGCCCGGTAGTCCATGCCGTCCCGGACACTGCCGGATTGGTCGAGCGGCTGCTCACGTTGCCGCCACCAATTCCGGTCAGGGGAGGCGGGATCGGCGGCGCTCTCATTGGCAGAAGCCTGGTGCATCAGTGGGCGTCGAGCGAAGCCGCGTTTCGTGAAGCGCTCAAAAGGCGTATCGCACGAGCGACGGCACTGTGTGCTTCGCTCGAGTGCGGGCGGTACCCGAGCGCGACGGAGCTCGAGACATGGGTCTACGGCGACGGCGCGCTGCAGCTGGGGTTCTCGGAGCTCTTGGCGCCGTTGATTTCCGACCATGGCCAATTGCTCGCGTCGGTGCGCGCGCATCTGCGGGGTCTCAACGTGATCCGATCCGAATCAACCGCCAGCGGCGTTGACGATTGCCGGGCTTCGATCGTAGCCGAGATCGCGGCGGCGCAGCAAGGCTCGGCGATCGTCGCCTTTGCGCAGTACTCGGAAACCGTGTCGATGTTGTTTCGACGATTGTCGCGCAGCTTGCGCGTTGCCCTGCTCACCTCGCACGGAGCGCGTGTCGCCGGCGGTGCACTGGGCCGAGATGAGGCGATCTACCGCTTCGCGCCCCTCGCGAACAATCGACCCTCACCGTCGGCGGCGGAGAGGATCGACCTGCTCCTGACTACTGATTTGCTCAGCGAAGGCGTCAATCTTCAGGACGCATGTGTTGTCATTCATCTCGACATTCCATGGACCGTCGCGAGGCTGGAGCAACGGGTCGGCAGGGTGGCACGAATCGGCTCCCGCCACTCCCAGGTTGACGTTCATTTGCTGCGCCCGCCAGCGAGCGCGGCCGCCACGCTCGAAACTGACGAGATTCTCGACCGCAAATGGCGGATCGCAACGAGCGTTGTCGGAACGACTGCGCCCAACCCAGGAGCTCCGCGCGTAGCACTTGAACCCCCGGAAAGTGTCAGCGCGAAGACAGAGCTGCTGCGATCCATTCTCTCCGGCTGGCTCTCGACCCGGAGCGATGACGACTCGGACGCGGTCCACGCGGCCGACTCCAGCCAGGTGAAGGATTGCTTGCTTTCTGCCATCGCAGGGCCCCGAAGCGGCTTTATCGCCGCCGTTCAGCTCGCGCA
>DATFGW010000066.1:0-5688 GCA_035249045.1 Gemmatimonadaceae bacterium | reverse complement strand
CGACGCGATTTGAACAGGTCGAACACCATCCTGAAGACTAAACGGTGGGCGTAGTCAGGTGGTGTTCGGACACTTGAGCGGGACGAGCTCGTTCAGCCGAGCGACGTTGGTGTCTTCGGCGTCGCGGTTGTGGTCCTTCATCAGATTGACCGCCAGGCGCGCGAGGATGCGGCAGTCGGTGGCTGGATTCTCGAGCAGGGATGCGATCACACTGCGGTCGCTGTTGTTGCGCGCGATGTCCTCGAGGATCTCGCGCGGTGTCGCGGGATTGCCGGCGAACCAGATCGCGAGCCCGCCGATGGTGCGGGGGCGCTTGTACATCTCGGTCAGAACACTCGGCGGAGTATGGGGATGTGCGGCGAGCGCCTGGAAGAAATAGTCGGGGTACGTTTTGGTTCTGTACACCCGCTCGAGAGTTTGCGCAGTCGTAGTGGGATTGCGAACTGCCTCGAGCGCGATGCCCATGTCGTCGGAATTAGCGAGGGTGTCGAGGAGACTGGGCGAGATGGAGTCATTGGGGAGGGCGGCGAGGAGGAAAGCGCGATCGTCGCGGTGCGCCCGAATGGCGCTGTCGAGCCATGCCCGCTGGCGTTGCGGATTCCCCTTCAGGCCTGCGGAGACGATGTCCCGATCCCGCGCGATCTCGGCGGAATGCGCAGCATATTCAGCGTCGCGATCGCGGTTCTTCCTTTTGGTCTGCAGCCCCTGAGAGATGTTGAAGCCGACCAGCATCAGCGCCGCCGTCAGTCCGACCCAGGCAAACGCTTTACGCTCCAGTCGCGCATCATCCCTGAAGAGCCCGAACGCGATGCCGAGGAATCCCGCCATCGCACCGAGCAGCGGCAGGCCGAGAAATCCGATTCCGGCGGTGGACGACCGCGACTGCAGAATCGCCCACCCGCCCGAAATTACAGCGGCCGCGAAGAGCAGGAGACTGGTGATGACTCCGCGGTACTCGCGCTTGAAGAGCATCACCACGAGCACCGCGAAATAAGCGAGCGGCAGTCCGAGGAGTCCGACGAGGAAAATCACGACTTAGCTTAGCGACGCAGGCCGTTGCTGCCTACGGTGAATCCCGAAATTGAACGGCGCAGTGCCAGTTGGGATCCTCCTCGTCGTATTCGGTTGCGAGGTTCTCTCCAATCGTAAAGGTGTACGTGCCCGACTTTCGAAAGACGGTTTCGCTTGTGTCGTGACCGTAGACATAGGGTCGCAACTTGATGTCAGCGCGAAAGCGGAGGATGAGCATGTTCTTAAACGCTTCCGGATCGACGACAACGCTGTATCCCCTTTCGCGGGAAAAAGGCGCTGTGAAATAGTAAAAAACGTCGGTCGGGTCCTCCACGGCCAGCCATCCCCCGTGCGGAACTTCCGCGCGTAAAGTGATGGTGTCATTGCGGGTAACGATCTTCGGGGCGCACTGAAAGTTCGGCGCGTCGAGCGATGTGTCCATCACCTGCCTGGTGTCGATCCACGGACCCGTCACGACCGCCGATGAATCGACCACCAGAGCTGGCGTCGTGGACGCAGTCGTGGACGACGCGGCACCAGAGCTCGCGGTGCCAGATGCAACGGTCACCGTTGACGACGCCGGATTGCCGACGGTCGTGCCGCCGTCTTTCACCTGGCAGGCCGCGGCCGCCAGCGCCGCCAGGATCACGTACTTCCTTTTCATTACCTGCGACTGCGACCTACGGCCGCGACTCGATCTCCGTCGACCGCTGCGCCGAGCGCGACGTCTCCGCACCCTCGACGTTGATCTGGGGCTCGTGCAGCACCGGGATCTTCACCGACGCCGCGACGAAGCAGAGATCGTGTGCAGTCTCGTGCAGCTCCATCGCGCGCTTCTCGTCGCTACCCGGCGCCAGGGTTACGACCGGCCGCAGCGTCACGCTCTCGAAGATGCCGCCGCCGTCAGGCCGCAGCACCAGCGTGCCGATCGCGTGATCCTCGTAGGCTACGACGTTGATCTTGCTGCGCGCGCACAGCGCGAGGTAACTGAGCAGGTGGCACGACGACAGCGCGGCGACGAAGAGATCTTCGGGGTTGTAAGCGTTGGCGTCGCCGCGGAACATCGGGTCGGCGCTGCCGACGATGTCGGGCTTGCCGTCGATCTGAAGCCGATACTTCCTGCCATATCCCTGATACGTCGTGGTACCAGTGCCGAGATTGCCGTCCCAGATGAGACGCGCCTTGTAGTCGTGGGTGTTTTTCTTGCCGCCGGGTGTGGACATTCCTGACCTCCGCGGTTGAAGTTGACTGCTCCGATATTTTACCGCTCGACGCGCTCCGCCGCTGCATCAATCGTCGCGATTCCGGGCGGATGCCAGCGCGTGATTACCCCATTGCTGATCTGCAGACGGTCGAGCTGCATCAGCCCTGGCGGGACATCCGCCTCGCGCGGAACCACCAGGATGGTCTGGCCGAGTCCACGCTCCTCGAGCATCACCAGAATTCTGGCCGCGCGCCTAATGTCCAGCTCGGCGAAGGGATCATCGAGCAACAGCAGCGGCTCGGCGCCGGCGTGACGACGTAGCGTACCCGCCTCGAGCATTCGCAACGCGATTGCGGCCGAGCGCTGCTGGCCCGCGGAGCCGAACAGCCGGATGTCCTTGCCGTTGAGGGTCAGCTCCAGCTCATCCCGATGGGGACCGACGTGGGTGATGCCGCGGCGCAGATCGAGGGCGCGCTTTTCCTCGAATGCGGCGAGCAGGACGTCGTGTCGCGCTTCCGAGTCCGCGAACGGGCTCACGTAGCGCATCTCTGCCTTTCCACTCTCACCGATTCTTTCCGTGAGGTGCGAAAACTCCGCCGCCGACTCCCTCACCCAGCGGGCCCGGGTCTCGATCAGCAGCGACCCGTGCTCGGCGAGGGCCGGCTCCCAAACTGCCACCTGTTGCTCGTTGGATGCAGAGCCACGGCGGGCGGCGTGCCGCAGCGCGGCGTTCCGCCGGGAGAGGTTGGCGCGGTAGTGCTGGAGCGCGTTCAGATATTTCCGGTCGGTGAGCGCGAGGACCAGGTCGAGAAACCGGCGCCGCTCCGTCGGCGGACCACTCGCCAGCTCGAGATCGCGCGGAGAGAACATCACCGATGGCAGGGCGCCGAGCGCATCGCTCAGGCGTTTGACCTCGCTGCCGTCGATACTGACTTTCTTGCGTTTGGTCGTCCGGTCGAATCCGATCGAGATCTCGTGGGCGTCGGGAGTGTGAGCGTCCGCCGAGATGTGGAAGCCCGACGCTTCGAAGCGCGTGAGATCCTGATCGCGGGCGTCGCGAATGGAGCGCAGGATCTGCAGGTAGTAGATCGCCTCGAGGAAATTGCTCTTGCCGTGGCCGTTATCGCCGACCACGACGGCCCCTTCGCGCGGGAGCTCGAGATCGACGCGCTCGAGATTCCGGAAATCGCGAATCGAGATGGAGTTGAGCCGAATGCGATCTTCGCTTGCGCGGCCGGTGTCAGCCGTTGCTGTGACGATTGGTCCCGTCACTTCCCCTTGAATGCCGGCGCGCGCTTCTCCAGGAAGGCGCGCATCCCCTCGCGCATGTCGTCGGTGGCGGCGAGCAGACCGAAGTGATTCGCCTCGAGGATCATGCCTTCCTCGAGTGACATCTGCAGGCCGCGGTCGATCGCCTCGATGCAAAGCGCGACCGCGAGCGGACCGTTGGCGAGGATCGCTTTCATCATCTCGCGCGCTTCCGCGACGACACGATCGCCCGAGACTACCTTGTTGACGAGCCCGATCCTGTACGCTTCGGCGGCGTCGATCATCTCGCCGGTCAGGAGCAATTGCATCGCCCGACCCTTGCCGACGAGCCGCGGGAGTCGCTGACTCCCCCCATAGCCGGGAAGAATCCCGAGCTTGCTCTCCGGCTGGCCGAACTTCGCTGCGTCGGACGCGAAGCGGATGTGGCAAGCCATCGCCAGCTCGCACCCACCGCCGAGTGCGAAGCCGTTGACGGCGGCGATGACGGGTTTGGGGCACGTCTCGAATCTGCGGAACACATCCTGCCCTGCGCGTGCACGCGCCTTCGCGAGCACCGGACTCTGCGACGAGAGCTCGGAGATGTCCGCGCCCGCGACGAAGGCGCGCCCGGCGCCGGTGAGAATCACGCCGCCGATCGCGTCATCGACCCGGATCTCGTCGATCGCGTGACCCAGCTCGGCGATGGTCGCATCGTTCAGGGCGTTGAGCTTGTCTGGCCGGTTGACGGTGAGAGTGGCGACGCGATCAGCGACTTCCAGCGTCAGGAATTTGAAGGGCATCGAGATGTATTTGTTGGTAGATTGCCGGAATTCGTCGAGCGGCGGCCGCTCAAAATCTATCCAGAAATATTGCTATTGGGCGATGCAATAAATGGCGCAGAAGTGGATAGTCCGTGAAGGCACGAAGGCGAAGGGATTCCGCTACCGCTCGCCGAGTGGCGCGGTGGTTAAGGACAAGGCGCAGCTCGAGCGCTTCGACGCGCTGCGGATTCCTCCGGCGTGGCGGGACGTGCACATCTCCACCAATCCGCGCGCAGCGATCCAGGTGTGGGGCTTCGACGCGCGCGGCCGCAAGCAGTACAAGTATCATCCGCGCGCGGTGGAGAAGGGCGAGCTGCGCAAATACTATCGGGTTCGTCAGATGGCGCGGGACTTACCGACGCTGCGTGCGCGGATCCAGCGCGATTTCCGCCGCCGTGGGCTCACCAAGCAGAAAGTCTGCGCCGGAATAGTGCGGCTGATCTCCCACGGATTCTTCCGCGTTGGCAGCGAGCGCTACGAGAAAGAAAACAACACCTTCGGCATCACGACGATGCGGAAGTCCCACGTGACCGTCTATGGCGACACCGTAGTCTTCGAGTACAGGGGCAAGCGATCGATCACGCAGCGGAACGTGGTGGTCGCTAAAGACCTGGCGAGATTCGTCGGCGAGCTCCTCGACACACCAGGCCCGCGGCTGTTCCGTTACCTGGAGGGTGGCAAATGGCAGGACGTCGATTCGCGCGACGTGAACGATTACATCGAGTACATCGCCCAGTTCCCGTATACTGCGAAGGACTTCCGGACGTGGGGCGGTACGCTGCGCGCGGCGACGGTGCTCGCCGAGCTGGGGAAGGGAAAGAGCCAGACGGAGCGGAAGAAGAACGTCGTCACCGCGGTGCGCCTCGTCGCGGCCGAGCTGGGGAATACTCCGACGATCTGCAGAAAATCCTACGTTCACCCGGTGGTGGTGATGAAATACCTGCGCAGCGGGACGACGATCTCCCTGCCAAAGGAGGTGACGTCGCGCAACGGCACCGGCCACGCCCCCGAGGAGAGCGCGCTGATCGATTTTCTCGACGAGTACTTCCCGGAACGCAGAAAGCAGCCGAGGGTCGAGTGACGATTTCCTTTCCCTGCGCAGCGGATGAGTGAAGCGCTACTCTCCGACGACAGTCGGCCGATCATCCCGATGCGGCGGGGTGATCCGTCGATGAAGCATGTCCTGTCGATCGATCAGGGCACCACCGGCACGACCGCGTTGATGATCGGCGCCGACGGCCGCATCGCCGGTCGCGGATACCAGGAGATCACGCAGCATTATCCGGCGCCGGGGTGGGTAGAGCACGACGCCGACGAGATCCTCGAGCGCACTCTCACCGCCGCGCGCGAAGCGATCGCGGTGAGCGGAGTGAAGCCCGACGCCATCGGCATCACCAACCAGCG
>DATFGW010000065.1:0-6005 GCA_035249045.1 Gemmatimonadaceae bacterium | reverse complement strand
CAGGCAGTCAGTTGCCAGTGAGTTAATCGAGGAAGGGGTTATGGAACGGAGAGCATTCGTGAAGTCGGGCGCGTTGGCGCTGGTGACGATGGGATTGAGTCCCAGCTTCTTGCGCCGCACGGCGTTCGGGATGGAGCTGGTAAAGGCGCCGAAAGGCAAAGTGCTGATCTGTCTCTTCCAGCGCGGTGCCGCCGACGCGCTCAACATCGTCGTTCCCCACGGCGAGAGAGCCTACTATGCCATGCGTCCCTCGATCGCGATTCCCCAGCCGACGCGCAATGCCGTCGGGGGCGCGATCGACCTCGACGGATTCTTTGGTTTGCATCCGGCCCTGGCACCGCTTAAGCCGCTGTACGACCGGAAGCTGCTCGCGCCGGTACACGCGGTTGGAAGTCCGAGCACGACTCGCTCGCACTTCGATGCGCAGGATTACATGGAGACCGGCACTCCCGACAACAAGGGCACGACCGACGGCTGGCTCAATCGCTACCTGGCGGTGAAAGGAACGTGCGATGAGTGCAATCTCGCCAAGACACCCTTCCGCGCCGTGGCGATGACGCCGCAGACACCGCGCATTCTCGAGGGACCAAGTCCAACCGTCGCGATGAACAGCCTCGCGGAATTCAGTGTGCGCGCGACCGGCAGCTCGGCCGAGCGCTTGGAAGCGCTGTACAGAACCGGTTCCGCGGATCTCGTGCACGCGACCGGCGCAGAGACTTTTGACGCAGTGAAGATGCTCCGCTCGGCGAATCCCGAGAAATATCAGCCGCAGAATGGCGCGGAATATCCGCGGTCGCAGTTCGGCTTGCGCCTGCTGCAGATCGCGCAGCTGATCAAGGCCAACGTCGGCCTCGAGATCGCTTTCGCCGATGTCGGCGGCTGGGACACCCACGTGAACCAGGGCTCATCGACCGGCCAGCTCGCCACGCGTCTCAATGATTTCTCGCAATCGATCGCCGCGCTGGTCACCGATCTGGGTGATCGGATGGATGATGTGGTGATTATGACGATGTCCGAGTTCGGCCGCATGGCGCGCGAGAACGGCAACCGCGGCACCGATCACGGTCACGCCGGCGCGCTGTTCGTCATCGGCGGCCACGTCAAGGGCGGTAAGGTGCACGGCAAGTGGCCGGGTCTCGAGCAGGAGCAGCTCTATGAAGGCCGCGATCTCGCGCTGACTACGGACTTTCGTTCGGTGTTCGCCGAGGTTGTCTCGGATCATCTCGGGGCTCGCGCGCTGGACAAGATCTTTCCGGGCTATACCGCGACGCCTTCTGCTTTCCTCGGCATCGTTTAGCGCTTCCTTGGCATCTCGGTTTGGGCCGAGGCGAGGGGCACCCTCTGAAAAACTGCTCGCCCGCTCCCCGGGACTACCGTGGGAGTGGCGTTCGGAGACGGGCGGGTCTGCGCGATGTTTTTCTGAGGGTGCCCCTCGCCTCGCCCGCACAGATCTGTAAGCGCAGCGCACTGCGTGCGCGTCAGCGCGGCGTAGCGGTCTAGCCGCCTAGCTCATGGTCTCCCGCGCGCGCGTCCGCAGTGTCCTCCACCGGCCTCGCCCGTACGCCCCGAAAGCCCGCAACCAAGCCGCCCGTGCCAGAGCTTCAAGTGCGGTGCGCCGGCCGCGGACGCGCGCTGACAGACCCCTGCAGGAGAGGCGAGGGGTGCTCCCTGAAAAACATCGCGCAGTCCCGCCCATCCTGGAACGCCACTCACACGGTCGAACCGAGGACGCGGGCGAGCAGTTTTTCAGAGAGCACCCCTCGCCTCGACCCCAGCCGGGATGCCAAAGCTCACCGCTCCCGCCTGTCACCTCAAAACTTGAAGATCTTGCCGAGCGCGCGACCGATGCGCTTTCCAAAATCGTTCGACCACTCCCGCTGCGTCGTGTCCGGATTGTATTGATCGTCGCCCATGTCCGGCCCGTGCTCGGGACACGGGATCGTAGGCAGCGGGAGCTCGGGCTTGTAGTACTCGTTGCGCGTCACCGGACACCACTCGGTGGCGAGATAGCCCGTCGTCGGATCGATGATGACCTCCTTCATCCCGGGCGGCGGATTCCAAGCCGTCGACGCGGCGGTCTCGCGCCAGCCGTTCTTGTAGAAATCGACCCAGGCTGGCGCGGCTAGACGGCCGCCCGATGCGTCGCCGCTGATCGACGCGGGATTGTCATAGCCGAACCAGAACGCAGCGACGATGGTCGGAGTGTAGCCGACGAACCAGACGTCGGTGCCGCTGTTGGTCGTTCCTGTTTTTCCGGCGACGAGTCCACGCACGCCGTCATCCCGAACGATTCTGCCCGTCCCGTAATCGACCACCGACTGCAGCATCGATGTCACCTGGTACGCGTCGCGCGGATCCATCACCCGCGGCATGTCGGCCGAAGTGCGCTCGTCGTCCTGCCAGATCGGGATGTCGTCCGACGTCGAGATGCTGCGCACCAGTCGCGGCCGCACCTTGAATCCGCCATTTGCGAACGGCGCGTACGCGGTGACGAGCTCGATCGGCGTGACTTCGGCGGCGCCGAGCGCGACCGCCGGAACGTTGGGCAGATCGCTGACGATACCGTTCTTGTGCGCCTGGGCAATCACGCGCGGAATCCCGACCGCCTGACTGACGCGCACCGTCGCCGCATTGGCTGATTTGATCAGCGCTTTTCTGAACGTCGTGCGGCCGAGGTATTCGTCGCCGTAGTTGGAGGGCGACCACACGTCGCGGCCCTGGATGACATCGATCGGATCGTCGTCCACCTCGGACGATGGCGTGTACCCCGCCGCCATCGCCGCAGCGTACACGAACGGCTTGAACGCCGAGCCGGGCTGGCGGTGCGCGAGCAGCGCGCGATTGAAGCTGCCGCGCTCGTAGGTGCGGCCGCCGGTGAGGGCGCGGATGTCGCCGTTGCGCGGATCGATCGCCACCATCGCGCCCTGGATGAGCGCGCGTCGTCCGGCCTCGGATTGAATCACGGACGCCTGTCGTTTGACCGCGCGGTCCGCGGCGATCTGCGCATTGCGATCCAGAGTCGTGCGCACCGTGAGATCGACGATGTCAGCCGTCCCGCCCTGGATGATGGAATCAACGATCGCGCGCACGGCGTCGAGGGCGTAGGAATCGTTCGGATCCTTGGGCCGCCACTCATTCTTGGCGATGGTTAGCGGCGTCGCCTGAAGTCCCGCCAGACGGTTCGCCGAGACGTAGCCCTGATCGACCATCAGGCCGAGCACGAGGTTGCGCCGCTGGAGCGCGCGGTCGAGGTGCCGACGCGGAGTGTAGGACGACGGCGCCTTGGGCAGTGCGGCCAGCGTAGCTGCCTGCGGAAGATTGATCTGGTTGACGCTCTTGCCGAACAGGTCTCTGCTCGCGGCCTCGACGCCGTAGACGCCGTTGCCCATGTAGATGACGTTGAAGTAGAGCCCGAGGATCTGCTGCTTGGTCAGCGAATGCTCGATCAGTCTCGACAATCGGAGCTCGATCAGCTTCTGCCTGAGGGACCGCGCGGGGTACTTTCGGACCGCGAAGGTGTTCCGCGCGACCTGCATTGTAATCGTGCTGAAACCCTGGGTGGTGTGGCCGGCCTTTATGTTGGCGGCGAGGGCACGGAAGAAGCCGCGCCAGTCGAGCCCGTTGTGCTGGTAGAACCGCCGGTCCTCGGTGGCGACGAACGCCTGCTGGACGAACTCCGGCACCTGCTTGAGGTCGACATTGATGCGCCTGACGATCTCGAGGCGGCCCATCAGTCGGTTGTAGCGATCGAGGATGCGCCCGCCCTGGTCGGGCTGGAATTTCTGGATCGCGAACGCCGACGGGCAGCCGTCGAACCCGCACGTCAGCAACCACACGTCGGTGAAGTACACCGCTAGAATACATATTGCGAGAAGAGAGAGCAGGATCGTTCTCTGTCTCGCCTTTATCTTCAACAGCAGCTGGGAAAAATGTATCGTTCAGTCCTCGTCTCGTTCGTGCTCGTGGTCGCCGCGGGCCCGATTGCTTGCAAGGGCAGTGCGCGCTCGACTTCAGGCACGAGCAGTAATACCACTGATACGACCACTGTAGCGCCCGCGGGTGCGCAGACCGCCTCGACATCAGACACCACAGGCGCCGTCGCGGGTCCAATTCCCACTACGCAAACTACTGCGCCAGGTTCCGCTTCCGGCGGGGCCACGAACAGCGCTTCGCCACCGACGACCGCTAACAACGCGTCTGCCAACGCCGTGGTTGCGAGCAATACTTCGTCCAGCGCTCCCGCGAACTCCGCGAAACCCAACAGCACCGCCTGGCCCGGCAATCCCAATCCCAATCGCGCGCCCAACGAAATGGGACGAATCATGGTCCTCGAGTATCACCTGATCACCGACCATAATGGGCTGTACGCGCGCGAGCGCGGGCAGTTCAGAAAGGATCTCGAGTTCCTTTACGATCGCGGCTATCGGCCGGTGAACATGTCGGACGTGCTCGACAAGAATCTCAATCTGCCGAAGGGATTGTCGCCGGTGGTGTTCGTGTTCGACGACGCGTCGCCCGAGCAGTTTCGCTACATCGACAACAACGGCAAGCTGGAGATCGATCCGCAAAGCGGGATGGGAATCTGGCTCGACTTCAGGAAGACCCATCCTGACTGGAACAACAAGTCGGTGTACTGCCTGCTGTCGGGAGCTGCGGCGGGCCACAACTTCTTTGGTGATCGCGGCGTTCAAGGGCAGAAATCGAACTGGCGATTCCAGAAGGTGAGGTGGCTCGCCGACAACGGATTCGAGCTGTGCAATCACACGCTCTGGCACATGCAGCTGAGCAAGTATCCGGACGCGGCGGTGCAGCAGCAGATCGCGCAGTGCGCGTTGGCGATCGATTCGGCGGTGCCCGGCTACAGGGTGAGATCGATGGCGCTGCCGCAGGGGCTCTGGCCCAAGAACCGCGCGCTCGCGAGTCACGGCTCGTGGACTAATCCCAAGACCGGCAAGACGACGACGTACAACTACGAGGTGGTGTTCGAGGTCGCGGGCGGGCCGATGCGATCGCCGTACGATCCGGCGTTCAATCCGGGTTCGACCCCGAGGATTCAGGTAATCGGGAACGCGATCGAGCAGACCGTGGGCAAGCTCGAGCAGGCTAACAACGCGTACATCTCGGACGGTAATCCTTCGGTTGTCGCGCGGCCGGTTTCAGGTACGACTGCGACTACATCGGCGCTTAAGCGGTAGCTTGTCAGCTATTGGATCCTCACCGGTCAGTCGGGCGAGGGTCATCACGGCGAGGACGCTCGCTCGGGCGCAGCCCCTAACTGCGCTCCCTCGCTCTGCTCGGTCGCGGGTCTGCTGGTCGCTCGCTGAACCTCGCCTTAGACGACCCTCGCCCTCCTTCCCACCGGCATCCTAAACCCGCGACGCTTTGCGTCGCCGCCATCGCGCGTTCCCGGACCTTGGCCGCGCGACACGTTCGTGAGACAAGTGAGATGTGCGAGTTGTGATGGGCCTCGGACGGGCGGCGACGAACGCGCTGAAGGTTCGTCGCCGCGCCTGGTGCTACTTCGAGAACTGACCGGCGGGGACCTGCCGGCCGGCGATGTTCACCGCCAGATAGTAGACGCCCGACGGGAGCGTTGATGGAATCGTCCCGTCAAAATGGAAATCGTAATAGTCGCCCGGAGCGAGCGTCGCAAAGGTGGCGACGGCTGCGCAGTTGACGGCAGCGGGATCGTACGACTGCCAGACCCAGGTTCCGGTGCGGTCGGGGGTGCTGTAAGCACGCAACGGCTGTCCACAGGTGTTGGTACCGATCTGTGTCGTTTTGTCGCCGACATTGCGGACTGTCACGACCGTTTCAACCGTCATTGGCGGCGCGGGGGCTACTGTGCTGCGGCCCTGGAAACTCAGATTGCGAGTCCCCGTCGAGCTCGAGCACGCCATCGCCAGCGCCAGAAACGACATCCCTACAAACCTGGTCATGCGACCCTCCGTGAGATGGATACCCTCAGCCTATCATCCGTTCTCAAAGCTGGCTAGGGATAGAGG
>DATFGW010000064.1:0-12373 GCA_035249045.1 Gemmatimonadaceae bacterium | reverse complement strand
CCGAGCTGGGACCCGAATAAGTTCACCGGCGGAATTCCGGTCGACTACTACAAGGAGCTGCTCGAGGACAAGCGACGTCCGCTGGTAAACAAGGCGATCCAGGGACGATATCCACCAGGCTCGACGTTCAAGCTGGCAACGTCCGTGATCGCGTTGGAGAACGGACTGGTCGGACTGAAGGAGCACATGCCGGTTCCATGCACTGGCGGCTATCAGTTCGGCAACCGGTATTTCCGCTGCTGGGACAAGCGCGGTCACGGCGCGCTGGATCTCGAGGGTGCGATCAAGCACTCGTGTGACGTGTATTTCTACCAGCTCGGGCTGAAGGTCGGACTCAGCAAGCTTATTGCCGGCGGCATCTCGCTCAACATGCGCGACCGCACGGGAATCGACTTGCCCGAGGAGAATCCGCCACTCTGGCCGTACGGTCGCGACTACTACGACAAGAAGTATGGTCCGCGCGGATGGAGCAATGCCGAAACGTTGAACCTCTCCATTGGCCAGGGCGCGAACTCGCAGACCGTCGCGAACATGGCCCGCTTTTACAGCGCACTCGCGATGCAGGGTGTGGCGCCTCGCCCGGAGATCGCGCATCTGGTGCCGCAGCGCAAGCAGCTGTACAAGCTCACCGAAGCACAGGATTCGGTGTTGCTCGAAGGCATGAAGGCGGTGCTCACCGGGGGCGGTACCGCGGCTGCATCGGCGATCCAGGGCCTGACGCTCGCCGGAAAGACGGGCACCGCGCAGAACACCGGCGGCGAAGACCACGGCTGGTTCGTGGGCTTCGCGCCCGCCGACAAGCCGAAGATCGTGGTGGCGGTGCTCCTCGAGTTCGGTCTTCATGGCTCGCGTGCTGCCCACATAGCGTCCGCCATCATCGGGCACTATCTGAAGGTAGGACCGATCGAAGCGACGATGGACGAGGGCTGAGTGAGCCGCCCGATCGTTTCCGATTACAAGCTACTTGCCGCGGCCGGACTGCTGTCGCTGTTCGGCGTCGCGATGGTGTATTCGGCGGGACAGACTGACACTCCTACCGCAGTCGCCACCGTCTACAAATCTCAGATCGTCTGGCTGTTGATCGGCATCGCCTTCGCCTACGCAGTGGGTCATTCCTCGGTGCGATTCATCGAATGGATGACGACACCGCTATACCTGTTGTCAACCTTTCTGCTCGCGCTCACGCTCGTAATCGGCAAAGGCGCGGGCACCGCGGCGAGCACCAAGAGCTGGCTCGCGATCGGCAGCCACCGCATCGGTCAGCCGTCGGAGATCGCGAAAGTCACCGTGGTGCTCATGCTCGCCAAAGTGCTGTCGAATCAGCGCGAGGCGCCGAAGTCGCTGCTCGATTTGTGGAAGCCGGCCCTTGTCGTTGGAATTCCGTGGATGATCATCATGATGCAGCCCGACCTGGGCACCGGCATCGTCTTCATCGGAATTTTCTTCGCGATGCTGTACTGGGCCGGAGTCGCGTGGCCACTTCTGATCCTGATTGCGAGCCCGGCAATCAGCCTCATTCTGTCGTTCAGTGTCGGACTGTGGGGCGCGTGGTTCTTCATTCTGCTCGCGCTCGTCCTCTGGTACAGGCCTTATCTGATCGAAGGCATCGTGCTGATGGTTTTGAACGTCGCGACGGGCGTCATCGCGCCGATCATGTGGGAGAAGCTGGCGCCGTACCAGCAGAACCGCCTCAAGACTTTCCTCGACCCGACCGCCGACGTCCGTGGCTCCGGGTACCACGTCATCCAATCGAAGGTTGCGATTGGCTCGGGCGGAATCTTCGGCCAGGGCTTCACCCTCGGCACCCAGAAGCGTCTGGCGTTTCTCCCCGAGCAGCACACCGACTTCATTTTCTCGGTGGTGGGCGAAGAGCTCGGCTTCATCGGTGTCACGGTGGCGCTGGCGCTTTTCCTCTGGCTATTCCTGCGTATCACGCAGATCGCCGAGCGCGCCAACGATTCGTACAGCAGCCTCGTCGCGTTTGGCTTGATGTCCGGCTGGTTCGTGCACGTGCTCGTCAACGTCGGCATGACGCTCAACCTGATGCCGATCACCGGCATCCCGCTGCCGTTCTTCAGCTACGGCGGCTCCTTCATGCTCGCGAGCTGGCTCGCCGTCGGCATCCTGATGCGCATCTCGGGCGAGGGGCGCGGCAGCGCCCTCTCGCTCCGCCGATAGGACCCAGCTATCAGCTACGCGCGCGGGGTCAGCATCCCTGCGCGCGGTCGGCGTGGGGTGCCCTCACGCGGCCACGTTCGCTTGGTCGGAGCCCCTAACTGCGCTCGTTCGCTCTGCTCACTCGCGGGTCTCCTCCACGTGCTCTCTGTGACGGCCGCTTAGAGGGCACCCCACGCCTCCCTGTACAGGGCGTAGGCCCGCGCGCGCAGTTGGTTGGTGCGCGTAAAGCGCGGCGCGCGAGGCTTGAACACGGGGCAGCCGAGCGAAGCTCGGCGCGCTTCCGCGCGTAGTTGGACTCGCGCGCGACACCGGCGCCGCTGCCGCTCCGATGCCAGTGGGAAGGAGGGCGAGGGTCGTCTAAGGCGAGGTTCAGCGAGCGACCAGGAGACGCGCGAGTGAGCGGAGCGAACGAGCGTGGTTAGCGGCTCCGCCCGAGCGAGCGTCCTCGCCGTGATGACCCTCGGCCGACTGACCGGACGTGTCATCAGAACTTCGAGCAGTTGCAAGGCGCCACCGAGCGCGACCCATTGACTCACGCGCGGGGCAGTCGAATCGTATCGCCTTACCGGGTGCGAAGTTAGCAGCGCTGAGCTAAATTCCGCGCATGGCCTGGTTCCGCAAGGAAAAGAAGCCGCGCCTCCCCCGGCACGAAAAGCACGAGATTCCACCCGACGCCTGGGAGAAGTGCGACCACTGCGGGCACACCGATCTGCGCGAGAAGTTCGTGCGCAATCTCAATGTCTGCCCGAGCTGTGGATTCCACCGCCGGATCAGAGCCAGCGAGTACGCCGCGCTCCTTCTCGACGAAGGCACCGCCGAAGAAACCGAGATCGAGATTCGCTCGACCGATCCACTCGGCTTTCCCGACTATGACACCCGGCTCAAGAAAGCCAACGCCAACGCCGGCGAGGGCGATGCGATCCTCACCTACACCGGGCAGCTCGGCGGAATGCCGGTCTGTCTGGCGATCATGGACTTCGCTTTCATGGGCGGCTCGATGGGCTCGGTGGTCGGCGAGAAGATCGCCCGCCTCGGCCAGCTCGCGATCGAGCGCAAATACCCGCTCATCATCATCTCGGCGTCGGGCGGCGCGCGCATGCAGGAGGGCGTGTTGTCGCTGATGCAGATGGCGAAAGCGGCGGCTATTCTCTCGCAGCTGTCCGAGCGGCGCATTCCCTACGTTTCGATTCTCACGAATCCGACCACCGGTGGAGTCAGCGCCAGCTTCTCGATGCTCGGCGACGCAATTCTCGCCGAGCCCGGCGCGGTGATCGGCTTCGCCGGGCCGCGGGTGATCAAGCAGACCATCGGACAAGAGTTGCCGGAAGGGTTTCAGACCGCGGAATTCCTGCTCGAGCACGGCATTGTCGATTCCGTTGTCGCACGTGCCGAGCTCAAACGGACCGTCGGGCAGCTGCTGCGACACATGTCAGGAAAGCCGGCATCGGCGGGATGGACGACCTCCTGACGTCGTACGGCGCGGCGATCGAGTCGCTCTTCGCTCGCACCACAGGCGGCATCAAACCAGGTCTGGAGCGCACCGAAGCTTTGCTCGCGAAGCTCGGCTCGCCGCACCTCGAGCTCGCCGCGCTTCACGTCGCGGGGACCAATGGGAAGGGAAGCGTCGTCGCAACCTGCGAGGCGCTGCTGCGCCGCCGCGGCTACAGGGTGGGCCGCTATACATCCCCGCACCTGATCGACTTTCGCGAGCGCATCACCGTCGACGGTGTTCCAATCAGCGAGGAGGAAGTGTTGGCTTTCCTCGAGCGCTGGATTCCACTCGCCGAGGACCTTGGCGCGACCTTCTTCGAGATCACGACTGCGCTCGCCTTCGACTGGCTTGCCAGACAGAAGGTAGATTACGCGGTGATCGAGACCGGACTCGGCGGACGCCTCGATTCGACGAACGTCTTGAAGCCACTCGTCTCGACCGTCACCTCGATCGGCCTCGATCATACCGATCTCCTCGGCGAAACGCTCGAAGCGATCGCGCGCGAGAAAGCCGGCATCTTCAAGCAGGCGACTCCGGCCGTGATTGGGGAATCAAGCCCGCCGATCAGGGAATTGCTTCGGCAATGCGCGGAGAGCGCCGGCGCGAGCGCCGTCGTGCTCGACGACGCCTACCGTATCAGCGACGTCGTGGTTGCACCTACAGGAACGAGTTTCAATCTCGGCGACAGAGCGTCTGGCGCTGAAACGCGCGTGAAGACTTCGCTGATCGGTCTTCACCAGGCGCGAAACACGGCGATTTCCATCGCCACGGTGAGGGCGATTGGCGAAAACCTGCTTCCGGCGTCCCAGCAGCTTAATGAAGCCCTCACAGGAGTCGTCCTGCCCGGGCGTTTTCAGCGCGTCGGCAAATTCATCTTCGATGTCGCCCACAATCCCGACGGCGCGCGAACGGTCGCGACCTCCCTGGCATCGACAGACCCGCCGCGTCCGCTCGTCGCGCTGGTCGCCGTGCTCGCGGACAAGGATTGGCGCGGCATCATCAGCGAGCTCTCGGAGGTGGTCGACCGTTTCGTTTTCACCAACGCCCCCAGCGCTCCGGTCGAGCGGCGCTGGAATCCGGCCGACGCCAACGCCTTTGCTCGAACCAATGGCCTGACATCTCGCGCCGTGGCCAGTCTCGACGATGCGATCGCCGAGGCGGAGCAGGGCGCCGGTACCGTCGTCGTCACCGGCTCCTTTCACACCGTGGGAGATGTCATGTCGCGCTTGCAGGTGTCTCCATTCGCCGCGTAGCTTTCCTGAATGGCGCAGGGGGCGTTACCCGGATTTCGCGACTTCTACCCAGAGCAGCTTGCCGTCCGCAACTACATCATGGCCGTGTGGCGTGATGTGGCGCGCAAGTACGGCTTCGTCGAATACGACGGCCCTCCGCTCGAGCCCCTCGAGCTGTACACCCGAAAGTCCGGCGAGGAGATCGTCGGCCAGCTCTACGCGTTCAAGGACAAGGGTGACCGCGACGTCGCGCTGCGACCGGAGATGACGCCGACCTTGGCGCGAATGGTTGCGGCCAAGGCCAACGCGATGCGCAAACCCATCCGCTGGTTCTCGATGCCGCAGCTCTTTCGCTACGAGCGCCAGCAGAAAGGCCGACTCCGAGAACACTTTCAGCTCAACGTCGACATCATCGGTGAATCGTCTGTCGCGGCCGACGCGGAGCTCCTCGCGGTCGCGATTGACGTTATGCGGGGCGTCGGCCTCACCGATCACGATGTCCGCGCGCGCGTCTCGGACCGGCGTCTGCTGACGGTGGTTTTGACGGAATCGGGTGTCGCGAAGGAAGAGCTGCCGGCCGTTTTCGCAACGATCGACAAGATGGGACGCGAGCCGCGCGACGTCACCCTTGGCAAAATCGAGCGCGCCGTCAGCGCCGCGAGCGCGCGCCGCTCCATCGAGCGCGTTCTCGACAAATCGTCGGATCTCAATGCGCTGGCAGCGGAATTCCGTGGCTCGGCGGCGGTGATGGAAGAAATCACCCGGATGCGCGAGTACCTGAATTTCCTCGATGCCCTCGGCGTCGGCACTTGGATCGACTTCGATCTCTCGATAGTTCGCGGCCTCGCTTACTATACAGGCAAAGTGTTCGAGCTCTTCGATGCGAAAGGCGAATTCAGGGCGATTTGTGGCGGCGGCCGATACGACGACCTCCTTTCAACGATCGGCGGAGTCGATTTGCCCGCCCTTGGTTTCGGGATGGGCGACGTCGTGCTTACCGAGCTGCTGCGTGCACGCAACCTGCTGCCACTTCCCGAACTCGGCAGCGAGTTCTGGATCGCCGGCGAAGACGACTCGATGCTTCCCGACGTTATGAATGTCGCGGGCCGGCTGCGCGCGAAATCGAAGAGCGTCGAGTACGCGCTCAAGTCGCAGACGCTCGCCCGGCAGCTCAAGACCGCATCGAGTGCCGGCGTCCAAAGCGTCGTGATCCTGACCAGGGATGACTACGCGGCGGGCAATGTCACTGTGAAAACGATGGCCGATGGATCGGAGCGGAAGGTCGCCCTCGATACATTTCTGAACACTCTGTAAGGGAAAAATGGCAGACGACAAGAAACTGACCACACGCTCCGAGGATTTCAGCGCCTGGTACAACGAGGTGGTCCTCCGGGCCGAGCTGGCCGACTATTCGCCGGTGCGCGGCTGCATGGTCATTCGTCCGCGCGGCTACGGCATCTGGGAGCGGATGCAGATGCAGCTCGACCAGATGTTCAAGGACACCGGCCACCAGAACGCCTATTTCCCGCTTTTCATCCCCGAGGGATTCCTCCACAAGGAAGCCGAGCACGTCGAGGGCTTTGCTCCGGAGACCGCGGTCGTCACCCACGGTGGTGGCAAAAAGCTGGAGGAGCCGCTGATCGTCCGGCCCACGTCCGAGACCATCATATACGCGATGTACGCGAAGTGGGTGCAGAGCTATCGCGATCTGCCCGTCCTGATCAATCAGTGGGCAAACGTCGTACGCTGGGAGATGCGCACCCGACTATTCCTGCGCACCCTCGAGTTCCTCTGGCAGGAGGGCCACACCGCGCACGCGACCCATGACGAGGCCGAAGAGGAAACTCGCCGCATGCTCGGCGTCTATCGCGACTTCATGGAAGGCTGGATGGCGATGCCCGTCGTGACCGGGATGAAGACGCCCGCCGAGAAATTCGCCGGCGCGCTCCGCACCTACTCGTGCGAAGGCATGATGCAGGACAACAAGGCGCTCCAGGCCGGGACTTCCCACAATCTCGGTCAGAATTTTGCCAAAGCGTTCGAGCTCAAATTCCAGAGCGAGAGCGGCTCGATGGAGTATGCATGGAATACGAGTTGGGGAGTCTCGACGCGACTCGTGGGCGGACTCGTCATGACCCACGGCGACGACAAGGGCCTGCGTGTCCCGCCGCTGCTCGCACCGATCGAGATCGTGATCGTGCCGATCTGGCGCTCCGAGGAAGACAAGGGTCGGGTCAAGGCCGCTGCCTACCTGGTCAAGGAAAGTCTGCTCGGGTGGGAACGCCGGGTGCCGGGGCGGCTGCGCGTCCACGTCGACGACCGCGAAGGGATGAAGCCTGGTGCCAAATACTACGAGTGGGAGCTGCGGGGCATTCCGCTGCGGCTCGAGCTCGGCCCGCGCGATCTCGACCAGAACCAGGCGGTGATGGTGCGCCGCGACACGGGCGAAAAGAAGCCGGTATCGCTTTCGTCGGTCGGCGAGGATGCCGCTGATCTCCTGCACCTCATTCAGGAGACGATGCTCATCGAAGCACGCGAGCGGCGCGAGGCCAACAGCATTCGCGGAGGCATCACGTACGACAAGTTCCGCGAAGTGATGGACGGCGACGGCGCCTTTGTATACGCCGGCTGGTGCGGGGACGCGGCCTGCGAAGCAACCATCAAGGAAGAAACCAAGGCGACCATCCGCGTCCTTCCCGACGAAGAATTTCATTCCGCGGAACCGCCGAAGACCTGCCTCAAGTGCGGCCGTCCCTCGACCGCCGAAGCGTTGTGGGCAAAAGCGTATTGACCGCCGCCACGGCCGCTGCTGCCGGCGCGAAAAAATCGGGAGACTCAATCGCGCGCGCTGATGCCTTGCGCTGCGAAGGCGTGCCCCTCGAGGTGATCGCGCGGGAAGTTGGCACACCCTGCTACGTCTACAGCGCCGCGGTAATCCGCGATCAGTATCAGCGGCTGCGCTCCGCGCTGGGCAAGCTTGACGCGCGGCTGCATTACAGCGTCAAGGCGAACTCCAGCATCGCCATCCTGGAGCTGCTGCGAGACATGGGTGCCGGCCTCGATATCGTTTCCGGCGGCGAGCTGTTCCGCGCGCTCAAGGCCGGCTACTCGGGCCGCGACATCGTATTCAGCGGCGTCGGCAAGACCGAGCGAGAGATGGAGGAAGCCCTCGAGGCGGGGGTGCTCCTGGTGAATGTCGAGTCAGAGCAGGAGCTCCATGTTCTCGACGCCGTCGCGGGGCGCCTCGGCGCTCGGGCGCCGGTCGCGCTGCGAGTCAATCCAGAAGTGCTCGTGGACACGCCGCATCCGTACACCCGCACCGGCGAGAAGGGGATGAAGTTCGGTATCCCGTTCGACGAGGCGTTGTCCGTCGCCAAGACGGCCGCCGAGCTTGCCAACGTGCGACTGCTCGGCCTCGACATGCACGTCGGGTCGCAAATATCTCAGTTCGCGCCCTACGAAGTCGGCCTGCAGCGTCTGCTGCATTTGCGGCGCGAGATCGAGCGTGACACCAGCGCGCGTCTCGAGTATCTCGACATCGGTGGCGGGCTCGCCGTTTCGTATGGCTCCGAGAGCGCAGTCAATGTGGAGCTTTTCGGCGAGGTGATCAGCGCCCTTGTGAGCGACGTTGGGCTCAGGATCATTCTCGAGCCCGGCCGCTTTCTCGTCGGCAACGCTGGTGTCCTGGTCACTCGGGTTCTCTATCGAAAGAGGAGTGGCGGCAAGGAGTTCATCATCGCTGACGCCGGGATGACGGATCTTCTGCGGCCATCGCACTACAACGCCTTCCACCGCATCGAGGCGGTACGTCCGACCGGCCGCACCACTGTCGCCGACGTAGTCGGTCCCATCTGCGAGAGCGGCGACTTTCTCGCCCTCGACCGGCAGGTCGACGATGCGCAGCCGGGCGATCTTCTTGCGGTCCAATCGACCGGCGCGTACGGCTTCGTGATGGCGTCCAACTACAACTCGCGGCCGCGCCCCGCGGAAGTCCTGGTCGATGGAGGCAAGTTCGCCGTGATAACGCGCCGGGAGAGCTACGACGATCTGCTTCGCAACGAGCAGCCACCCGACTGGAGGGTTGTCTAGTGCGGATTGGAGTGATGGCCGACACCCATGACCGCGTCCCGGCGATCGCCGAGATTATCGACCGGTTTGCCTCCAAAGGCGTGGCGATGGTGATGCACGCCGGCGACTATTGCTCGCCCTTCTCACTGGCCCCGTTTCACCAGCGTGGCATGGCTCTCCTCGGCGTCTTCGGCCGCAACGATGGCGATCGCGAAACGCTGAGCGCGTACGCGGCCCGCGGAATGGGAACCGAGATTTACGAGTCTCCGCACAGCTTCGAGGTGGCGGGCAAGCGCATCCTCCTCGTTCATGACATCGCCGAGATAAGCGCGCGCTCGATCGAATCGCATGACTTCGTCATTCACGGCTCATCGCACCTCCAGACGGAAAAGAAAATGGGCACGACCGTGGTGTTGAATCCGGGCGAGGCCTGCGGCTGGATTCACGGGAAATGCACGGCGGCAATTCTCGATACCGAGACTGGAGCAATCGAACACATCACTCTATGAGCAGCCGGATTCTCATCATCGATTTCGGCTCACAATTCACCCAACTGATTGCCCGGCGCGTTCGTGAGGCGCGCGTTTACTCCGAGATCCACCCGCCGAGCAGGAGCGTGGAGTGGATCCGTGAGTGGAAGCCGACCGGCATCATCTTGAGTGGCGGCCCCAACTCGGTTTACGGGGAGAACGTTCCACTCGCAGATCCGGCGGTGCTCGACATCGCGCCGGTGCTCGGCGTTTGCTACGGAATGCAACTGATCGCCTATATCCAGGGTGGTCAGGTGATTCGCACCAATCGACGCGAGTACGGCCGCGCGCAGATGACGGTCCTCGAGCCTTCGGGGCTATTCACCGGATTTTCGACGACCGAACCCGTTACCACGTGGATGAGTCACGGCGATCACATCGAGCAGCCGCCGCCGGGTTATGTCGTGACTGCCGAGAGCAACGGCAATCCGATCGCCGGATTCCGGCATGAGACACGAAAGATCTACGGCGTGCAGTTTCATCCCGAAGTGGCGCACACCCCGCGCGGCCGCGAGATCATCTCGAACTTTCTGTTCGACATCTGCAAGGCAGAGCCGAGCTGGACGACCGGCGCGTTCATCGACGAAGAGGTGGCGCGCATCAGGAAGACCGTCGGCGAGGCGCGAGTGATCTGTGGGCTGTCGGGTGGTGTCGATTCGTCGGTCGCCGCGGCACTTGTTCACCGCGCGATCGGTGAGCAGCTCACCTGCATCTTCGTCGACACCGGACTGCTGCGATTGCACGAGCGCGAGCAGGTGGAGCGAACCTTCCGCGCCAACCTGGGAATCGAGCTCGTCACGATCGACGCCGAGAAACGTTTTCTGGAGGGTCTCGCCGGCGTCGAAGACCCGGAGAAGAAGCGAAAGATCATCGGCCACACCTTCATCGACGTCTTTGAGGATGCAGCCGCGGATGTCGGGGACGACATCGAGTTTCTGGTGCAGGGGACTCTCTATCCCGATGTGATCGAGTCATTCTCGCCGCGGGGGGGACCGTCGGTGACCATCAAGACCCATCATAACGTCGGCGGCCTCAAGCCGGGAATGAAGTTCAAGCTGATCGAGCCGCTGCGCGAGCTGTTCAAGGACGAAGTCCGCAACGTCGGACGAGAGCTAGGTCTGCCGGAAGAGATGGTGGCGCGGCACCCGTTCCCGGGTCCGGGCCTGGCGATCAGGGTGCTGAGCGATGTAAGCAAGGAGAAGCTCGATCTCCTTCGCTCCGCCGACGCGATCTATCTCGAGGAAATCCGCGAGGCCGGCCTGTACGACGACATCTGGCAGGCGTTCTCGGTACTGCTACCCGTGCGGAGCGTCGGGGTGATGGGCGACGAGCGAACCTACGAGAACGTCCTCGGCCTGCGCGCGGTCACGAGCACCGACGGCATGACGGCGGACTGGTACCACTTCCCGTACGAGGTGCTTGGCCGGATCTCGAGCCGGATCATCAATCAGGTGCCCGGGATCAATCGGGTCGTTTACGATGTGAGCTCGAAACCGCCAGCTACTATCGAATGGGAGTAAACTACAAAATAAGACTACCGGCGGGAGGCCGTGGGCGGGTCGGCTCGAGGCTGCGGGCGGAAATTAACAATGCGCTTTAGCGCGCAGCCTCTCGCCGTGTGGCCCACGGCCTCCCCGCCGGTAGTCTTATTTTGTAGTTAAAGGTTTTTCTCCTCGAGCAGCTGCATAAACTCTCTTGGCTGCTTGATAGTGAGGAGTCTTTCCGGAACATCCGGCTCCTTACTGAACTGCGCGATCTTGCCGAGCACCGGCAGGTATTGATTCGATACCTCGAGCGGTGGCGCAACGATCAGGAAAAAGAAATTCACCGGTTTGTCGTCGATCGCCTTGAAATCGACGCCCGCGCTCTTGCGACCAAAAGCCACGCGCAGTTTGGAGACTACGAGCGAACGGCAGTGGGGAATCGCAATCGCTCTTCCGATCCCGGTCGAGCCGAGATTTTCGCGCCGCTTCAACATCTTGAACAGCATTCCTTCCGACTTGTCGTCGAGTCCAAGGAGTCCGATCAGCTCCTTGAGAATTTCATCCTTGCTGGTTCCCTCGAGCTCCAGCTTGATCGCGTCTTCCGAGAAAAAATCGCGTAGTTCCATCAGCTCCCCGACAGTGGCCTGTTCGTGCGCGCGAGGACGGAAGTTACCCGGCCATGGTTCGAGAGTCAAACCACGATGTTGCAAGCACTTGGGGGCATCCCTTAGCTTTCGGTGTGATGCGATTTCCATTTCCGGTCCGCGAGGACATTCCGCTCTACCTGGCGCCGATGGCGGGCGTCTCCGAGTCGCCGTTCCGTCGACTCTGCCGCCGCTTTGGTGCGGACGTCGTCGTCACCGAATTTCTGTCTGCTGAAGGAATCCGCCGAGAGAATGCTGCGACCATCGATAAGCTGCGTTTCGGCGCCGACGAGCGCCCGATTGGAGTGCAGATCTTTGGCGCCGATCCGGCCGCGATGGGCGAGGCAGCTCGGCTAGTGACCGATGTATTCCAGCCGGAATTCATCGACATCAATTTCGGCTGCCCGGTGAAGAAAGTCGTGAAGCGAAACGGTGGCTCGGGCTGCCTGAAAGATCTTTGTCTGGTCGAGTCGGTGATCCGCGCGGTCTCGGCGGGGACGCATCTGCCTGTTACCGTCAAGATTCGTAGCGGCTGGAGCGAAGATACCCGCGATCCAGTCAAGATCGCGCTGCGTTGCCAGGACGCGGGCGCGCGTGCGCTGGCGCTCCATCCACGTACCCGGACGCAGATGTACAGCGGCTTCGCGCGTTGGGAAGAGATCGCAATGGTCTCGGCGGCGCTCGAGATCCCCGTCATCGGCAACGGCGACATCAAGACCGCTGAGGATGCAGTGAGGATGCAGCG
>DATFGW010000063.1:0-15497 GCA_035249045.1 Gemmatimonadaceae bacterium | reverse complement strand
GCGCGAGCTCGTCACTGGAAATCGTCTTTACGCCCTGACGCTCGATCCCTTCGAGGAAGCTCAGGTAGAGGGAAAGGCGTCTGACAGTGGATTCAGCTATCCGCTTCAATTGGTGCTTGTGAAGTAATTCACAAACTAATGGGCCGGGCGATAACTGCAAACCTTCCGCCCCCCTGCGTGAGCGCGGTAACGAGCGCGGCGATGAGTGAACTGCAACTGAACGGGTGCGAGACGTCAGTAGCATAGTTGCCAGCCTGTAGTTCACTACGTCGGGACGTCATTAGTGGCATTCGCGGTACAGGCAGCCGCTTGTGCCCTAGCCCGACTAGAAACGTCCCGACGTAGTGAACCGACCACTCGCATCTGTGCCACTGACTTCTCGCACCCGTTCAGTTGCAGTTTGTCGCCCGTCCCCCGTCCTTCCCCCGTAATCCCGTCGTTATCTTCCCCGGATGCCGGTCCACGTCACGTCTGAAATCGGTGCGCTCCGTACCGTCCTCGTCCACACTCCGGGGGACGAGCTGCTCGCGGTAACGCCGAGCACCCGCGCCGATTTCCTCTACGACGACATCATCGACGCCGATCTGGCGAAGCGCGAGCACCGGCGCTTCGTGCAAATCCTCGAGCGATTCTGCGAGGTGCTCACCGTTCGCGATCTGCTCACCGAAGTTATGCAGGACTCGGAAGTGCGCGAGCTGATCATCCGCGAAACGCTCGACGTCGTCCCGCTCGAGCCTCTCGCCAGTGAGCTCCGCGATCTTCCGCCCGAAGCTGCCGTGACGCTGCTCATAGAGGGCAGGGAAGAGGAACCGGGCCCGCTGTCACGAACGCTCAACGAGTGCAGCTACTCCTTGCCTCCACTGCCGAACCTCTTCTTTACCCGTGACTCGGCGATGGCGATCAATCAGAACATGATGATCGGCTCGATGCGTTTCCACGCGCGCTGGACCGAGGAGCTGATCATGAAAGCGCTCTTCACGTCGCACCCCAAGCTGCGTAATAACGGGATTCTTTACGACGGGTCCGTCGAACGTCGTCTCAACCACACGCTCGAGGGCGGCGACGTGCATCCTCTACGCGAGGATGTGCTGCTCATCGGTTTCAGCGAGCGCTCGAGCCCGGCGGGAATCGATGGTCTGGCGACGTTGTTGTTCGAGAAAACGAAAGTCACCAACATCATCGTCGTGGTGATGCCGCAGGAACCGACCGCGATTCACCTCGACATGATCTTCACCCAGGTGGATCGGGATTTGTGCGCGGTGTACCCGCCACACTTCATCGGGCCCTATCGTGTGCCGATACTACATTGGCAGAAGGGACAGCCGCACATGAAGGAACAACCTGATCTGTTCGCCGCCCTCAAGCACTGTGGATTGCCGATGGAGCCGATCCTTTGCGGGGGCACGCGGCGAATCGTCCAGGACCGGGAGCAATGGGCATCGGGCTGCAACTTCGCAGCGCTGCGGCCCGGTGTTATAACTTCGTATCAGCGTCATGAGACGACTTTGCGTGAGCTCGAGAAGGCGGGCTTCAGAATGATTGCCGCTTCGGATTTTCTTTCCAGCGGTAAGGACGTGCCACCCAACGAGCGTGCGGTAATCACGTTCGAGGGCGGAGAGCTCGTGCGCGCCGGTGGCGGACCGCACTGCATGACGTGTCCGATCACGCGAGACGATCCTTGGAGCTGACGCGAGGGCTGTACTCCGAGCCCGAAGACACTTTGCTGACTACGCGCGCGCTCGACTACCTCTCGCGCGGTCCCGCTGACGTCGTCGATCTGATCGGCCACATCTGCGCCCTGCCGGGCGCACCGCGAATTGTCGCCGAGCACATGGCGCATGCGATGTTCGCGGGGCGGCCGCAATTCGTGCGCACCGACGACGGTCGCTGGATGCTCGCCGATCTCACTCGCACTCCCTACTCGGCGTCGGGAAGGTCGCGATCGAGCCTCGGCGACGAACCGCTGAGCGAGCTCTCCTACGTCGTCGTCGATACCGAGACGACAGGGGGCAGATCGTGGCTCAACGACCGCATCACCGAGATCGCCGCGGTGGTGGTGCGCGGCGGTGAGATCGTCGAGGTCTATGAGACTCTGGTGAATCCTCAGCGGTCGATCCCGCCGTTCATCACCGCCCTCACCAACATTACGTGGGACATGGTGAAGGACGCGCCCGTGTTCGAGCAGGTAGCGCCCGACGTGATGCGGGTACTCGAAGGAAACATTTTCGTCGCCCACAACGCGACGTTCGATTGGCGCTTTCTCACCAACGAGCTGACCCGCGCGACGGGGCGACAGCTGCGGGGCCGTCGACTCTGCACCGTGAAGCTGGCGCGCAAGGTTCTGCCGCAGCTGCCACGTCGCTCGCTCGATCACGTCGCTCGCTATTATGGCGTGACCATAAGAAATCGCCACCGCGCCGGCGGAGATGCGATCGCGACGGCGCACTGCCTGATCAGAATGGTGTCCGATCTCGCGGAACGCGGCTGCGCGACCTGGGGCGAGCTGCAGTCTCTTCTGCGCAGTCAGCCGGGACGCCGCAAAAAGCGCCGTCACTCCGGCCTGCCGACCCCGGTCACCCGCGACACCACCGCGTGAGCATTCAGGGCCCCCTGGTCGAGCGTCGCAAGATCGGGAATCTCGCCGTGCACGCGATCCGCACCGGCGAAATGAGATTGGATGGCGGCGCGATGTTCGGCGTGGTCCCGAAACCACTCTGGGAGAAACGCATCCCGGCCGACGAGCGCAATCGCATCCCGATGACGATGCGCTGCCTTCTCGTCGAGCATCCGAGCGGACTCATCCTGATCGACACAGGCTGCGGCAACAAGGAGAACGCCAAGTTCAAGGACATCTACGGCATTGAGAACGAGGGCGCGGATGGTGAAACGTGGCTCGAGGATGGACTCCGCGAGATCGGCGCTGCTCCGAAGGACATCTCTCTCGTCATCAACAGCCACCTGCACTTCGACCACGCCGGCGGCAACACCCGCATCCGTCCCGACGGATCGGTGGAGCTGAGCTTCCCCAACGCGACCTACATCGTCAAGCGCGGGGAGTTCGACTACGCGACCCACACCAACGAGCGCACCGCCGCCAGTTACTTCGATCGCAACTACGTCCCGGTCGAAGCCGCGGACAAGATCGAATTTGTCTCGCGCGAAAAGGAGATCGTGAAGGGCATCAGAGTGATTCCGACTCCCGGACACACGCCCTTTCACCAGAGCATTCTGATCGAGTCGGCAGGCGAGCGCGCGTTTTACTTCGCCGATCTGGTGCCGACCAGCGCCCACCTCCCGCTTCCGTGGATCATGGGCTACGACGTCGAGCCGCTCGTCACCCTCGAGACCAAGCGCCGCATCCTCAAGCAGGCCGTGGACGAGCACTGGCTCGTCATCTTCGAGCACGACGCCCGGACGGCGTGGGGCAGGGTCGCTGTTGATGCGAAAGGGTACCGATTAGTCCCGGATTCTGGGACTTGATCCCGCTCACGCCCTGGCCACTGTAGTCCCAAAGCCGGCAGTCGGGAGACTGGACAGCCCGGAGCGTTTCAGTCTGTCGCTCTTGGCGTCTATAGGAAACGCGTTGCTATCAGCTCGCCAGAATGACAGCTAACAGACTCCCAGCTGTCCAGTCTCCACTCTGCCGGCTTCAGGACTACGGGTCCCAGCCGCAGCGCCGGATCTCCGAATGCCGCTAGTTCAAAGGCTGGTACAGCTCCACCCGGTTCCCCTCCGGGTCCCGTATCTGCGCGAAGCGACCGTACTCGAAATCCTCGGTCTTCTCGATCGCGATGCCGTCGGCCTTGAGCTGCTCGAGAAAGGCGGCGAGGTCCCGGACGCGATAGTTGATCACACACTGACGGCGCTCGTCGGGGAGGGGGGGCTTTGCCTGCGAGATTGAGAAGACCGTCGAATCAACCTGCGACGAATCGCCGAGCCGGCGATACTTGAACTCGGTCCCGTAAACCTTGCCGTCCTCGTAGGTTTCGATTTGCAGGCCGAAGTGGTGCGCGTACCATTTCGATAGGGCCTTTGCGTCGTTGGCGTAGAGAAACACCCCGCCGATTCCATCCACCGTGACGCGCTTCTCGGGCTTTCCGGGCTTGTCCCCGCTGAGGTTCTCGCTCATCAAGCGAATCTAGGCCGTTTCCGTTCACTCTGAAAGCATTTTGATAGCTTGCACGCCGTTGCCGGTTCCCCTATCTTATGACCTGACAATGCGATAAGCGGGCGATCCGGGCGGATCGCTCCACCCTCTGGCCCTCGATCGTTGGGGTGTGCTACAGGAGTTCATGCCACGGGATTTCCCTGATGGGGAACATCCCTTCGCGCGGACTCCAAACAGGGTCCGCGTTTTTGTTTTCTCTGAGTAAAGGGGCTCGTATCCAGGACACAACCAAGCGCGTACGCGTCAACAAACAGATCCGCATCAGTCCCATCCGGGTGATCGCCGCCGATGGCGCCCAGCTCGGAATCATGGACGTGGACGCTGCACTGGCGCAGGCAGTGGAGCAGGGATTGGATCTGGTCGAAGTTGCACCAATGGCGAGGCCGCCCGTGGCCCGCATCATGGACTACGGGAAGTTCAAGTTCGAGCAGGCGAAGATGGCTCGCCAGGCCAAGAAAAAGCAGCACGTCATCCATCTCAAGGAAGTGAAGTACCGGCCCGGTATCGAGGAGCACGACTTCATGACCAAGACGCGCCACGCACGGGAGTTCCTGCAGGAAGGAAACAAGGTGAAGGTGACGCTGATGTTCCGCGGGCGGCAGATCGCGCACCCCGAGCTCGGACGTCAGGTGGTCAATCGGGTCGCCGAGGAGCTCGCCGATGTCGCTAAGATCGAGAGCGATCCGAAGTTCGAAGGGAAGTTCATGACGATGATTCTCGCGCCGAAGTAGCGGGAGGCGAGAAGCGGGAAGCGGGAAGCGTTAACTGAAGAATCACTCGAGTGTCGAAGGACACCGACAGACATACAGGAATTGAAATGCCAAAAATGAAGTCCCATAAGGGCGCGAGAAAGCGCTTCAAGATTACCGGGTCCGGGAAGGTGAAGCGCATGCGGGCGTTCAAGAGCCACATCCTTACCAAGAAGACGTCGAAGAGAAAGCGTCGTCTCCGTCAGGAAGCGATCATCCACACTTCCGGCGAAACGAAGAACATCAAGCGTCTGCTACAGGCGTAGGGGAATAGACAATGCCACGCGTTAGATCGAATGTCGCGCGCTTGAAGCGCAAGAAGCAGATCATGAAGGCGGGCCGCGGTGCCTTTGGCGCCCGCAGCAAGCTCTGGAAGGCCACGAAGGAAAACGTCGAGCGCGGCTGGAAGTACGCGTACCGCGATCGCAAGAACAAGAAACGCGATTTCCGCAAGCTCTGGATCGTCCGTATCAACGCCGGCGCCCACCAGAACGGAATGTCGTACTCGGTGTTCATGAACGGCCTCAAGAAGGCCGGCATCGAGATCGATCGCAAGATCCTCTCGGACATCGCCGTCAACGACTCAGCAGCGTTTACCGCTCTCGCCGAGAAGGCGAGATCAGCCTTAGACGCCGCGTAATCGTCTCGCAAGGATTTAAAAAGGACTCCGCCGGCGCTAATGTCAGACAGGCGCGGTGGAGTCCTTTTGCTTTGCGCACCCGCGGCCACCACGGCAGCCCACCCGAACTCTGAACTGTGACGCTTTCGGAATTTCAGCAGCTGGTGACATCGCTCGCGGCCGACGGCGAGAAGTTGATCGACGCGGCCACTACCGCTGCTTTGCTCGAGGATGCGAGAACCTCGCTGCTAGGAAGAAAATCCGGTCGCTTGCCGGAGCTCTTCAAGCAGCTGCCCAGCCTCGCGCCCGGTGAGCTGCGCGAAGCGGGTTCGCTCATCAACGCGGTCAAGGCAAAGCTCGAAATCCATCTCGACGAGCGACGTCGCCAGCTCGACGCGGCGAGCTCCTCCAAGCGTCAGGTCGATCTCACCATGCCGGGGCGCCGCCAGTGGCTCGGCTCGAAGCATCCCGTCACCCTCGTCATCGAGGAGATCGAGGACATCTTCCGCGAGCTCGGCTTCACCATCGCGCTCGGCCCCGAGGCCGAGACCGAGTGGTACAATTTTACCGCGCTGAACTTCCCGCCCGATCACCCCGCCCTCGATCTGCACGACACGCTGTATCTGGGCGAGAACGTCATGCTCCGCACCCACACCTCGCCGGTGCAGATCCGGACGATGCAGAAGTTCAAGCCTCCGATCAGGATCCTCAGCCCGGGGAACGCGTACCGGCGTGACTTCTTCGATGCGTCGCACGCGCCGATGTTCGCGCAGATCGAAGGTCTTGCCATCGACGAGGGCGTTAGCTTCGTCGATCTCAAGGCGACCCTCACCCATTTCGCCAACAGATTCTTCGGCCAGACGAAGACGCGCTTTCGTCCCAGCTATTTCCCGTTCACCGAGCCATCGGCGGAGATGGACGTCGAGTGCCAGCTGTGCCGCGGCAGCGGCTGTCCGAGCTGCAAGGGCACCGGCTGGATGGAGATTCTGGGATCGGGGATGGTCCATCCATCCGTCATCAATGCCGCGGGCCTCGACGCCGATCGCTATACCGGCTGGGCGTTCGGCATGGGCCCGGCGCGCATCGCTATGCTGCGCTACGATATCCCGGACATCCGGATTCTCTACGATTCAGACGTTCGGTTCCTCTACCAGATCTCCCGATGAACGCGTCGTACGAGTGGCTGCGCGCGTTCGTTCCGTTCCAGCTGAATCCGACGGAGCTGCGTGATCTACTCACCTCGCGGTGCGCGACGGTCGATGATCTCGTTTCTCTCCGTGAAGATTTGCGGGACGTGGTGATCGCGCGGGTGGTAGAGGCGTCGCGCCATCCCAACTCCGATCATCTCTGGGTCACCAAAGTCGATGCGGGCGGCAGCGCTCAGCTCGATGTTGTTTGCGGCGCGGCGAACGTGACGGCGGGCACACTCTATCCCTTCGCTCCGGTGGGCGCGGTCCTGCCGGGAGGCGTCAAGATCGAGAAGCGCAAGATCCGTGGCGAGACCTCGGAGGGAATGTTGTGCTCGGCCCGCGAGCTCGGACTCGGTCAGGACCATGAAGGGATCATGGCGTTGTCGCTCGATGCGACACCGGGTACCCGGTTTCTCGACGCGATGCCGATCGGCGATACGCGTCTGGTGATCGATGTGCTCCCCAATCGCCCCGACCTGCTGTCACACGAAGGCCTGGCTCGCGAGATCGCCGCCGCGACCGGCGAATCGGTGACGCGTCCCGACATCTCGGAAGAAAAACCGTTCGTCATTCGCACCCACACGGTGAAGGCCACATCCGGGAAAGTCGGAGACATAACCGTTAAGCTCGAGGATACCGACGGCTGCGTACGCTATGCGGGCGCCGTCATCACAGGCCTCAAGGTTGGACCGAGCCCAGATTGGCTGGTGCAGCGACTGCAGTCGGCTGGGTCGCGCTCCATCAACAATGTCGTTGATGTCACCAACTACATGCTGCTCGGCTTTGGCCAGCCGATGCACGCGTTCGATCTGGAGAAGATCGCGCGCGGTACCGTCGTTGTTCGGAAAACCCGCGGCGAGGAGCTGATCAAAACTCTCGATGGCGTTGATCGAACGTTGCCGCCAGGATCAGTTGTAATCGGCGACGCGGAGCGCGCCCAGGCGATTGCCGGTGTGATCGGAGGAAGCGGCAGTGAAGTGTCCGATGAGACCACCGACATTTTCCTCGAGGTCGCTGCTTTCGATCCCGCGCGCATCCGCGCCACCAGACGAAAGCTCGGAATCTCGACCGACGCCAGCTATCGCTTCGAGCGCGGCGTGGACGTCGACGCAATTCCGGGTCTCGTCGATTACGCGGTTCGTCTGATCCTTTCGGTTGCCGGCGGGATCCCGCAGGGCAGCCCGATCGATCTGTATCCGCTGCCGAAGCGCCCGCAGCCAATCTCACTGAGGCTTGCGCGCGTCAGCCGCCTTCTCGGCGAGCCCGTGGAATCCGCGGAGGTCGAGAAAAATTTGCGCTCGGTGGGATTTCGCATCGCACCCGAGGCGAAAGACGTCTTCAAGATTTCGCCGCCCAGCTGGCGTCACGATGTTCGCAGCGATGTCGATCTCGCCGAAGAAATCGCGCGCCTGCGCGGCTACGACACTTTCTCGTCGGAGCTACGACCCTTCCGCGCCAGCGCGGTGCCTGACGCCCCGCTAGTTGCAGTGACGAAGCGGTTGCAGGAGACCCTCGTCGGCGCGGGCCTCAACGAAGTCCGACCGATGCCGTTCGTCGCCGACGGCAAAGGCGGAACGGTGCGCGTCACCAACCCGCTCGCTGAGGACGAAGCGTATCTCCGCGGCGATCTGCTCACCACGCTAATCGGTCGCGCCGAGTACAATCTCTCGCGCATGCAGGGCAACGTCAGGCTGTTCGAGATCGGCACTGCATTCTTCGCTGACAATGAGCGCGCCGCCGCGCCCGGGCCGAAGAAGGCGGACCTCCCGCGCGAAGAGATGCACGCCGCGATTCTGATCATGGGTCAGCGCGCGCCGACGCACTTCACCAAGGCGGTGCAGCCCAGCTACGACGAGTGGGACATCAAATTCCTCGGTGAGCACGCGGCCGCGGCGGCGTTTCCTGAGATGCCGATCGAGATGGTGCCTGGCGCGGGCGATGTCTTGTGGGACATCGTAGTCGGCGGAACGAAGGTCGGTGTCGCACGGCGTCTCACCCTGGATGCGCCGGTGTGGGCCAAGCCGGCATTCGGAGTGGAGATCAATCTCGAAGCGCGAGAGCAGGTGCCGGCCAGGAACAAGCTGTACCGGCCGATTCCGGCGACGCCCCGGGTGCAGGTTGATCTCGCGCTCCTCGCGCCGACTACGGTGACCGCCGCGCAAATCGACGCAGTCATCAGGAAGGAAGCGGGCGAGCTACTCGAGAGTCTCACTCTCTTCGACGAGTTCGTCGGTCAGGGAATTCAGGAGGGCTTCCGCAGCCTGGCGTGGGCGTTGACGTTCCGTCACCCGGAGCGCACACTAAAGGACAAGGAAGTGCAGGGAAGAACGGACAAGATCGTTCAGGCACTCGCGGGGGAACTTAGTGTCAGACAGCGTACGACCTGAGAGAGCGGCGTTCACCGAGCTCGAGCAGCTGGTGAAGCACCTCGGCGACGAGCTCGCCAACTTTCGGCGCCGCGCGCTGCAGGCTGAAGCGCGGCTCAAGAGCCTTGAGGTGACCGGCGTGAAGGGCGTCGCCTCACCCGAACGCGTGCAATTCCTCGAGCGCGAGAATGCGGGGCTCACCGCGCGGCTCGAGTCGGCCCGGGCGCGGACCCAGCAGATGATCGACCGGATGCGCTTTCTCAGACAGCAGCACGACGGGGTCTCGGCGCGTTGAGCTCGAAGAAGAACGTCGTCCGCGTCACCATCCTCGGTGACGAGTATTCCATCCGCAGCGACGTAAGTCCCGAGCGCACCCGCGCCGTCGCCGAGCACGTCGACAACGTGATTCGCGAGACGATGCGCGCCGGCAACATCGTCGAGACCCAAAAGGCCGCGATCCTCGCCGCGCTGTCGATCACCGACGAATTGTTCGATGCCCGCGAAGGGGGTGAGGACCTCGCTGCGTCGATGAGAAAATTGAGCGGGGAGATCAGGCCGTGGCTTCCGCCGGCCAAGCGGAAAGAATAGGTCCGACTGTAAAAGAAGACTACCGGCTTGAGGCCGCGCGCGGGCCGGCCTGAGGCCGCGGGCGAAATCCGAAAACACACATCGTTTGGCCCGTGGCCTCCCGCAGTGCGGCACTCGGCCTCGAGCCGGTAGTCTTCTTCTTTGCAGTTCCTAACTTGGTGTCCCGCCGAATCTTCCTCTCGCCGGGCTCGAAAATAATCATTAGCTTACCTCAGCTACGCGACGACTTTCCGGCGCGATAGGGGCCGCCTGTGGCTTGGCTGCGGGCCCAACATAGATCTCATGACGACTACGGCCTGGTTATCCGCAGCTGGCATCCTTCTATTCGTTATTGCCGGCGCGGTTTTCTTCTATATAGGACGCCGGCTCGGAGCCGGCGCCGAGCTGAAACGGCAGCAGCAGGCCAAAGCCACCGCCGATGAGACGGCCAAGCGCATCCTTGGCGAGGCCGAGCGAGAAGCGGAAAGCCTTCGAAAGACCGCGGTCCTGAGTGGCAAGGAAGAGCTCATGAAGCTCCGCGAGGACTGGGAGGTCGAGGTCCGCGGCCGCCGCGAAGAAGTGGAGCGCGAGGAGCGCCGCGTAGAAGACCGCGAAGGCCAGCTCAATCGCAAGTACGATCTACTCGAGCAGCGTGAGCGCGAGAACACCCGCCGCGTGGAGGCGATCGCGGGCCGCGAAAAGACAGTGACTCAGCGTGAGCAGGAGCTCGAGAAGCTGCTCGGCGAGGAGCGACGTCGCCTCGAACAGCTCGCCGGCATCTCGGCGGCCGACGCGAAAGCGGAGCTGGTGCACCGCATGGAGGAAGAAGCACAGGCCGACGCCGCGAACCAGATCCGCGAGATCCGCGAGACGGCCAAGCGCAACGCCGAGCGCGAAGCGAAGAAGATCATCGCCCTCGCCATCCAGCGCATCGCCGCCGAGCAAAGCGTCGAAGCGACCGTGTCGGCGGTGTCGCTCCCGAACGACGAGATGAAGGGCCGCATCATCGGCCGCGAAGGCCGGAACATTCGCGCGTTCGAGCTCGCCACCGGAGTCGACGTCATCATCGACGACACGCCGGACACCGTCGTCGTCTCCTGCTTCGATCCCGTGCGGCGCGAGATCGCGCGGCTTTCGCTCGAGAAGTTGGTCGCCGACGGTCGAATTCATCCGGGACGCATCGAGGAAGTCGTCAACAAGTCGCGCCAGGAAGTCGAAGCGTCGATCATCGAGACCGGCGAGCAAGCGGCCTACGAGAGCGGCGTGCACGGGCTCCATCCCGAGCTCGTCAAGCTCATTGGCCGCATGAGATGGCGCACCAGCTATGGCCAGAACATTCTGAATCACTCCAAGGAGGTGGCGTGGCTCGCCGGCATCATGGCAGCGGAGCTCGGCCTCGACGTGCCGATGGCGCGCCGTGGCGCACTGCTGCACGATGTCGGGAAGGTGCTCACCCATGAGCACGAGGGCACCCACGTCCAGCTTGGTGTGGAAGTCGCGACGCGGTACGGCGAGAGCCCGCTGGTGGTGAACTGTATCGCCGCGCACCACGACGATGTTCCGCACGAGAGCGAGGTCTCGGTATTGGTGCAGGCTGCCGACGCGATCTCGGGAGCGAGGCCGGGCGCGCGGCGAGAAGCGTTCGAGACATACGTGAAGCGTCTCGAGGGTCTCGAGAAAATTGCGTCCAGCTACCGCGGCATCGAAAAGGTCTTCGCCATCCAGGCGGGCCGCGAAGTGCGCGTCATCGTCACCCCGGAAGAGGTCGATGATCCGCGCATGGCATCCCTCACCGAAGAGATCGCCCGCCGGATCGAGGCGGAGCTCCAATATCCGGGACAGATCAAGGTCGTGCTGATCCGGGAGACGCGGGCCGTGGACTTTGCCCGCTGAGTTGATCGACGGCCGCGCGATCGCGAAAAAGGTTCGCGACGAAGTGGCCGTCCGCGCAAAGACGCTGACCGACAAGGGAATCAAGCCGGGCCTGGCAGTAGTGCTGGTCGGAGAGGATCCGGCGAGCGTCGTCTACACGACCTCGAAAGCCAAAGCAGCCGAAGAGGCCGGGATGTTCAGCCTCAACATCAAGCTGCCGGCGGACACGACGCAGGCTGAGCTGATTCGTCGGATCGATGAGCTCAACTCGAACCCGAACGTGCACGGAATACTCGTGCAGATGCCTCTGCCGAAGCAGATCGATCCGGATACCGTCATCCGCCGCATCGATCCCGCCAAGGACGTGGATGGTTTTCACCCCGTGAATGTCGGGAAGATGCTGGTCGGCGAGCGTGACGGGTTTATTCCGTGCACTCCGGCGGGAATTCAGGTGTTGCTGAAGGAATCGGGCGTGAAGACACCGGGGAAGGATTGCGTAATCATCGGCCGTAGCAACATCGTCGGCAAGCCAATGGCGGCGCTCATGGTTCAGGACAACGAGAACGCGAACTGCACGGTCACGGTCTGCCATCGTCATACCGCGGACCTGAAGAGTCACACCCGGCGCGCGGACATCCTGATCGTCGCGGCGGGTCGAGCGCGGATGGTCAGTGGGGAGATGGTGAAGCCCGGCGCAGTGGTGATCGACGTCGGTACCAACCGCATCGCCGACCCGCAAACCAAAAGCGGCACCCGATTGGTCGGCGATGTGGAATTCGAATCCGTGCGCGCAGTAGCATCGAAGATCACTCCGGTTCCGGGAGGAGTCGGGCCGATGACGATTGCGATGCTGATGTCCAACACCGTCAGGGCGGCGGAGATGAGGCTTCGATGAAAGCAGTCCCCTACGACCTTTTCGCGCCGCCCCGCACTCTCGGCCCCGCCGGCACCGCGTCCGACAACCCGATATCGGTCGGGGACCTCGCGATGAGGACCAGGGAAGTGGTCGAATCGCGCCTGCGCTCGGTGTGGGTTCGCGGGGAGATCAGCGACTTCAAGCGCCATCGCAACGGCCACTGGTATTTCTGCCTGCGTGATCGCTTTGCGCAGATCAGATGCGTGGTGTGGTCAGGCGATCAGTACCGAATGCCGGCCGCGCCCGACGATGGGATGCAGGTGATTCTCTTCGGCCACATGACGGTTTTCGCCGCGCGTACCGAGGTGCAGCTCAAGGTCGTGAAGATCGAGGCCGAGGGCGACGGATTGTGGCGGAAAGCGATGGAGCAGACCCTGGCCCGGTTGCGCAAGGACGGTTTGCTCGACGAGTCGCGGAAGCGCACCATCCCGCACTATCCCAAACGCATCGCGGTCGTAACGAGTCCCGACGGCGCGGCGCTCCGTGACATCGTTGCCGTCTTGCGCAAGCGAAACCTGGGCGCTCGCGTCGTGGTGTGTCCGGCGAGAGTGCAGGGCGACGGCGCGGCGCTCGAGATCGCGGCGGCTCTGCGCCGGGTTTCGCTGTGGGGAAAAGCCGACGTTGTGATCGTGGGCCGCGGGGGTGGCGGCAAGGAAGATCTCTGGGCATTCAATGACGAGCGCGTCGCGCGCGCGGTCGTCGCGTGTCCGGTGCCGGTGATCTCGGCGGTCGGTCACGAAGTGGATATGACCGTCTGCGACGCAGTCGCCGATCTCCGTGCTGCCACTCCATCCGCCGCGGCGGCAGCTGCTTGTGCTTCGCGTGACGAAGTGCGGAAGGCGCTCACCCTGGCGAGCCGCGAGCTGTCCGCGACAATGGCGCGGCTCGTTGCCGACGCTCGTCGCGAGCTGGCGATGATTCGAGGGACTCTTACCCAGTCATCCCAGCGTTCCGTCGCGACGAGGCGTTCCGTGCTGTCGTCGACAGCCGCGCGGCTCAACGCATTGAGTCCACTCGCGACGCTTTCGCGCGGCTATGCAGTCGCCCGCGATGCGAATGGCCGCGCTCTGACCTCGGCGAGCCAGTTTCCGCCCGGACTCGAGTTCGACCTGATTCTCCACGACGGCCGCGTCGGGGCGAAAGCGAAATGAGTCTTTTCCTCACCTTCATCACGAGCCTGATGCTCGGGATGCGGCATGCAACCGATCCCGATCACATCGTCGCTGTGACGACCATCGTGACGCGGGAACGTTCTGTCGCCAAAGCGGCAGGCGTCGGTGCCGTCTGGGGCTTCGGTCATACGATTACTCTGCTCGTCGTCGGCGGCGCGATCATCGCCTTCAAGATCGGGTTCAACGCGCGGCTCGGGCTGTCGATGGAATTCTGCGTTGCCATCATGCTGATCGTGCTCGGCGTGCTGAATCTTTTCGACGTGCGGGCGAAAGGTGGAGCGCCGAGCGCATCGCGACCATTCTTCGTCGGGATTGTCCACGGACTGGCGGGATCCGCCGCGGCAGCGTTGTTGATCGTGCCATTGATGGACGACGCGCGGTGGGCGGCGATCTATCTTCTGACGTTCGGACTCGGGACTGTCGTCGGCATGAGTCTCGTTACGATCTCGATTGCTGCGCCTTCTATGTTCGCCGCGGCGCGGTTACCGAACCTGCAGCGATCGCTGCGCATCGCATCGGGCGCGGTGAGTCTCGTCTTCGGACTCTACCTCGCCCACCAGATTGGAATTGGCGGCGGCCTATTTACCTCGGCGCCGCACTGGACTCCGCGCTAGCTACAGCAGCTGCTGATTGCACATCAGCAGAACGACGCGCACTTCTTCCTGTCCGACCGCGCCAACGGTTTTGGCGGAGTAAAAGAACGGCTCTCCCTGCATCTTCGCCTCGCCAAATACGAGCACCGAGTCCATCTGATTGACGGTGATCTCGAAATCGCCGTTCCCGTTGCTCATGGCGTAGCCGAGCTTCGGCGACTTGCGGACCTGGACGAGGAGCCGGTCGTACTGCACGGCCGCCGCTCGCATTGCCACGGGGTCGCCCGCCTCCCAGTCCAGGCTGTCGAGGATGTACAGCGATTTCCGGATCGCCGGCACCTTCATGGCGTTGAATGCATAGACGTGGACGCCGGGCACGCCGGACGTCGAGGTCCGCGAATCCGCGCACGGTACGGCAGTACCGTCGAGCAAGGTTTTTTCGGGAACAGGGTGCAGCACCGCCAACAAGCCAGCCAGCGCAAAGCCTCGCAGAAACACGGCTACTCCGGTTAGGTCATGCTTAGGACGCGCGAGGCTGGCTGACTGTAATCTGGAATCTCGGCATTCTGGGATCTGGCGCTGCGGCTGGCCAAACGAGTCCAAAAGTCGGCAGTCTGGAGACTGGGCAGATGGGAGTCTGTCAGCTGTTATACTGGCGGCTGGCGGCGTCGCGTTACCTGTAGATGAAAAGCACGACAGACTGAAACACTCCCGACTGTCCACGTCTCCCATCTGCCGACTTTAGGACTACAGTGGCCAGCCGCCAGCATCCCGGTCCACGAATCCGCGCTGCGAGACTCCTTTACATAACGGGTGCCTATCGCTAAGTTGCGTGGCTATAGCGATTTAAGAACCAGTGACGGGCTCCGGCAAAATGGCCGGGGCGAGACCAACCAATGGCATTCGAGAAAACACCCACCGTAGAGAAGTACCGCACCCACAAGAGCGACACCGGCTCAACCGAGGTGCAGGTCGCACTTCTGACCGAACGAATCAACTACCTGACCGACCACTTCCGCACCCACGCGAAGGACCACCACAGCCGTCGCGGGCTGCTCAAGATGGTCGGCAAGCGGCGCCGGCTCCTCGACTACCTGAGGAGAACGGATCTCGAAGGCTATCGCAAGATCATCGCTGATCTTGGCCTCCGGTACTAATCTGGCTCTTTGATCCCACCGCGCGGCGCACAGTGTGTCCGCGCGGTTTGTGCTACTCAAAGACAACCGAAACGACATATGCAACGCATCGAACGAACTTTCGCCGGAAGACGCCTCGTCATCGAGAC
>DATFGW010000062.1:0-38796 GCA_035249045.1 Gemmatimonadaceae bacterium | reverse complement strand
CATGCTCGCGGCGCCGGCTGCCGGGGTCTGTGCGGTGATCTTGCTGCTATCGCCGGCCGAGCAGGCAATCGTCGCCACGATCATGACGACGCTGGCGATCTTCAGGCGTTCCAACAACATTTGGTACCTCCGTAAGGGTTGATCCGGGACACGGTACGCGTTGGGTATCGTCCAGTTATCGTCTGAGCTCGCGACTCCAATTGTGACATGCTGAATCGCCTCTTCCTCTTTGGTCAGGTCCGGCTGACTGGGCCGAAGGAATCGTCGCTGCGGCGCGCGGCGCAGCAGCGACGGTTGGCGCTGCTCGCGCTCATCGCCAGCTCGCCGGGCGAAACCATCAGTCGCGACCGCGCGCTCGGACTGCTCTGGCCCGATCGCGACGAGCATACCGCGCGGCACCTGCTCGCCGACTCCATCTACGTTTTGCGACGGACCCTTGGCGAGCACGTCATCACTGCGTCGGGCGAGACGTTGCGGTTGTCCGCAAGCTCGTTGCCGACCGACATCGTCGAATTCCGCAGGGCCTTCGCCGAAGAACGGTGGAGCGACGCGCTCGATCTCTATCGCGGAGATTTTCTAGACGGCTTCTTCGTTCGCAACGCCGCGGACTTCGAGCAGTGGGCGATGGGCGAGCGCGTTCGGCTTCGCACGCTCGCGGTTCGCGCGGCGGTGAGGCTGACGGCGGTTCACCGCCAGACTGGCAACGTCGGCGACGCGATCGCAGCTGCCGAGCGCGCGCATGACCTCGAGCCCGCGGATGAAACGCTGTTCCGCTCGTTGATCGAGCTTCTGGTAGCCGCCGGCAATACAGTGCGCGCCGAGGCGGCGGCCCGCTTGTTCGTCGAGCGCCTTGCGACGGATGTCGGCATCTCACCATCGGCGGAAACCGCCAGATTGCTGCGCGAGCTCAAGGGAGCTCGCGGGAATGAACCGGTCGTAGTCTTCGCACCGCGCGAGCCCAATCGCGCGCAACAGCGACGCCATGAACTCGACTCGGTCACCGCCGGCATCATCCTTCAGGGCCGGTACCACTGGCAGCAACGGACCCGGTCGTCGCTCGAGCGCGCGATCATTTACTTCAATCGAGCGATCGAGCGCGACAAGCGCGCCGTCGAAGCGTGGACGGGGCTCGCTGACACCTGGGCGGTGATGGGCGGGCGCGGGTACGCGCCGCGCGACCATGCGATCGATCGCGCCGTCGCAAGCGCCGAGCGGGCGCTCGCACTCGACGACACGAGGTCGTCGGCGCATACATCGATGGGCGGCGTCAACATCATTCGCCAGCGCTGGAACGAGTCGGAAGCCGCGCTTCGCCGCGCCATCCAGCTCGATCCGCGGAATGCGGCGGCGCACCACTGGCTTTCGCTGACGCTGCTCACCGGACTCGGCGCGCGCGAGGAAGCAATGCGCGAGCAGGCAATTGCCGCGAGTCTCAATCCGATTTCACCGATCCACTTCAGCGCGCTCGGCTGGCAACGTTACCTGCTCGGTGATTACGGCCTATCGCGCACGAGCATGGAGCCGGCGGTCGATCTCAGCTCAGATCTCGAGGAAGGTGTGAGCGGCCTCGCGCGCGCGGCCGCGCGGCTGGGTGACGAGACGACAGTGCAGACTGCAATCAACACCGGTCTCAGTCGCCGCAACGATCTGCGCGGCGATCTCCTCGCCGAGCAGGCGTCGGCATTCGCGGTGCTCGGTGACAGGCGCCGGGCGCGCGAGCTGGCGCGGAAGGCGAGTCGCTACGCGGCGATGCCGCTCAACCTCGCACTGGCGTGGGCGAGCGTCGGCGACTGCAACCGCGCGTTCGATCAATTGGAGCGCGAGTCGTTCCAGGTATACTGGGCGCCGCACGCGATCTGGTGGGATCCGCGTTTCGATGCGATTCGCGACGACGCGCGATTCGCGCGCGCGGAGGAGCGGGCACTGCGGGCGTGGGCGCCCGAGTGGAAGTGATCGCCTAACAGTCAGTCAGGAAAGCAGACATATTCGGGTTGGTCTCCGCTCCTGCGCAGCAGTAATAGCATCGCCTTTATCCATGCCTCGCGGCGCGTGACCCGATCGGGGAGAGACTGCAACGCTACGCGAAAGTGCTCGATCGCTTTGAGCCGCGCCGGTTCGGCCAGCGGCTTGAAGGGCGCCGGGTTGCCGACCTCTTCATTCTCCCAATGTGCGAGATCGTAAATGGTCTTGTACGCGGAGCCGACGTAGTAGTGAATAAGCGGATTGTTGTCGCCTTTGGTGAGCGCCGCTTCACCATGCTGGATCACCTTTTTGTATTCATCCCCGCAAGACTTGTCCTCGGGCCACTGCATGCCAAGGAGGGTGACGAACGCGATGCGACCGGCACGACTGGTGGAGTCGGTGCGGTACGCTTCCCATAGCCAGGGATGCCCATAGTATTGGCCGCCGTCGGAGCTCTTTTCGAGAGTAATTCCGAGCGAGGGAAGCGCGTTTCCTATGGCGTGCCCGGAGTCCGCGCTTGGCAGTCCGTAGGTCGCGGCGAGGGCAATGTCACCGGCGAGAAGTGCCGCCGCACGCCTCGGCGGCGGCAGCGAAGGCGCAGCTTGGTGAATCGCGGTTAAGGCGCGGATCAGTGCAGCGTCGATTTGCGGGGGCTTGACTTCCCGCGGCCCGTCTTCGTTTCGACCGCGAAGATAGCCGACCACGGTTGTGAGATCGTTGGCGACGGCGGGCAGCTGCGCCCATTTCACGGCGGAGTCGACTTCGCTGTAACGGGACTGCTGATCCGCGAAAGTCTGTCCGTGACGCTCCTCATAACGAGCCTCCCAACTGTCGAAGTCGGTGGCGCCACTCGTCGGCGTGTACGCGACGGTAAAAGTCCGGGCGCGCGCTGCGTTATTCGCTGGTAATGAAACCTTGGCAACCACTGTCGTGATTTTTGCTTGCCACATCTTTGTGCCCGCGGTTCCTCCCAGACCGCCGGCGTACTCCGGAACCGTTTCGGTGTGCGGGCCAAGACGCTTGTCGATCAGAGCGGCGATTGAATCGCGAAGCGACTCCGCACTCCTCAGATCCATTTCTTCGGAGGCGAGTACCATCGCGCCTAATTGACACTGGTTCTCCGCGCCGTCAGACAGATTCGCGGGCAGCATCTCGCCTTTTGGCGGCGCCGGCATGTAGAACAGTGCCGAGCGTACCAACGTCACGCCGCCAAGCCGGGTTTTGGCGACGGCAGTGCGGCAGAATTGATCATCGATGGAGTTGCCGACCGGCGCGATGGTACTGACGCGGTCCGCCGGATGCGACTTGAGCCAGGACGCTAGCATCAGCGTCGTGTCTATGTTCGAGGTGACGAGCTCGAGCGGATCTGCGACGCTGTCGTCCCTGAGATCGGGCACTGCCGGCGCGTCGTCGTTGATGGCTACGTCGGGGGTTTGGCCCTCGGGCGGCATCACCTCGCCTCCGGCGCTTTGGGTAGCGGGTGCGGGAGTCGAAGGAGCAATAGATCGCCGAGACGTCGGCTTGGGCGAGTTATCGATCTGCTGATCGGTCTTCGCGCAGGCTACCAGGGCAAGGACCGCGATCATTGTGGCAGTACGGGGCATACCATTAGACGATTGCCACCCCACCCACGTCGCTGATCGGTCGCGCCGTTGCCAGTGTTCTTGACCGTCCCGCGCACTGTTGGCACATTCGCGCTGGACAGTCTCACATTGAGAAAATGACTACTGAAACGACATCAAAGCCAAAACCGTTCGTGCTGCACGCCGATGAAGGCGAATGGATCGACGCATTTGGGAATCGCAGCTTGTTCAAGGTCACGGGCGCCACGAGCGGTGGCTCGCTGACGCTGTTGCTGGCGACGGTACCAGTGGGTGGAGGAACGCCGTCTCACATCCACAACGTCGACGACGAGATGTTCATCATCGCCGAGGGACGCTACCGCTTCGTGATGGACGGCGTGGAGAGTGAGGTTGGACCTGGCGCGGTGGTGTACCTCCCGCGCGACTGCGTCCACTCGTTCCGTAATATCGGGGACACGCCCGCGAAGCACTGGGCGCTATTGACTCCGAGCGGATTCGAGACGTTCTACGCAAGGTGCGCGGAAGTCTTTGCCGCGCCCGGACCGCCGGACCTCGCTCGGATCGCGGCGATCACCCGCGATCACGGCTACCAGATTTTCGCGCCAGGCAAGTAGATGAGAGCTGCGCGCGTAGCACGCCGGTGCTCAGTGATATTGTTGCTGGCCGGTGCCGTGGCAGCGCGACCACTCACAGCTATCGCCCAGGCGTCTACCCGACAGCCGGCCGCGCCAGTGACGACGACGCTTCTCGTTCCCGATCGCGTTTGGGACGGTGTGTCGGACGCGCCGCACTCCGGCTGGGCGGTGCTCGTCACTGGCAATCGCATTGTCGTCGCCGGGCCGCGCGCTCAGATCACCGTACCAGTCGGCGCGACGACGATCAATCTGCCCGGCACTACGCTGATGCCAGGACTGATCGACGCGCACTCGCACGTGCTGCTGCATCCCTACAACGAGACGTCGTGGAACGATCAGGTCCTGCACGAAGCGCTGGCGCTCCGCACCGCGCGCGCGGTGAATCACCTGCGGGCGACGTTGATGGCGGGCTTCACGACTCTGCGCGACCTCGGCACTGAAGGCGCCGGATACGCAGACGTCGGACTCAAGCAGGCGGTGAACCAGGGAATCATTCCCGGTCCGAGAATGTTCGTGGCGACGCGCGCCATTGTTGCGACGGGGGCTTACGGTCCTGCCGGATTCACTCCCGAGTATCAAAGCGACATTCCGCAGGGTGGACAGGAAGCGAGCGGCCTCGAGCAGGTCGCGCAGGTCGTGCGCGATCAGATCAAGCACGGCGCCGACTGGGTGAAGATTTACGCCGACTACCGCTGGGGACCGAACGGCGAGAACGAGCCGACCTTCACCGTCGACGAGCTCAAGGAAGCGGTCGACATCGCCAACAGCTCGGGCCGGCCGGTGACAGTGCACGCGACGACTGCGGAGGGCATGCGCCGCGCGATCGTCGCCGGGGTCACTACCATAGAACATGGCGACAATGGCACGCCGGCGGTTTTCAAGATGTTGGCCGACCGCGGTATCTGTTTTATTCCCACGCTTGCCGCCGGTGATGCGATCCTGCAGTACCGGGGCTGGAAGAAGGGCGTCGATCCCGATCCGCCAGCGATCGCCGAGAAGAAGAAGAGCTTCAGAGCAGCGCTCGAGGCGCACGTCACGATCTGTAACGGCAGCGACGTCGGCGTGTTCACCCACGGCGACAACGCGCGGGAAGTCGAGATGCTGGTCGAGTACGGAATGACTCCCGTCGCCGCGCTTCGGTCAGCGACCTCGATCGATGCGAAAATGCTGGGAATGGGTGACAGACTAGGCCAGGTGAAGGATGGCTATCTCGCCGACCTCATCGCCGTGCGCGGCGACCCGACCCGGGACATTTCCGCCATCCGCCAGGTGCAGCTGGTGATGAAGGATGGGACGATCTACAAGCAGTAACCGCCCGACCCGTCCCTATGCCTCATCGGGCCGCCGCTGTACGATCGATTGCGTTTAACAGACTCCACATTCCCCGTTCATAACGTTCGCGCTCCGGCGAGCCAGGGCCGCAGTATCTGCTGGCATCCCGCCGGACGCGTGCACCCATTCGATCCACTACTTCCCAGCCCGATCCGTCGGTGCAAACCAGGTTTGGAGTTGGCGGTGGCGCCGGCGGGGCTGTTGCGAGCAAGGAATCGAGACGGACAACAAAGCCTGTCCAATCCGGCTCGCGTCTAAAAGGCACTCGGCAGGCTGCTTCATCCTCCACGATGACAAACGACGTGCAACCGTACTGTTTGCGCAGGTCATGTCGCAGCAGTTTTTCGAGCGCCACGCCGCTCGAGTCGGCCGGGTCGGCCACCCAATGCGTGACGTAGACTTCGCCACGGGTACGGCCAGAATCGACAACTACGCGAATCGTTGGCCCTGGACCGCCCAATCCGAAATCCTGGGTGATTCGGATCTCACGATCGATCGCCGAATCGCTGATGGCAATGTCGGGCAGTGGCCACGAAAATTGCCCGCCCGAACGATGCAGCGTTTTGCACGCCAGTAGTGTTGCAAGGCCCAAGGGAACGGCAATGACGCGCGCCAGATGCATGTCAGCTAGACGATTTTCGCGGAATCGAGGTCATCACCAGATGGACGAAGGTATTTGAAACTATAAACTTAGTTATACCGTACTGAGGGCAATCTTACCCGCCCGCATGCCCTCAGATACCATCGAATCGCCCGTAACGACGGCCCGGTTCGCCGGAGCACTCTGGCTGATCGTCATCATCGCCAGCCTCATCGATGTCCTGGCCGTCCCGGCGATCAATACTACCGGCACACCCGCTCAGACCGCCGCCAGCGTCCTCGCCTCCGAGGGGCCGATCCGCCTCGGCTTCGCCCTCAACGTCCTGGTCAGCGTCTGCTACCTCGGCGTTACGGCACTTCTCTACGATCTCCTCCGACCGGTCGGCCGCGGCCTGGCGCTGTTCGGCGCATTCGCCGGGGTTGGCGGCATCATCGTCGGCGCAGCGAGCGCTGTCGACGAGCTGGCCGCGCTCGGACTCCTCAGAGATGCAGCTACCGCCACGCCCGACACCGCCAACCAGCTCCAGACCATCGCGCAATTGGCGTTTCGGGCCGGACCAGAGTTCGCCGTCAGCATGGTCTTCTTCGGCTTCCAGATCGTCTCGGTGGGTTATCTGATCTTTCGCTCGACTTTCCTGCCGCGGATCATCGGCGCCGTTCTCGTGCTCGGCGGAGCCAGCTACATCGCCATCTCCCTCGCCAAGTTCGTCGCCCCGACGCTCGGGATGCGAATGGGTCCGCTCGTCATCCCGATCGCGATCATCGGTGAAGGCGCGCTGACACTCTGGCTACTGTTCAAGGGCGTCGACGCCGAAAGGTGGCGGCTGCACCCGAGGCGGACCGCGCCCGACCTCGGAGTGGCGAGATGACTCACACCATCGACGCCACTCAGCGCCGCTGGGCAATCGCGATCGGAGCAGCGTACCTGATCGCGCTGGTGCTCGGCAATATCGCCGAGTTTTATATCCCCGATCGGCTGATCGTTTACGACAACGCCGTGCAGACCGCACGCAACATCATGGCGCACGAGCATCTCTTTCGGCTCGGCGTCGCCACGAACTTCCTTGTCTTCGCCACCGATGTCGTCCTCGTCGCCGGACTATACATGGTATTGGAGCCCGTCAATCGCGGGCTCGCATTGCTGGGTGCGTTCTTCAGGTTGATCGAGACGGCAGCGCTGTTCATGGTAACCCTCGCCGACTTCGTCGTGCTGCGCATCCTGAGCGGCGCGGAATACCTCAAAGCGCTCGACACTGCGACGCTGGCGGCTCTGGCACGCCTCGCCATCGCCGGTCACGGCAGCGCCTACACCCTCGGCCTCATGATCTTCGGGTTTGGCTCGACGATCTTCTGTTGTCTCTGGCTTAAATCGGGATACGTGCCGAAGGCGCTGGCGATGCTCGGCGTCTTCGCATCGGCGTGGATCGGAGTGTGTGTGTTCACTATCATGGTCGCGCCCGAGGCCGCAAAGATTCTCCCGCTTCCGGTCTGGGCAGCGCCAATATTTCTGTTCGAGCTGACGATGGGACTCTGGCTGGTGATCAAGCGCCTGCCGCAATCGCCTTCGACACGGGAGCGGGCGCTGTAAGTTTGGTCGAATGGAAGCGACCGCTAGACCCGTCATCAAGGTCTCATCGATCCGTAAGACATACGGCAAAACCGTAGCCGTCGAAGACGTCTCCTTCGACGTCCACGATGGCGAGATCTTCGGGCTCATCGGACCGAACGGCGCCGGCAAGACCACGACGATGGAATGCGTCGAGGGAATCCGCCGGCCCAACTCCGGCTCGATCACCGTGCTCGGTCTGGATCCGGTTCGCGATGTGTACGCACTCCAGGAGCGGATCGGTGTCCAGCTGCAGCAGGCGCAGCTACAGAAGCGCATCAAAGTCTGGGAAGCCGCGCGCCTTTGGACATCGCTCTACCGAAAGCCGACATCGGTTGGCGACGAGCTGCTCGAGCAGCTCGGGCTCGCCGACAAGCGCAACGCGTGGTTCATGACGCTGTCGGGCGGGCAGAAGCAGCGACTCTTCATCGCGCTCGCGCTCATCAACGATCCGGAAGTCGTTTTCCTCGACGAGCTCACCACCGGGCTTGATCCGCAGGCGCGTCGCAAGATCTGGGATCTCGTGCGCGGCATCCGGGAGCGCGGCAAAACAGTTTTCCTGACCACGCATCTGATGGAGGAGGCCGAGCGTTTGTGCGATCGCGTGGCGATCATCGATCGCGGGCGAATCATCGATATCGATCAGCCGCAGCGGCTCGTCGACAAATACTGTCCGGAACGGAGCGTCATTCTGGCGACGCAGGACCAACACGCGGCGGAGAATTTGGCGCGGGTTGTCGGTGTCGAGTCGGTGACGCCGCACGATTCACGGCTGACCGTCCGCGGCGCCGGCGAGAAGCTGGTCACCGACGTCATCCGCTGCCTGTCGGAGAATCACATCACCGTCACCGACTTCAAGACGGAGACACCGAATCTCGAGGACGTCTTCCTCAAGATCACGGGGCACTCGCTCAGAGATTGATCGGCGGCAAAGATCGACTGACAAAGAAGACTACCGGCGGGCGGCCGTGGGCGAGCCGGCTAGCGGCCTCCCTCCGGTAGTCTTCTTTTCCAGCCCTCAACTCACGAGCGGTCTACCGCACCTCGATGGGCGCCGTCCACCGGAACGATCCCCATTCCATGTTGACCGCTCCGCGGCGCACGTCGCGCCCGGCGATCGATATCGTGAATTGATCGACAGGCGTCGCAAGGGTGGTGGACTGCATGCGTCCCGTTCCGACATCGCGCGAGCGATCGTACTGGGTCCCCCACTGTCCCGACTGTCCATTCACGATCAGATCGGCGCCATTCTGGTGCGGCACCGTCCACAGTGTGTAGGTGCCGGGCGCGAGCCGGATCCCCGCAAGGGTGATTGGCACCGAAGTGGTGAATTGCGTCGCGGCGTTGGCGCCGGTTCGCCACACTCGGTCATATGGTATGACGTTGCCGAGCAGTTGTCGCCCGCGCGCGAGTGGCCTGCTATAGTCGACAGTGAAGCTCGCATTGCCGATCGTCGCGCGCACGGTGTCGCGGGGACTGAGCTGTTTGACTCCGCCTTTTGCCTTCTCTTCCGCCTCCCATCTGTCGGCGGTGGTCCTGATGTCGGGAACCGAATCGAGGCGCGCGACATCGACGAGGTAGGTCGTTCGCGCGCCGGAATAGCTGAGCATGTTGCCGGCCGAATCGAAGCTTGCTTCACCAGTGCCGGAAAGCCAGTCGTGCTGGATCTCGGCGCGATTACCCGCTGCGAAGCGCACGACTCCATGGTGCAGCGGGAATCGGTCGAACTCGCGATCGAGATAGAATTGCCGCAGCTGGATGGTGTCGCCAACGGCGCGTTTCTCGGCGGTCGCTCTCGCGAGCGCGGCGTCGAAGTAGAGCTCGTAGAGACTGTACATCTGCGGAACGTGCGCCATCGCGACGGCGCCGTTGGTGGCGAAGTCGTGCCGGAGCTTGCCGGCGTCGTCAGTCTGTAGGATGTGCACCGAATCCGCGGTCACATCGGCGGTGACGTGCCGATCGCGCTGATTCTCCGGCTCGCTCGGCGTATGGATGTCCATCACGAGACGACGGATCGTGCTGCCGGGCCCGAGCTCGATCTCGGTGTGCCGGCGACGCACCCGCGGAAAGCGATCGACGCCGTCGATGACGACCTTGTTGCCCCTACGACTTATGCTCTCCACCGAGATCGTATCGCGACCGAGTCGCGCGAGGAAACCGTATCGCCGCTCCGGCTCGGAATTCCGGCAGCCGATCAGGGCAAGTGCAGCCAATGCCAACGACACACGCAAACGCACTCGGTGATTCCGGTGGGGAAGTGACATGGCGCACCGCGGAAGTTGGCGACACGTGAATGATGGATCGCAACAATATTCGGATACTACCGTGACGCCAGCCGCGAGTTTCTCGAGGCCGCGGATTTTACACAGCGATGACATTGGCGCCCAGGAACTGGGACCGACCCCGCGCCCCAAGGAGAGCCCGAAAGGCGCGAGTTCTCTATTGCGTTTTGAGGGTTTTTCCTTATGCTCGTCCTTCGGGCCGCTCGGGTCATTGGAGGACTGTCAACATGCGACTTAGCGCTGCCGCTGCCGCGGCTATTCTGCTCGCACTACCTGCGTGCGGTGGTTCCGGCAGCACCGCACCACCCGCGACGCTTTCCATCAGTGTCGCCAGCACCACCATAGTCTCTGGAACAACGCAGCAGGCTAGCGCAGTTCTCAGCGATGGAACGACGCCGAGTGGAGTGACCTGGTCGACGACGAACTCGATGATCGCCGCGGTCAGCACCAGCGGTCTTATCACGGCGACAAAGAAAGGCGTCGCTACCATCACTGCTACGGCAGGTACGCGCTCGTCGCAAATCCAGGTATCGGTTGTGCCGGGTCCGGCAAACGCCGTCGTCATTTATTCGGGTGACGGACAGATCGGAGCGAGGGGATCTCAGCTGCCCGCGCCGTTGTGTACCAACGTCCTCGACGCAGCCGGCAATCTCATTGTCGGCGCGACCGTGACTTACACCGTCACTACGGGTGCTGGCGCGCTCGCATCGCCGACAGCACCGCAGACGGATCCCTCGGGGATCGCGACTTCCGGACTGTGGACACTGGGATCATCTGCAGGCCAGCAGACTGTAACAGCGACCGTCGGTTCGGCGACCGTCGTGTTCAAGGCAACAGCCCAGTAGGCATTCGGCTTTCCGTGGGTCGAGTGAGGAACAGAATTCCGGCGCGCGCGACCACGCGCGCGAGGGCTACGATTTTCGTCGTCGGAGCGGCCCTCAGCGCGGGATGTCATGACGAGCCGACGGGCACCAAGCCGGAGTTTCACGACTCCATCGTCATTGAATGGGATCAGGCTGCTCTCGCCGCCGTTCGCGCGACCCACCCCGGTCCCCCGATGGCAGCACGCGCGCTGGCCGTAGTCCATACGGCCATCTATGACGCGTGGACCGCATACGACGCGAATGCAGTCGCGACCCTGGCCAACGGCATCGCGCGTCGTCCCGCCAACGAGCGAAGCGAGGCAAACAAGGAACGTGCAGTGAGCTTCGCCGCATATCGGGCGCTCGTGGATCTTTTCCCGACTGAACAATCATCATTCGATGCGGTGATGCAGCGGCACCAGTTCGACCCTGCGGATCTTTCCACTGACGCGTCGACGCCCGCGGGAGTTGGAAACGTTGCCGCAGCCGCTGTGATCGCGTTTCGACATCACGATGGTGCCAACCAGCTCGGTGATCTCGCGCCGGGACAGTATGCCGACTACACCGGTTACCAGGCTGTGAACACGCCGTCGACCGTAGTGGATCCGAATCGCTGGCAGCCGCTGCACACGACCGACGCGCAGGGCACGACGACGACTCAGAAATTCATCGCTCCTCAGTGGGGGCTCGTCACTCCTTTCGCGCTCACCTCGGGCGCACAATTTCGCCCCGCTGCCGTTCCAAATCTGTACCCAACCGCTGGGTACACCGACCAGGCGCAGGAGATTATCGATCTCAGCGCCAACCTGTCGGACTTACAGAAAACACTGGTGGAGTACTGGGCTGACGGACCGAGCTCGGAGCTGCCGCCGGGCCACTGGGCGTTGTTTGCGGAGTGGGTGTCGCACCGCGACGAGCACACCATCGACGATGACGCGAAGATGTTTTTCGCGCTTTCGAATGCGATGCTCGACGCCAGTATCGCCGTCTGGGACTGCAAGCGCGCCTTCGATTATGTGCGCCCCATAACCGCGATCCGTTTCTTGATGGCGGGGCGGCAGATCCGCGCCTGGGGTGGGCCCTTCAAGGGCACCCAAACCATTCCGGGTGAGCAGTGGCAGGCGTACCAACTCGGCGCACAACCTACACCGGCATTTCCCGAGTTCAGCTCCGGGCACAGTGCGTTCAGCGCCGCCGGCGCCGAGGTCCTGCGTTCATTTACCGGCAGCGATGCATTCGGGGACTCCGTCGTCATCAAGGCCGGCACCTCGCGGGTCGAGCCGACTCTGGTGCCGGCCGCGGATGTTACGATCAAGTGGGCCACTTTCAGCGAGGCCGCGGATCAGGCCGGAATGTCTCGCCGCTATGGCGGAATTCACTTCCGGGAAGGAGACCTGCAATCACGCGCGATGGGCCGCCTCATCGGCGCGCAGGTGTGGGCAAAAGCCCAGAAGCTTTTTTCTGGCGTGACCGCATCGCCCTGAGCGGGGCAATTCAAGCAAAAGCCGCACACTAAGCGGCAAAGTCACAGCGAAGAGGAAGGCAACCGCGTATTCTGCAGAGGAGCGCATTGTTTGCGTATGTGCTCCCCAACTATCCATCGATCATGAGGTTTGCGTTGCTGACCAGAATACGCTCCACGACTTTAGGACTTCTTGCTGTCGTTCCGGCGATCGCCTGCTCCTCCGGCGAGCCGCAGACCGCATACGCCGATTCCCTCCCGGCAAAATCCGCCGCGACGGTCGAGAGCTCCGTTGTCACGGCTCCAGCCATTCGTCTGGCTCTCTCTCCGACAGGAAATACCGTGCGCTATCGCGTTCGCGAGCAGCTCATGCACCACGATTTGCCGAACGATGCAGTCGGCGAGACAAAAACTATCGCCGGATCTCTCGAGATCGACTCGACTGGAAAGGTGATCCCGCAATCGTCGAAATTCACTGCCGACGCTTCCACCTTCGTCAGCGATCAGAGCCGGCGTGACGGCTACGTTCGCAAGCGCCTGCTCGACTCCGACCAGTACCCCGACATTGTGTTTGTTCCGACCGAGATCCGCGGCGTGAAGCTGCCGCTGGCCACAGCGGGGACGGTGCCGTTCGACATGACCGCGAACCTCACCGTACGCGGAGTGACTCGACCCACCGACTGGAAGGGCACCGCGAAGTTCGAGAATGGCAGAGTGACGGGCTCGGCCGCGACTGCATTCACTTTCAGCGACATCCAGCTCGACCAGCCCAGAGTGCCCGTGCTACTCAGCGTCGCGGACACCATTCGGCTGGAGATGGACTTCGATCTGGTTCGCAAGTAAGGGACTGGACGGAGTACTCCTACCACGTGGATTGCTGATTGCTGACTGACAGTGAACTCGGGCAACAAGCTCTCGCAGTTGTCTCGATCAAGAGTCGGCCAAACCTTGGTCCTGAGTCCATTGAGTAATTACTGCCACGCCTATCGCCCCGATGCACATCAATCCGGCGATTCCTCTCATCCAGTGGGCGATCTGAGTGTCGTGCTGGAGCAATCGCCAGTGCGAGAGAAGGTTGAACCAGTCGTGGCCATCGCTTTCCTGCCCCGTTGAGCCATCGAGCAGCATGAGCTGGCCGGCGCGGGAGTCGGCGCAGTAGATCGCGACGCTAAGGAGGTTAATTCCCGACCACCACACGCAAACCATCGCTGCGAAGACGTCGCGGCGTCGGCCGTCTGCAGTCTTCTTCAGGAAATAGAGCACGAAAATCAGCGGAAACGCGACCTGCGTCAGTGAACCGCCCAGTATGACCATCGTGCGGCCAAGGATCGGGATCCCGAACGGCATGAACAGCATGTGGCCGAACTCATGGACGGCCAGATCGATGTCGCTCACGAGAGGCACCACGCCGAGCGGATCACGAAAGGCGTTGACGGCAAGCCACGAGAGCAGAGCGATCAGCGCGAAGCGAAGGTAGCGCTGGTTCGCCGGAGTAATGGCGGTGCCTACGGTAGGAGTTGTTGCTGACACCGGACGAGCTCTTGGTGGGATCAAACTGAAGACGCATTCTGCCGCGGGATTGCAACGGCCGCGATTCACTGTACCATCATGACCATGAGCAGTCCTCTTCGCGGACTTGGACAACTGACCTGGGCAGAGATCAAGATCTTCATTCGCGAGCCGCTGGGCGCGATCGGGTCGATCGTGATCCCGGTGGTGCTGTTCGTGATGCTTGGCAAGGCGACGGCGGGGCGGCCGGCCCCGGCAACGCCGAAGCTGAGCGATCTACTGAGCCCCGGTGGAATCGCGACGCTGGTGTCGCTGCTCGTGATCATCAGCGCGGTGTTGTCACTGGTGGCGATCATCTCGATCTACCGTGAGGGAGGCATCCTCAAGCGCCTGCGGGCGACACCGTTGCGGCCGTGGACCATTCTCTCCGCGCACGTCGTGGTGAAGCTCCTGCTCACCGCATTGACGATGGGACTCATGGTTGTCGCCGGAAAGCGGTACTTCTCGATCGGGCCGGATGTGCCGTTGTTCAGATTCACTATCGCTCTCCTGATCAGCACCCTGAGCATCCTGTCGGTTGGATTCATCGTTGCGAGCATCGTTCCGACCGCGCGCTTCGCCCAGCCAATCGGCGCGGTGATTTTTTATCCGATGGTTGGACTCTCGGGGCTGTTCGTCCCGATCGACGCGCTGCCACCGACCTGGCAAACGGTGGCGCGCTCACTGCCGCTTACCCGTGCGGCATCGCTGCTGCAGGGGATGTGGGTCGGGGATCCCTGGTCGGCGCACACGTCGGACATCGCGCTGCTCGCCGGCGTGTTCGTGGTCTGCGTTGCGCTGACGTCTCGGGTCTTCAGGTGGGAGTAGGTTAGTCTCGGCGTGGCCGGCCAGGCCACGTGAGGCGCTACCCACCTACTGAAAAACCAGTTGACACCCCCCCCGCCCCGATGCTAAGCTACGGAAAGTTCAGTAGATCAAACCGGAGCAAAGTTGACCGATCTCTACTTTCCCCCTCGCGAACTGTCCGTAATGAGCGTCCTGTGGCGCCTCGGTTCGGGTACAGTATCCGAGGTCCGGGACGCACTGGACGAGGACCTCGCCTACACCTCGGTGCTGTCGGCGCTCCAGATCCTCGAGGAAAAAGGCGTCGTCCGGCATGAAGCCAAGGGTCGCGCTTATCGCTACTTCCCCACCATCGAAGCCGAGCGCGCCGGCGGCACCGCATTGGCGCGGGTGCGCGATGCAATCTTTCATGGATCCGCCGAGCGGATGTTCGCGCAGATGGTGTCCGACAAGAAGTTGAGCCGTAAGGAGCTACAGCGCATGCGCGAGCTGATCGCCGAGCGACTCGGAGAGCGGCGGTGATCGGCTGGCTCGTTTACGCCGTACAGGTCGGGCTCTGCGTCGCCGTCCTGGCGTGGGCGACAGAATCGGTAGCGCGATTGCTTCGGCTGCCGACCCGGTTCATCTGGCTCGGCGCCGTGATCTTTTCCACAACACTCGTAGTACGGGCGGCGATCGTCTCGCCGGAACGACCGGCATCCGCGCAACCTCTCAGCTTGCCGTCACTCGACATTCTGCAGACGAGCGTTCTCACAGCGCAGCACCGAGTGCCGGCGGTTCCTACCGAGTACATCGCCGTCCTCTGGGTGCTCGCGACTTTGCTCGTCGGATTGTCATTCGCAGCGACCAGTTGGAGGCTGCGCCGCGCCAGTCGCAGTTGGCCGACGGCCGATCTCCACGGACAGCGCGTTCGGGTCGCGCCGTCTACGGGACCCCTCGTGCTTGGACTGCTTCGTCCGGAAATCGTCGTCCCGCGCTGGGTGCTCACTCGACCACCGGCAGAGCAGCGCGTGATTCTCACGCACGAGATCGAGCATCTAAAGGCAGGTGATCAGAACCTGCTCGCTGCCGGATGCGTGGCTGCCGCGCTCATGCCGTGGAACCCCGCCTACTGGATTATGGTAGCGCGGCTTCGGCTCGCGATCGAGATCGATTGCGACTCACGCGTACTCCGCGCCGGAGTCTCGCCTCGCTCTTACGGATCACTGCTCGTCGACGTAGCCGAAAGCTCATCGCCCTTTCTGCTGGGGACGATGGGCCTCGCCGCTCGTTCATCCCACCTTCGCTCGAGGATTCTCGCTATGCAGTCCCGCCGCTTCAGTCACCCATTTCTTCGCGGCACTGCCGCCGCGCTCGTCGGATTGGTCAGCCTCCTCGCCGCGTGCGAGAGCCGGATGCCAACCGCGGCTGATATCGCCAGAATGGACGCTGCTTCGGTTGAGCGCGCCGCGCCAGCTATGGGACTGCCACAGGATTCGTCGGTCGCCTGGGTAGTGGACGGAACTCCGTCGACTGCTCTCGCGGCGAAACAAATTCAGGCCGAACGCATAGCGTGGGTTCAGCTCTCGAAGGAGAACGGCCGCTCGCAGGTGCGGATCGTCACGAAGGAAGGTCAGCGGCTTGGCGCCGACACGCTACGCGTGACTCGTGTTGTCACACCTGAGGGGCCTGTCATGCGCACAGGAATGAAGATCGCGCAGACCTCACCAACGGCGCAGCCACTGGTAATCGTCGACGGCTTCCCGTCGACGACCGCAGCGCTGGCCAAGTTGTCGGCTGACCGGATTGCATCAGTCAGGGTCGTCAAAGGCGAGAGTGCGCTGGCTCAGTACGGCGATAGTGGAAAGAACGGCGTCATCCTGGTGACGACAAAGGGTCACTAGCGCGCTGCTGCGCCTGCTGCAGGATTCCTCCAGCCAGCGAGCCCGGGACGAGAACGACATTCGCCACTGCTGAGACGAGCACCATCGTGCCGACCTGGCTCGGGATGATTGTCAGTGCTGCAATCGCGAACAACACCGCTGTGGGAAACAAGCCGGCTGCAACGGCCGACCACAGCGGTGCTTTCGTTCCCACCCGCGCGGCTTCGTAGCCGCCCATCATCGACGTGACGAACCGCTCGACAATCGAAAGTCCCGTGAACACCACAGCTTTGTCGAACGGTGCGTATAGGGTCACGGGATAAGTCACCGCCGCTACGGCGGCGCTGGCAAGGAATGCAATCACCGAACCCCACAGCATCGCCGGCAGCACACTCGCAAAAGTCGCTGACAGATTCGGCACCGAATGCCGCAGTGCACCGAAGAGCGATCGGATCGCCTCTCGCCAACTCCACCGGTTTGCCGCAGCGATCCCGTCGCGCTCGGCCCTGACCTGATACTCCTCATCGAGATCGCCGAGCATCGCCTCTCGAACTTCGGGATTGGCGGCAATTGCCGACATGATTCGATGGACGCCATTGGGAATCATGCTGTTCTCCCGCGAAGTGTCACGCCATTCCACATCCGCTCGTGTCGAGCTCGCGCGGCCCGGCATGCTGCCGCCCCATCACGCGTGAGCATGAAGTAGCGCCTCGACCTTCCGCCACGCTCTCTGAGAGGCTCCGAGGCCCGCGACATCAATAGGCCCTTGTCCTCGAGGCGCTGCAAGGTCGTATAGACCGCGCCCACCGAGTAGTTGCGGCCCTCTATCTCGCTCAAATCGCGACGCACCGCCGCGCCGTACGCATCGGCGCCCAGTCTCGCGACGGTCAGAAGCGTGGCCAGCTCGAGCCCGGATACGGTTGCCATATACCAGATTGTAGAACATATCAAGAGGCGGCGCAATAGCGGTGTTCGCCGGAGCGTCGTAGCGCGCGGTAATTTTGGCCATGCATTCGTTAACGCTGTTTCTCGCGGGTGGCCTCGCCATCGCTCCCGCCCTGTTACACGCCCAGAACGCGGTTCTCGAGGGAACGGTCCGGGAAGGCTCGACCGCGTCACCAATCGACGCGGCCGTCGTCACGCTCGAATTCGCGCCGCCGATTGGTCAGAACGGGATCGTCGAACAGGTTCCGGCCGAGCGCCAGCTTCACTTGATGATCTCGACCACGAGCGGCGGTGGATTCGTCTTCCCGGCAGTATTCCCCGGCACTTACGTCCTCTCGACGCGTCGCATCGGCTACGCGCCCCTCGAAACTTTGATCGAGCTGACGCCCGGCACCCATCGCGTGCAGTTGACCCTCGACCCGGTTCGCGTACAGCTCGCGCCGGTAGAGATCACCGCTGCCAGCAGACTCCAACAGCACCTCGATGACGTCGGCTTCCTGCACCGTCGCAAAGAAGGCTTTGGCAAATTCATGGACGCCGCCGAGATCGGCCGCACCCATCCCTTCGACGTGATGTCACTGTTCCGGCCTATCATCGAGGGCTGCACGATGATTTTCATCGACGGCATGCCGCGCTCCCTGCGCGACATCACCCTCGATCAGATCGCCGGCTTCGAGTACTACGCACGACGGGTCATGACGCCGGCAGAATTCGTCAATCCGCGCGTCGATTGCGGCAGCCTGGTGGTCTGGACCTGGATCAAAACCTCCTGAAGCCGCGGGTCGATCGCGCAGCCGGCGAACGTTAGCCACGTTTGCGCTCGCCACATATCTTCAACCATGGCTTCGGTCGGACTCATTGGCGGACTCGGTCCCGAATCCACCATCGACTACTACCGCCGGATCCTCGCCGGGTGGGAGAAGATCGCGCCGGGCTCATCGCCATCGGTCATCATCGATAGTCTCGACGTCCAACGTGGCTTGCGATTGGTGGGCAACGATCGCCCTGCGCTCGTCGAGTACTTGCTCGAATCTGTGCAGCGCCTCACCAAAGCGGGCGTCGATTTCATCGCCATGGCCGCGAATACGCCGCACGTTGTGTTCGAGCAGCTTGCCGCACGATCTGCGGTGCCGATGCTGAGCATCGTCGAGGTATGCGCCGACGAAGCGGAGCGGCGCGGACTGCGACGCCTGGCGCTCCTTGGCACCCGCTTCACGATGGAGGGCCAGCTCTATCCCGGCACTTTCGGCAAGCACGATATGACGGTTGTCGTCCCATCGGAGGCAGAGCAGAAGTGGGTGCACGAGAAATACATTGGGGAGCTGCTCAAGGGCGATTTTCGTGACGACACCCGCACGAGATTCATCGCGCTCGTCACCCGCCTCCGCGATGAGAACGACGTCGAGGCAATCATCTTAGGCGGCACCGAGCTGCCATTACTGCTCAAGTCGGACACGATTGCCGATCTGCCCGTGCTGGACACCACTGAGCTGCACGTCGCGGCGATCGTAGATCGCCTTCACCATCTCGAGGCATCGTCATGACCTATCTACGACTGGCTACGGCTGTCATCGCCGCGCTGTTCCTCTCCCCGCCGGCAGCGAAGCCCGTGCACCACTACGTCTTCTTCGGCCAGGACCGCGAGAGCCTGACCAGGGACTCGCTGTTTCTGAACACTCCTGCCCTCGAAGGAGCGCAGATCGCGTACAGCTGGCGCCGGCTGGAGCCCGGCAAGGGCGAGTACGATTTCAGCTCCATCCGCGAAGATCTCGCGTTCCTCACAGCGCACCACAAGAAGCTCTTCGTCCAGCTCCAGGACGTAAGCTTCCTCCCCACCAACATCTTCGTCCCCAGATATCTCACGATCGATCCGCGCTACCACGGCGGCGCTGCTAAGCAGTACCGCATCGATCACGGTGACGAGCAGCATGCCGTGCATGAAGGATGGATGGCGCGGCGCTGGGATCCCGCAGTGCAGGAACGGTTGCACGCGTTGTTTCGCGCGCTCAGTCGAGAATTCGACGGTCGAATCGAAGGAGTCAATCTCGCCGAGACTTCCGCGGTGTTCGGTGAGAGCGGCGCGCTCTTCCCCGCCGGCTTTTCGTTCGAGACTTACCGCGACGCGATCATCACCAACATGATAGCGCTGAAGCAGGCCTTTCCAAAATCGGTGGCGATGCAGTACGCCAACTTCATGCCCGGTGAGTGGCGACCGGACGAAGACAAAGGCTACCTGCGCGCGGTGTACGACGCAGCGAGAAATTCAAACGTTGGTGTCGGCGGACCAGATCTTCTTCCGTTCCGGCCCGGCCAGCTCAAGGGACCGTATCCGCTGATCGCGGAAGTCGCTGGATCGGTCCCCACCGGAATTGCAGTCCAGGATGGCAATTACGCAGACGCCGATCGGAATACCGGGAAGCGCGCTTCGATCGAAGACCTTATTGCATTCGCGACCGGCAACCTCAAGGTCGATTACATCTTCTGGTGCAGAGAAGAGCCGTACTACTCGACAGAGGTTATCCCCTACCTCAGGCGCGGGCGTTAACCGTCGTCAGCTTTTCGCAGTTTTGGCGTACTCATCCCAGAGCACCGCCATCGCCCGCATACCGAGCCTGAAATTCTCGTCGCTCATCCACTCATCGGGCGCGTGCGCGTTCTCGCCCGGCAATCCGAAACCGACGAGCAGCACCGGCGCGCCGAGGATGCGCTCGAAATCTCCGACGACGGGGATCGAGCCACCTTCGCCGGTGATCACCGGCTCCTTTGCGAACGCCGCCTTGAGCGCGCGCCGCGCCGCATCGTAAATCGCGCCATTCAGCTCGGCGCGCCACGGTCGGCCGCCGTGTAGCGCGCGCACATCCACCTTCACTCCTTTCGGCGCTACCTTGGCGACGTGCGCCTTGAGGAGCTTCTCGATGTCGGCTGGGTCCTGATCGGGAACGAGACGACAGCTCACCTTCGCCATCGCCTTCGCCGGCAGAACCGTCTTTGCCCCTTCGCCGGTGTAGCCGCTCAATAGTCCGTTGACCTCGCACGTCGGCCGGATCCACAATTTCTCCAGCGTCGTGAATCCTTCTTCGCCACCAAGTGCGTCGACGCCGGTTTCTTTCATGAAGCCAGCGTTCTCGAACGGCAGTCCGCGCATCTGCTCCCGAATCTTCGGATCCCACTCGCGAACCTTGTCGTAGAACCCGGGAATCGCGATGTGGCCCTTTGCGTCGTGAAACGTCGCGAGAATCCGCGCCAGTGCCATCGCCGGATTGACGATCGCGCCGCCGTAGCTCCCCGAATGCAGATCGCCCTGCGGTCCCTGGACGTTGATCTCGAAGTACGCGAGGCCGCGCAGCGACGACAGAATCGACGGCAGTCCCGGCGCAAACATCGCAGAGTCGGAGATGACCACCGCGTCGGCCTTGAGGAGCTGTTTTTGTTCCTCGACGAACTGCGCGAGGTGCTCGCTTCCGATCTCTTCTTCACCCTCGGCGATCACCACGATGTTGACCGGCAGCTTTTTGCGCGTCGCGAGCTGCGCCTCCAGCGCCTTGATGTGGAGAAAGAGCTGGCCTTTGTCGTCGACCGACCCGCGGGCGAAGATCTTTCCATCGCGCGCCGTCGGCTCGAAAGCGGGCGAGGTCCAGAGGTCGAGCGGCTCCGGCGGCTGCACATCGTAATGTCCGTAAATCAGAACCGTCGGCGCGCCGGCCGCTTTACGCCACTCACCGACCACGACAGGATGCCCTTTCGTCGGATAAATCTTCGCCGGCACGCCAATCTTGTCGAGCGAGGTCTTCACCCATTCGGCGGCGCGTTTGGTGTCTGCGTTGTGATCTGATTTGGCGCTGACGCTTGGGATGCGCAGGAACTCGAACAGCTCCTCATGGATGCGCTCGTTGTTGTCGGAGAAGAATTTCTCCAGATCGGCCGGAATCGCGCCGGCCGCGGCATTGGGTTCGACGGCGGTATTGGTCATGGTCTTCGACTCGTTTGCGTTCTCTTCATCCTCGAACAGATGTGCCCAGCACGGCGGATCACCCATGCTTCGCGCTCCCCATCAGCTGCATCGTTGCCATTCCCGCGAATGTCGCGCCCAGACACAGCGCTACACTCAGAATAACATAAGTCGCGGCGCGGCCGTACTCGCCGCCCTCGATTAGGCCGATCGTTTCGGCGCTGAAGGTCGAGAAAGTCGTGAACCCGCCGCAGAATCCGACCACCAGCAGTGCGCGGATTTCCGGCGACGTCTGCACGTTCATGAGCTGCCGCACCAGCACACCGATCAGAAAGCAGCCGGTGATGTTCACGACCATGGTGCCGATCGGGAATCCGCTGGCGCTCGATCCCTGAACTGCGCGCCCGACGACATACCGAAGCACCGAGCCCGCCGCCCCGCCGACTGCGATCAGGAGGTAGATCATGTAGGTTGATTATAGTTGCGTCGGGGAGGAAAGATGCATGGGTTGAAGGGCGAGCGGGTATTGATGCGGATCCACATCGGCGAGCGCGACAAGTTCGAGGGTGAGCCGTTGTACTGGGCGATCGTTCAGCTCCTCCGCAAGCGACACTACGCCGGCGCGACCGTCACGCGCGGCATCATGAGCTTCGGCGCCAGCAGCCGCATCCACGCCGCGAAATTCCTGGAGCTCTCGCTCGACCTGCCGATCGTGATCGAGTGCGTCGAAACTCAGGAGAAGATCGACGAGATTCTCCCCGAGCTCGACCAAATGGTAACCGGCGGCCTGATTACACTGGAGAAGGTCAACGTCATAACCTACCGCCCGCACGAGACCAACGAAGGACGGAATGCGGAGCCAATCGCCTCAACCCAGAACGCCACCCCGTGACCCATTGCAGTTGCTTGTACCATGATCTTCACACCATGACGTCCCGACGTAGTGAACTAAACCCTCGCAACTATGCTCCTCTGACGCCTGGCACCCGTTCAGTTGCAGTACACCCGGCGCCGTAGCCCCGCACCATGCCCAACCACCTGAAAGAAGAAACCAGCCCCTACCTGAAACAGCACGCGGAGAATCCGGTGGACTGGTATCCCTGGGGCCCGGAAGCTCTCGCCAAAGCCAGAGCCGAGGACAAGCCCATCCTGCTCAGCATCGGCTACGCCGCCTGCCACTGGTGCCACGTGATGGCGCACGAATCCTTCGAGGACGAAGAGACGGCGCGCGTCATGAACGAGAACTTTGTCAACATCAAAGTCGATCGCGAGGAGCGTCCCGACATCGACGGCATCTACATGCAGGCGGTGCAGGCGATGACCGGCCACGGCGGGTGGCCGATGACGATGTTCCTCCTTCCCGACGGCCGCCCATTCTACGGCGGCACCTACTTCCCACCCGACGATCGGCACGGCCTTCCATCCTTCCGCAAAGTCCTCAAGGCAGTTCGCGATGCGTATGATCAGCGGCGCGACGGCGTCGCCCAGACCGCCGAGCATCTGCGCGGGATCTATGAGAGCAACGTCACGCCGGCGCGGAGTCCCGGACGACTGAGCCGCGACATCTTCGAGACCGCCTATGCATCACTCGTCGATCGCTACGACGAGGAGAACGGCGGCTTCGGCAACGCGCCCAAGTTCCCATCGACGATGGCCCTCGACTTCCTGCTGCGCTACGCGAAACGCACCGGTACCACCGACGCGCTCGACATCGCGGTCGATTCCTTCCGGAAGATGGCGCGCGGCGGAATCTACGATCACGTCGGCGGCGGTTTCGCGCGCTACTCGGTCGATGCGCACTGGCTCGTCCCGCACTTCGAAAAGATGCTGTACGACAACGCGCTCCTCGCCCGGCTCGGCGCGCACCTCTGGCAGGCCACCGCCGACGTCGAGATCAAACGCGTCACTACCGAAACTGTGGAGTGGGTCGCGCGAGAGATGACCTCGCCCGAGGGTGGTTTCTACTCCTCCCTCGACGCCGACAGCGAAGGCCACGAAGGCAAGTTCTACGTCTGGGACGAAGCCGAGCTCGATTCCCTGCTCGGCGAAGACTCGCGCGCGTTCAAGACCTACTACGGCGTTACGAGGGCCGGAAACTTCGAGGGCAAAAATATCCTCTACGTTCCGCGCGATCCGGCCGCCGTCGCACAGTCGCTCGCCATCACCGAGGAACAGCTCGACACCATGCTCGTCCGCGGCAGAAGGGCGCTCTACGACGCGCGGGCCAAACGCGTCTGGCCCGGCCGCGACGACAAGATCCTCGCATCGTGGAACGGCCTGATGCTGCGCGGAGTCGCGGCCGCGGCGCGCGCATTTGACCGCGACGACTTCCGCGACCTGGCGATCCGGAATGCGGAGTTCCTCGCCGCGGCATTCGTGCGCGACGGCCGCGTAATGCGCACCCACAAGGACGGCCTGACGCGGATCGCCGGATTCCTCGAGGATCAGGCCGCGGTCGGGCTCGGCTTCCTATCGGTCTACGAGCTCACCTTCGACGAGCGCTGGGTCGAGCGTGCTCGCGAGATCTGCGATGTAATGATCGAGTCGTTCTGGTCCGACGATGTCGGCGCATTCTTCGACACCGCGGCCGATGCCGAGCAGCTCATCACTCGCCCTCGCGAGGTCACCGACAACGCGATGCCTTCGGGGACGTCGCTGGCGGTCGAGTTGCTGCTGCACCTCGCCGAGCTCCAGCGCGACGGCGACTATCGGCGGCGCGCGGTGTTCGCGCTGGAGACCCTCGCCGAGCCGATGTCGAAGTTCCCGTTGGGGTTCGGCCACCTACTCGGCTGCGCGGACATGGAAGTCAACGGCGCGATCGAGGTCGCTCTGATCGGCGACCCGGTCAACAACGGCTTCAAGGCACTGGAGCGGGCGGCCGCCGGTCGCTACGTTCCAGCGCTCGCGCTCGCTGGTGGGATGCCTCGCCAGGAATCGCCGGTAAGACTTCTGGACGATCGTTCAATGATCGAGGGAAAGCCGACGGCCTACGTCTGTCGCGGTTACACCTGCGACAAACCGGTCACCGAGCCGGCGGAGCTGTCGGACCAATTGGAGAGCGCAGCGCGAACGGCGGCAACTACCACCGTCTGACGGCGGAGGCACAATGGATCGGGTCAGCAATCGCATTGCGCAGGCGTACGGTTATGCGGTCTGCTTCATCACGGTGATCATGATGCTGTTCTCGATCAAGTCGGTTGTGGATTCGGCGATCGATCTCAGCGACCCGCTGCGTGCGGAGGGCTCCCGGTCCGGCCGAACGCTGACCAACTTCGAGGTCTACAAGATCGAGGCGCGTAATCAGGGGGTGAGACCCAGCCCGATCGCGCCCGCTGTTGCGCCGGGGAAGGCAAACGCGGCGTCGGACACCGCCGCGATTTCCGACGCAGACCTTCGCCGCCTGTACGACGCCGAGCGTGAAGCCGCGATCGGTAACGCGCGCTTTCGGAGCATCAAGAACCTGATCGGCAGCGTGTTTCTGATTGTGCTCGCCGCGGTTCTGTTCGGCATTCACTGGCGCTGGCTGAGAAAGCGCGACACGCTGCCCGTTACGGGTTGACCAACCATTCGGATTCGGAGCGCCAGAAATAAGTGGCTGACCAGCAACCTTCCTTCACCCGTGGGATCTTCGCGGGTGTAGTACTCGACTCCCTGCTGTTCCCGTATCCGCGCCCGCTCGAGAAGCGCGACGCCGACGAGGCCCGCACTGTCCGCCGCCTCATTCGCGGGCTCAAGGAAATGAAGGGGACTCTGATCGACTCGGCGAAGTTCGACGAAGATGAGACGATCCCCGAAGAAGTGATCCGCGCTTTCGCCGAGCTCGGCATGCTTGGCCTGACCATTCCGAAGAAGTACGGTGGGCTCGAGCTGTCGTCGTCAGCGTACGCGCGGGTGTTCGAGACGCTGTCCGGGATCGACGCTTCGCTTGCTGTATTGGTCGGAGTGCACTGCGGCCTCGGCTCCAAGGCGATCGTTCTGCACGGCAGCGACGAGCAGAAGGAGCGCTACCTGCCGCCGCTGGCGCGCGGTGATTTTCTCGCCGCGTACGCGCTAACCGAGCCCGACGTCGGCTCGGACGCCCAGAACATCAAGACGACGGCGACGTTGAGCAAAGACGGGTCGCACTGGCGTTTGAACGGCCGGAAGATCTGGATCGGCAACGGGCATCGCGCCGGCGTGATCGCGACGTTCGCGCAGGCAACGGTGCAGCGCCGCGGCGAAACCGTGCATCGCATGACGGCATTTCTGATCAGACCGGACATGCCCGGCTTCAAGGTCGTCGGTACAGTGCACAAGCTGGGAATTCGCGGCTCGACCCAGGCGGAGCTGAGCTACGAGGGATTGGTGGTGCCCGCCGACCATCTGCTCGGGGCGGTCGGTCGTGGATTCGGCGTCGCGGTGCACGTGCTGAATGCCGGGAGACTGACGCTCGCCGCGGGCTGCACCGGCGGCACCAAGCGCACGTTGAAGGAGATGACCGAGTACGGAGCGCAGCGAGTGCAGTTCGGGCATCCGCTGGATTACTTCGAGATCACTCAGCGCAAGCTGGCGCGGGTCGCGAGCGAGATCTACGCATCTGATGCGATGCTCGGCATTCTGGCGTCGCTGGTCGATCGCGGTGACAACGATTTCTCACTCGAGGCCGCGTGCGCGAAAGTATTTGCCAGCGAGATGGTCTGGCGCGCGGCGGACGATATGGTGCAGCTTGCCGGCGGCCGCGGCTATGTGAAGCCCTATCCGTACGAGCGAAACCTGCGCGATGCGCGGATCAACAGGATCTTCGAGGGCGCGAACGAAGTGCTGCGACTGTTCATCGCGCTAAACGGTGTGCAGGCGCCAGCTCAGGCGCTCAAGGAAGTCGGCTCCGCGCTGCGCCGCCCGTTGCGCAATCTGGGTTTGCTCGGCGGCTACGCGACCTCGCGCGTACGACTCCGACTCGGCCAGACCTCGACGCTCGACATCGAGGTGCACGACCGCCTTAAGCGACACAAGGAGTACTTCGAGAAGCACGTCGCCGAGCTCGGCGCGGGCACCGACAGGGTGATCGTGCGCCACCGCCAGAAGATCGTCGATCGTCAGCTGGTGCTGGAGCGATTGGCGAACATGGCGATCGATCTCTTCGCGACAGCGTGTGTGATCGCCCGCACCCAGAGTCTTATCGACGAGCGCGGGGTCGAGCTCTGCGACCGCGAGATCGCGCTATGCGATTTGTTCTGTGTCGAGGCGGGGAAGAGGTTCCGTCGCAACAGGAATGCGCTCGACGCGAAGGAAGAGGAGGTCGATCAGGTTAGGAGGTCGGTCGCGGAATCGGTCCGAGAGGGGGGAGGGTATTTCGTGACGGACGCGATCCTCGACAATGGTCAGTAACTGCAAAAGAAGACTACCGGCGGGCGGCCGTGGGCGGACCGGCTTGAGGCGAGGTGCTCAAACAACAATACGCTCTAGCCCCTGGCCTCTCGCTGTGTGGCCCGCGGCCTCCCGCCGGTAGTCTTCAGTGGCGCCCTTTTACCTGGGCGGACTCTGCTGCGCGGGTTGACCCGTTATCGAGTTGACCGCGGTATCGACCGTCTTGAGTACCTGAATCAGAATCTGCGGATTTCGATCCAGCGTCTGCACCACCCGATTCACGATCTTCGCGACATTGTCGAGATCGACGTACAGGTAGGCTTCGGCGAGGACGCCGACGACGCCTAGCTGGACCTTCTTGATACCAACATCGACGCCGGCGGTGACCTGAACCAGGTTCATCGCGTTGGCATCGAGCGCGACATGCGCGCGGACGTCGGAGACCGTCAGGCCGATCGAATCCACCGACAGCTCGGGGATCTCGAGAATTACGTCGCGGTTCGGTGTGATCGACGTCGTGCCGGTGAAGCGCTGGCCCGAGGTGGGCTGTTGAGTCGGCTGCTGCGCGGAGGTGGGGGTCGCTGCTGCGACGGTCAGGCCCAGTCCGGCGATCAAAAGTAGTGCACGCATCTTCATAATCTCCTGTGGGCTAACGAGTCGCGGCCTGAACGATGCTCGAGGTGAGCAACTTGCCCGCCTTGCTGAGCGTGTACTGCACGATCGCATTGGTTGCAGCGTCTCTTGCACGCTTGACGATGTTCCCGGCCGCGTCCGTCGCCTGGCTGATCACCGGCAGCTGAGTGATGTTGCCGACCACCTTCTCGGCGGCGTTCTGACCCGCGGCGGCCACCGCCTTCTCGATGATGTTGCCGGTGCTCGTGTCGATCAACCTCTGCACGCCATTCACCGTACCCAGCAGCAGTCGATTCACCAGGCCGCCGACGGCGCCGACGGTATTCTGCAGAGTGCTACCGAGCTGCTGCACGATCTCGGGATGATTGTCGACGAAAGTCAGTGTCTGATCGACGATGTAGGTGACGTCGTCGAGATCGACGAGGAGCAGCGCCTGCGCGCGCACGCCCTGAATGGTTAGATCGACATTGCCGATCAGCACGTCGGCGCCCGCATCCACCCGAACGAGATTCGCAACCTGCGCATGCAGATTCAGCTTCGCGGTGACGCTATCGACCTTCAGGAAGATTCGATTCACGCAGAGATTCGGGATGTCGAGCACGACGTCATATTCGGGGAATTCGTGCGAGCGTCCGGTGCCGCCGGTGACGGTCGCGCCCTGCACCGTTCCGCCCGAGGCGCGCTGCCTCGCCAGACTGTCGGCGCGCAACGCTCTGTTAAATGCGCGGAGCGAGTCCGACGGCATGCATTGCCACGGCTGTCCGGATCCCGGCCCTCGCGCCGCCGTAGTGGTCGGACGCACTTGTGCGGCCGCGATCGATGGGATCAGTGAACCGATCGCGATCACCGACGTGAGAAGATTCTGCGTTCTGTTGCGCATGCTCGATTCCTCAGAGATGGAGCGACGACGGGTTTTCGCCACACATCACGGCGAACCGCCGGCACATTGCGGCTCGTGTGTCGGCATTTGCAAAAAGCTCGCCCTTTGCGCGTGAAGCAGTCGCAGGGCACGGATGTTGTATTCCTTCGGCAGAGACCATCGAGGCAACGGTGCGCGAAATGTCAAAAACGTACGCGGCGCTGGTGTCGGCGGTATTCTGCATCTTCGTGGCTCCGCGCGCGATCATCGCGCAAGCGCCGGCTGCCGACACCAACGGTCAGACTTGCGCCGCACTTCTGGCGAACGACAGCAGCACCGGTACGCACCTCGGGCCCGGTGACTCCACCGCGCGCGTTGCCGATACCACGCGGTCTCACGCCGATTCAGCATCATTCGGGATCGGCGGCGCGCGCAACGGCCCCGCCGATGTGATGCTGCTCGTCGGTGTGCACGCCGACCAGGTCACTTTCGCGAGCCAGCCGCACGTGCGAGTTCGCCTCTGCTTTGGCGGCGACACCCTGCGCGTAGTGCAGCGTGACAATCTGCCGTCGCCCGTAGTTCCGGGCACTACCTATAGAAATGTCTACATCGCGGTGGAGCTGATCGGCCGAGTCAACGCCGAATGTCTGGCCCAGCGGCTCGGTGTTCGGAGCTCCGCGGAAGCAGCGCAGCCGAATCCAACGGCGTCCGCCGCAGGAGCTCCGACCTCGGCGAGCCAGTGCGCTTTCCTCGGCGGCAGTGCCGGCACGGGCGCACAAAACGCGAGGCCGCCAACCCCATGACGCGCCAACTGTTGATTGTCGGCGCGATGCTTGGCGCGTTCACCGGCTGCGGCTCGAGCCCAAAGCCAGCCGCGCCGCCATCGCCGAGTCCGGTGGCGAGTGCCCCCGGCACAATGTCACTCTCCGAGGCAATGTCTCGTCGCGTGGCGGGCTGCCCGGGCGGAAATGGGATCCGAATTTCGGCGACGCCCGGTACGCTCGTCGACAGCACCTCGGGCTCGAGCAGAGACACCACCGCCATCCGCAGCGATTCGGCAGCGGGTGTCAACGCCGATGTCGGACTCGGTCAGGCGATCGACACCACGATCGTATTCAACTTCGCGCGTAAGACCTGGACCCGCACCAACATCTCCGCCGCAATCAGCGTCGGCATCGCCGACGAATCCCGCGGCCGCTACGCGATCTGCGCGGGGGTCAATGCGCTACTGCCGACTGCGACGCTGACGATCACCGGCGCGCGCGGCACCGTTCACTTCGCGGCGGATCTTCGACAGTTCACGAACGCGGTGCGGGCTCCTTAGAGCTCTGGATTCTGACCTCGGCGCTTCGACTGGCACCCCTAGTCCAAAAGTCGGCAGTCTAGAGACTGGACAGCTCGGAGCGTTTCAGTCTGTCGCTCTTGGCGTCCATAGGAAACGCGAGGCTACCAGTCGCCAGTATGACAGCTAACAGACTCCCAGCTGTCCATGTCTCCTATCTGCCGGCTTCAGGACTAGGGGTGCTGCCGAGGCGCGCACTCCGAAGAATCAGAGATCGAGACTCGGAATAAACCTCGGAGCCTTTCGATTTTTAGTCGCTTGCTCATAGGCATAAGCGAACCGAATGAGCACCGGCTCGCTCCACGCCCCTCCAAAAATGGAGAGACCAACGGGCAGCTCCCGCACGAAACCCATGGGCACCGTGACGTGCGGGTAGCCCGCGACCGCCGACATCGTCGAGTACCCGCCGGTGAAATGGTCGCCGTTGACGAGGTCGGTCACCCACGCCGGCCCACCGGTCGGCGCGATGATCGCATCAAGCTTGTTCTTGGCCATCGTCGCGTCGATTCCTTCGTCGCGTGACCGCTTGTGGTTCTTGGCGAGCGCATCGAGGTACGCCTTGTCGGTCAGTGGCCCCTTCGCCTCCGCCTTGGTCATGATGTCCTGGCCGAAGAACGGCATCTCCTGATCCTTGTGCGCGTCGTTGAACGCGATGATGTCGGCCAGCGTTCGCACCGGCGCCTTCGGGCCGAGCCCCGCGAGATAGGCGTTGAGATCGGCCTTGAACTCGTAGAGCAGCACGTCGAACTCGCCATCGGGATCGGCAGCGATCTCCACCGGATCGACGATCACCGCGCCCTGCTTCTTCATCGCGTCGATGGCGTTGGCCATCAGTGCATCGACCGCATCGCTGAAGCCGAGGTATTTGCGGGCCACACCGATCCGCGCGCCACGCAGTCCACCGGCGTCGAGGAATCGCGTATAGTCGCTCTCGACCTTCCCCGCGCTTGCCGACGTCGCGGCGTCGCGTGGGTCGGCGCCCGCAATCGCGCCGAGCAGGATCGCGGCGTCGCGGACGGTGCGCGCCATCGGGCCCGCGGTGTCCTGACTGTGCGCGATCGGAATGATTCCCGCCCGGCTCACCAGCCCGACCGTCGGCTTGATACCAACCAGTCCGTTCGCCGACGACGGACACACGATCGATCCGTCGGTCTCAGTGCCGATCCCGAGCGCGGCCAGATTTGCGGACACCGCGCCGCCCGTGCCCGAGCTCGAGCCGCATGGATTCCGATCCAGCACGTACGGATTCTTCGCCTGTCCCCCGCGCCCGCTCCAGCCGCTGGTCGAGTGTGACGACCGGAAGTTCGCCCACTCGCTGAGATTGGTTTTTCCGAGCAGCACCGCGCCCGCCGCGCGCAGCTTCGCCACGACGGTTGAGTCGCGCGGCGCGATCGATCCGGCGAGCGCCAGCGAGCCCGCGGTCGTCATCATGCGGTCCGCGGTGTCGAGATTGTCCTTGACCAGGATCGGAACCCCGTGCAGCGGTCCACGGATCTTCCCTGCTTTGCGCTCGCGGTCGAGCGCGTCGGCGATCGACAGCGCATCGGGATTGATCTCGATCACGTGACGCAGCGTCGGACCCTGTCGGTCGAGCTCGGCGATGCGATCGAGATACGCTTGAGTAATTGATCGCGACGTCATCCGGCCCGACGCCATCGCCGCCGCAAGATCCGCGACCGTCGTCTCCTCCAGCTCGAATGGCGAGATCCGAAACGCGCGCGGCTCGATCTTCGCCTTCGTGTCGAGTCCGCGCACAAGCGTCTCGGCGGCCAGCGGTTTCGCCGCGATCGCGGCACCGGCAAACGCGCCCACTCTCATGAAATCTCTACGATCCATGTCGTTCGGCCTCGATGTTAGACGGAGGAGCAGCCAGATCAGCGCAGCTCTTTAGAATCGTCCCGCAGTTCTGACAGATCACCTTGCACTTTATCTCTTTGACGTTCGTCGAGCCGCAGATGTCGCAGATTTCGGCCATCAGTCGAAATCCAGTGCCAGATCGAGCGCCGGCGCCGAGTGCGTGAGTGCACCGACCGAGATCCAGTTCACTCCGGTTTCTGCGATTTGCCTGACGGTCTCGAGAGTAACTCCGCCCGATGCTTCGGTCACCGCGCGGCCGTTCACCAGCTTCACCGCCTCCCGCAAATCGAGCAATCCCATGTTATCCAGCAGGATGACATCGGCGCCGGCGTCAATTGCCACCTGAACCTGGTCGAGATTGTCGCACTCGACTTCCACCTTGATACCCGCCGGCGCGACCGACCGCGCGCGCTTGACCGCAAGATTGATATCGCCTTCCACCGCGGCGAGATGATTGTCCTTGATCAGCACCGCCGCCGACAGATCCATGCGGTGATTGAGTCCGCCGCCGGCGCGAACGGCATATTTCTCGAGGCGACGCAGCAGCGGCGTCGTCTTTCGCGTGTCGAGAATCTGAGCGCCGGTACCCGCCACCGCCGCGACGTAGCGCGCCGTCATCGTCGAGATTCCCGACAATCGCTGCACGAAGTTGAGCGCAACGCGCTCGGCGGAGAGCAGTCCGCGTGCGTGACCGGACAGAAATAGCACCGGGGTCTCGGGCCTGATCAGACTGCCGTCGGCGCGCTCGACTCTGATGGTGACTGCCGGATCCAGCTGCTCGAAGGCCTCGCACGCGAGCGCCAGGCCCGACACGACTCCGGTTTGTCTCGCCACCAGTCGGCAGCGCGCCCTCCGATTGGAGAGGATTGTCGCCGCGGTAGTGATGTCGTGCTTGGTGTCGTCTTCCTGGAGCGCGGCGGTGACTATCGCGGCGGTCTCCTTTTTGGTCAGCGGGAAATGAAGGCCTTCCTCCCAGAAAAACCCGTGGGCGGCGAGCTCCCTTTCCTCCGGATTCATCACTCGCCGGGATCCACCGTTGCTTCGGGAACGGGCGACAGCGGTGTCTGCCCGCCGATCGACACCATCCGCTCGATCGCCAGCCGCGCGCGCGAGGCGATCTCCTCCGGCACGGTGATGCGATGCTCCATCCGCTGTAGCGAGCTGAGCACCTTAGGCAGCGTCGTCACCTTCATGAACGCGCACACCGCATGGTCATTGGCGGGGAAAAACCGCTTGGTCGGATTTTCCCGGCGCAGCCGATGCAGAATCCCGACCTCGGTCGCGACGATGAACTCTTCGTTGTCGGAGATCTTCGGTCGCTTGATCATTCCTTCGGTCGAGAGAATCTGCACACCGACCGGATCGACATCGCCCGCCGAAACCGCCTCCACCACACTGGTCGCGCAGCCGCACTCGGGATGAATCAGAAACTCCGATCCCGGATGCTCGGCGCGCTTGAGCCGGATGTCCTCGGGATCAATTCCCGCGTGGACGTGACACTCGCCCATCCAGACGTGCATGTTGGTCCGCCCGCTAACGCGTCTGACGTGGGCGCCAAGGAACATGTCGGGGAGAAAGAGAATCTCCTTCTCGGCGGGAATGGAGTTGACGATCTCGACGGCGTTACCGGATGTGCAACAGTAGTCGCTCTCCGCCTTCACTTCCGCCGTCGTGTTGACATACGAGACGACGACGGCACCCGGATGCTCGGCCTTCCAGTCGCGCAGCTGCTGTGCATCGATGGTCGCCGCGAGCGAGCATCCCGCCGCCAGGTCGGGCAGCAGCACCGTCTTCTGCGGCGACAGCACCGCCGCAGTCTCGGCCATGAAGTGCACGCCACAGAACACGATCACGTCGGCCTTGGTCTTCGCCGCCTCGCGACTCAAGCCCAGCGAGTCGCCGACGAAGTCAGCGACGTCCTGCACTTCTGCGCGCTCGTAGTTGTGGGCGAGGATCACGGCGTTGCGCTGACGCGCGAGGTGCTTGATCTCCTCCTGAAGTTCCGTATACAGCTTGTCGTTGGTTTCTACCATTCGATATGCTTGCCACTCCACTTGCGTTTGGCACGCGGGAAATCACTTCTATAGTGTCCGCCCCGCGACTCCTTTCTCATCAGCGCCGCCTCCGCAATCAGGCGCGATGTCTCGACCATGTTGGCCTCTTCAGTCGCGCCGCTCGGCAGACGCGACTCGATCTCCTCCAATTTAGCGAGGCCGAGCCTCAGACCTTTGGCGCTGCGGTCGATCCCGCAGTAATCCCACATCACCTGGCGAATCGAGTCGGCCGCCACCTGCGCCGCACCGCGGTCGCGGAGTACCGGAACTTCCCAGTTTTTCTTCCGCGGCACACCGGTGAGCTTCTTCGTCTCGATCAGGTCACGCGCAACCCGCTCGGCGAAGACGAGACCTTCGAGCAGAGAGTTCGACGCCAGTCTGTTGGCCCCGTGCACGCCGGTGCGTGAAACCTCACCGCACGCATAGAGCCTCGGCAAGCTCGCTCGTCCGCGCAGGTCCGTCACGATGCCGCCCATCATGTAGTGGGCAGCCGGAGTGACCGGAATAGGCTCGACCGCCGGATCGATGCCGCGCGCGCGACAGATCGCGAAAATGCCGGGAAATCTTTGCTCGAACTCGCGGCCGAGCGACGTCGCATCGAGTACGACCTTCCTGCCGCCCGCCTTCTCACGGAAGATCTCCCGCGCCACGACATCGCGCGGCGCGAGTTCCGCCAGCCGGTGACGCTTGAGCATGAACCGCTCGCCTTCCTCGTTGAGCAGCACCGCGCCTTCGCCGCGTACCGCTTCGGAGATCAGCTGCAGCGGGTTCTCGGGCGTATCGAGCGCGGTCGGATGAAACTGCACGAACTCCATGTCGGCGAGCTTCACACCGGCGCGGTGCGCGATCGCGAAGCCATCGCCCGTCGCGACCTGCGGATTCGTCGTGTATCTATACACCTGACCGCACCCGCCTGTTGCAAGCACCGTCGCGTCGGCGATGATATCGACCGGCTTTCCAGCCAGCGCCGCTTTCACTCCCAGCACGCAGCCGTCCTCGACGATCAGCTCGAGGATGCGGGTCTTCTCGAGAACCTGGATGTGCTCGCTCTCTTTCACGCGCTTGATCAGAGTGCGGGCGACTTCCGCGCCGGTTTGATCGCCATGGGCGTGCACGATCCGCCGTCTTGAATGTGCCGCCTCGCGTCCGAGCTTGAAGTTCCCGCCCGGCTCCAGGTCGAACTGCGCGCCCGCTGTCGCGAGCTCCCGCACCCGCGCCGGACCTTCCTCGACGAGTACCTTAACTGCTTTCGCGTCCGCCAGCGCGGCACCGGCGGCAAGGGTGTCCTGGCGGTGAAGCTCGGGTGAATCTCCCGCGCCGAGGGCGGCCGCAATTCCGCCCTGTGCGTAGGCCGTCGCGCTGTCGAACAGCGACCGTTTGGTGAGCACCATCACGTCGCCGCCGGCTGAAGCGCGCCAGGCAGTGTGAAGGCCAGCAACTCCGCTTCCCACCACCAGAAAGCGCGTCCGTATCCGCTCGACCATGCTATGAAATCAATGCGTCGCGTGATGCGTTTGAAAGGGGGCGAATCGTCTTGCAAGCGGGTGTGTTCTGGGCGATTCTTCTGTTCAGATGAGAAAACTGATCATCGTCACTTCCCTCCTGCTCCTCGCGCACATCGCCCTCCTTTTTACTCGTCGGGGCGCCATCGCCGAGACGAAGGGAACGTCGTCGGTGCGCATCGGCATCGTGCTGGATGTGGGCGGGCGCGGCGACAAATCCTTCAACGACGGCGCCTACGCCGGCGCTGATAGCGCCACCAAATTCCTCGGCTCCAACGTCCGCTTCATCGAGCCCGGCGAAGGCGCCGATCGCGAAGCGGGACTGCGATTGCTGGCCGCCGAGGGAATGAATCTCGTCATCGGCGTCGGCTTCATCTTTACGGATGATCTGGCGAACCTCGCCAAGGAATACCCGAACACAGCCTTTGCGGGCATCGACTACGCGCTGGCGACCGACAAGAACGGCAACGTCATCCCGCCGCCGCCCAATGTCGCCGCGCTCAAATTCCGCGAGGAAGAGGGATCGTACCTAGTCGGTGCGCTGGCCGCATTGGTCAGTCACACCAAGAAGGTCGGATTCGTCGGCGGAATGGACATTCCGCTCATCCACAAGTTCGAGGCTGGCTACCGCGCCGGCGTCAAGAAAGTCTGTCCCGACTGCCAGGTGATCGCGCAGTATGCCGGTGTCACGCCCGATGCGTTCAAGAATCCGGGCAAGGGAAAAGAGCTCGCGCTCAGCCAGTACAACCAGGGCGTCGAGGTGATCTTCCACGCCGCGGGCTCGACCGGTCAGGGAGTGTTCGAGGCGGCGCGCGCGACCAACAAGCTCGCCATCGGCGTCGATTCCGATCAGAACGACGAGGCGCCCGGCCATGTGCTGACGTCGATGGTGAAAGGCGTCAACACCGTCACCTTCGATACGATCCGCCGCGTCCAGGAAGGAACCTTCAAGGGCGGGATCTACTCCTACGGTCTCAAGGAAGGCGGCGTCGGCTACGTCTACGACGATCGCAACAAGGCGCTCATCCCCGACAGTGTCCACCAGAGAGTCGAGGAGCTCAAGCAGGAGATCATCGCCGGTCGGATCAAGGTGCCGAGCACAAGATGAGGGAAGCGGGAGGCGGGAGGCGGGAAGCGGGAAGCGAGGACACCGACGGGCGCGTTCGGAGTCGGCAATCCGCAGCTCCACCGCTTCCCGCATCCCGCCTCCCGCTTCCCGCCGTCCTCATGGAAGGCATCGACAAGTCCTTCGGCCCCGTTCGCGCCAATCGGGGCGCATCGCTCGAGGTAACCAAGGGCGAGATCCAGGCCTTGGTCGGTGAGAACGGCGCCGGCAAATCCACCCTGATGCGCATCCTTGGCGGCTTGATGAAGCCCGATTCTGGGCGCGTCGAAGTCAACGGCCGCGATGTCACCGGCTGGTCCACCAACGATGCGATCGGCGCGGGAATCGGCGTCGTTCACCAGCACTTCATGCTTGTCCCGACTCTGACGGTCGCCGAGAATCTGGTGCTGGGCTGCGAGCCGAAAGTCCGCGGCATCGTCATGGATTACGACAAGGCACAGGACGATGTCCGCAAGCTGTCGAACGACACCGGGCTGGTGATCACGCCTGACAGACTTGTCTCCGATCTCTCGGTCGGCGAAGCGCAGCGCGTCGAGATTCTCAAGGTTCTGTTCCGCGGTGCCCGCATTCTGGTGCTCGACGAGCCGACTGCCGTTCTGTCGCCACCCGAAGTGCGCGAGCTGTGGACGGTCTTGCGCCGGCTCCGCGACAACGGCGACACCATCGTGCTCATCACTCATCGCCTCGACGAAGTCGTCGAGCTGTCGGACACGATTACTGTGATGCGCGCCGGCCAGACAGTCGCGCGCATCAAAACCGCCGATACGAATCCCGCTGAGATCGCGCGGCTGATGGTCGGACGCGAAGTGTCACTCTCCGCGGAGAAGAGAGTGCAGCCCACCGCGCAGTCCACGGGCCCGCGTCCCAACCAGGGACTCGAGGTTCGGAATCTTACGGTCATGGGCTCGCGCGGAATCCGCGTCGTCGAGGATGTGAGTTTCAGCGTCAAGCCCGGCGAGATACTCGGCATCGCCGGCGTCGAAGGAAACGGGCAGACAGAGCTTATCGAGACCATCGCCGGCCTGCGTCCGGTTTTCGCCGGCGACATCGTCATTGACGGCGTGGACGTTACCCGCCGCACCGTCGCGCAGCGGCATACGGCGGGACTGTCGCACATTCCCGAGGATCGCCACCGCCGCGGACTGATCCTCGAGTACACCGTCGCCGACAATCTCATCCTCGGCGTCGAGAAACTGTTTTCGAAAAACGGAATCATCGATCGCGACAAGGTCGGACAGAATGCGGTCCAGGCGATTGAATCATTCGACATCCGGCCGCCTAATCCTGTTCTCGCCGCGCGCGCTCTCTCCGGCGGCAACCAGCAGAAAGTCGTAGTCGCGCGTGAGATGGGCCGCGGCTTCTCGGTGCTGCTGGCGTCGCAGCCGACCCGCGGGGTCGATGTCGGCGCCATCGAGTTCATCCACCAGCAGCTGCTGGACGCCCGCGAGCGCGGAAAGGCGATTCTGCTGGTGAGCGCCGAGCTCAACGAAGTGCTCGCACTGTCCGATCGCGTCGCCGTGATGTATCGCGGCAAATTCGCGGTGATCATGTCCTCGGCCGAGGCCAGCGAGGAAGCGCTCGGCGAGTACATGATCGGCACCAGGAAGGGCGACGCCGCGTGAGCGCATCGGTCGCGAGTGGACGCCAGCTTACGTTCTCATCCAAGCCGTGGCGTGAGCACGTCGAAGAAGCCCTGATTCCGCCGCTCGTCGCGCTGCTCGTCGCACTGATCTGCGGAGACCTGTTGATCCTGAGCTACGGCCAGTCACCGGCGGCGGTCTATCGACTTCTGCTCGAGGGCACGTGGGGCAACGCTTACGGATTCGGCCAGGTGCTCTACAAGGCGACGACGCTCGCCTTTACGGGACTCGCGGTCTCGTATGGACTCCGCGCCGGATTGTTCAACATTGGTGGCGAGAGTCAACTTGCGGCGGGCGGATTCGCGGCGGCGCTGGCCGGACTCGCGCTCCCTGGGGGCGCGCCGCTCGTGATCGCGCTGCCGCTGTGCATGATCGCCGCCGGAACAGCCGGTGGAGTCGTCGGCGCCGTTCCCGGTTACTTGCGTACGCGATTCGGCGCGCACGAAGTCATCACCACCATCATGCTGAACTTCGTGGTCCTGGCGCTGCTCAACTGGTTCATCGCCGGACACCTGCACGTGCCGGAGACCTTGCACACTCCGGAGATCCACGCCGGCGTGCTGCCGCGTCTCTCCGACCTCGACTCGCGCTTCCACGGGTCGGCCGCCAATCTCGCTCTCGTCGTGGCGGTCGTCGTCGCTCTCGCCGTCTGGTTCTACCTCTTCCGCGCGCGCGGCGGCTACGAGCTCCGCGCCGTCGGACTGCAACCCGACGCCGCCGAATATGGTGGAATTAGTGTGGGCCGAGTGTGGATGCGCGCGATGACGTGGTCGGGCGTCATCGCCGGCGTCGGCGGTATCAACTACGTGCTCGGCTACAAGCACTACTATGAAGATGGCTTCGCGAGCGGCGCCGGATTCCTTGGCATCGCCGTCGCTCTCGTCGGAAGAAATCACCCAATCGGTGTTCTGGTCGCGGCGTTCCTCTTTGCGACGCTGTCTCAAGGCGGGCTCGCGATTCACGCGTTCGTACCGAAGCAGATGATGGACGTGCTGCAGGGCGTG
>DATFGW010000061.1:0-86328 GCA_035249045.1 Gemmatimonadaceae bacterium | reverse complement strand
TGGACTGTCCTGGAGCATCTCGGCCGGCTTCTCGACCTGGAACTCGAAATAGGTCTGGTTCGTCACCGGGCCCGTACCACCGACAACGCCGCTGCCGGTACCGCCCTTCACGCCCTTGCCACTGAAGTCCGCCTCATTGGTGACGGCCTTCGACAGATCGATCTCCGGGATCTTGATGTCGATCTTGACCGGAGCGCGCAGCACCTGGAAGCCCTTCGGCGGAGGCGGCGTCACGACCACTTCCTTCGGCGGTGGCGGCTTGTCCGGAACCTTGGGCGGCTCCTTCTTGATCTCGACGAACTGAATCTTCTCGGCCTTCGCTTTCTCGTCCTTCACTCCCGCCCTCGCGGTGGCGTACACGGCGCCACCGATCAGAACAGTGTGGAGCACGATGCTGAACACCGTACCGCCAGCCATCTTCTGCTTTGTAGCCTTTGACTCAAGAAGTTTGTTAAACATTCCTCACCCAGTGGGAAGTCGTGCACGAAAACTGTTCTGCTCCGGAATCTGACGGAATACCCTCAAGATTAAGAATCAATGAAATAGTATTAACGACGCCCTAATCATCTGGAGAGTGTAAACACGAACGGCATTTGAACGAGCTGCCTGACTTTCTTCCCTCCGACTTCCGCCGGCACGAACCGCATCCGCCTTAGCGCCGTCCGCACCGCATCCTCGAACAGCGCGTTGTCGCCGCGAACGAACCGCAGCGTACTTTCCTCGGCCCGACCCGCCTCGTCGACCACGAACTGCGCAATCACGCTCCCCTCGACACCGGCAGCCCGCAAAACGTCGGGATACCGCGGCGAACTATTCCCCGGCGCCGGCTCGACTTGCTTCTCCACCTGATCCGCGCTGTAGGTTGCGCCACTGTCGAGTACAGGCCCGACAGATTCCGTGCCCAACCCTCCGGCCGGCAGCGAGTGAAAGTCGCCGGCGCCCGGCGGCGCCAATGCAATCTCGGGTAGTGGCTGAACCTCGACATCGATCGAGCCGACAACCGGTAATCGCGGCGACACGTTCGTGGCTGAAGGGGAGTGGCTGGCGTTATTCGCAGCAGTTCCGATCGGGGTTGGCGGAAAATAGACCGGCCTCACCGTCTCGATCGCGCTGCGCGTGTCCACCCGAGCCTCCGCGGTGGCGTATAGCGCCGCGGCAATCAGCGCGGTGTGAGCGGTCACACTAACGAGTGCGCCGCCGCTGGACCGGCGTCGCCGCGATCTGGATTCGAGGAGTGTCTCGAGCATGCGGTGCTCCGAAAAGAAGTCACCAACAACCTTTCGAAGACGTACCCGCCATCCAATAGCGCGCGCGTTAGAACTGCGTGAAGCAGTTCTTATCGATTCGTTAGCGGATCGTTAACGAGCTGCGGCTACCCGCGCTGGCCGTCACCGCTCAGAGGTAGTGTCACGGTGAACAGGCTGCCACGTCCGAGTCGCGACGACGCCGTAAGGCTGCCGCCGTGCGCCTGCGCGATCCACTGACTGATTGCCAGTCCGAGGCCGAATCCGCCGCGCTCGGACATCCGGGATCGCACCCGGTCGGCACGCCAGAATCGCTCGAAGATGTGTGGAAAGTCGGCGGCGGAGATGCCAATCCCGGTATCGCGAACCGCAAAGGTGACGTTGTCAGGATGCCGACCCAGGCCGAGCTCGACTTTGCCGCCAGCCGGTGTGTACTTGATCGCGTTGGTCACGAGATTGAGAAAGAGCTGTCGCAACCGCGTGCGATCCCCCATCACCGTGACATCCGCCGTGAACGGCAGGTTCACCGTGACTCCCTGCGCCTCGCCGAGGATCAGCGCGGTCTCGTAGACCTCCTGCACCAAGGGCTGGAGCTCCACCGGCTCACGATGGAGATCGAACCTGCCCTCGTCCGCCCGCGCCAGAGTCAGGAGACTCTCGACGAGATCGCTCATCCTGCGTACCTCCTGCAACGCTTCCTCGAGCGCCACCATCCGCTCCGTTTGCGTGGAGGTATCACCCATCGCGCGCTCGACATCCGCGCGCAGAACTGCCAATGGTGTCTTGAGCTCGTGACTGGCGTCGGCAGTGAAGCGCCGCAAGCCTCCGAACGACGTCTCCAGCCGCGCGATCATGGCGTTGAGCGTCGCGACCAAGTCGGTGAAATCCGACGCCTCGGGCCAGAGCGAGAGCCGCCTGTGCAGGCTCCTGCCGTCTGTAATCGCCGCCATCTCGGCAGTGATCTCGGAGAGCTGCCGCTGAGTCCGGCCCAGGTAGAGAAACGCGCCAATGCCCGCCGCCGCGATGATCAGCGGAACGATCGCCAGCGCATCGATCATGTACTCCCGCGGGACGGTGCTCGCTCGCGTCGCAAGGGCTCCGGATGCGACGCGGCTGACGCCCGCAGGCGCCCCCGGCAGCTCGTGGGAAACGAACAGGACTTTTTCCTGGAGAGAATCGAGCTGGAAGATCAGAGCTTCGCCGGACTGCGCCAAACCCTGCAGCTCACTCTGCAACGTCTGGAGGTCAGTGCCTTGCAGCCGCATCACGTCAGAGGAGCGATAGACAGCCCGGCCTGCGGTGTCGAGCACGACTATGTATCCGGGAATGGACTGAAGTCGCTCCACCAGCCTTGGGGCGAGCACCGCCATGAGCGCGGTGTCGTCGCTCGCCATTACCCGGTCGCCGGACTGCGCGGCCTCGGTGATTACCCGCGCCGCAAGATCTCCCTGAGCGGCAGCGTATTGCGCAATGTCGTGATACACGGCGTTGTTGCGCGCCGCCAGTACCGCGAGAAACAACGTAATGGTGATTGCGACCAGACCAGCCACGAATGCCGCGGTGAGCTTCACGCGCGTCGAGAACATTCGCTCAGCTGCCCTTGCCGGCGGCGCTTTCCTCGCGGATCACGTAACCAACGCCGCGGATGGTGTGAATTAGTCGCTTCGAGGTATTGCTGTCGATCTTCTTTCGCAGGTGATTGATCACCACGTCGACGATGTTGGTGCCCGGATCGAAATGATAGCCCCACGCGTACTCGGTGATGAGCGTTCGGCTCATCACGCGCCCCGCGTGCCGCATGAGATACTCGAGCACTGTGTATTCTTTCGGCGTGAGCTCGATCGAATGTCCGGCGCGAGCAACCTCGCGCGTGTCGAGATTGAGGGTGAGATCGGCGACCTTCAGCACGGGTGAGATCCGCGCCCTCGGCCGGCGCGACAAAGCTTCGACGCGCGCCAGCAGCTCCTCGAACGCGAACGGCTTGGTCACGTAGTCGTCGGCACCGGCCCGTAACGTCTCGACTTTCGAGTCGACGGCATCCTGCGCGGTAAGAATCAGCACCGGCCTGTCGAAGCCCCTCGCCCGCAGATCGTGGAGAACCTGGGCGCCCGACTTCCCCGGCAACCGCATGTCGAGCACGACGACGTCGTACTCCTCGGCGATCGCGCGCGCCTCGCCGTCATCGCCGTTGGCGACGAGGTCAACGCCCCAGCGCTGCTCCTCGAAACCGCGCTTGACGAACTGTCCGACGGTGGGATCGTCTTCGATTACGAGGATCTTCATCGAGCGAATCGGAGATGCATTGGGTGGAAACGCAAAGGGCGGACGCGTATCGTCCGCCCCTGCAAAAAGGTACATCGCGACGTCACCGCCTTCAACGAACGGCGATCAGCTCCCCGGAAGCTGCGCCCACGAGCCGCGGCGCACCGCGATCTTGAACGCGGGCAGACGCGCCAGCGCCGCATCGTAGTGGAATCGCCCGCCGCCGCTGGCGTAGTAGATGTACGCCACGACGGCACCGTAGAAATCACCGCCACCCAGCTCGTAGACGACGTGGTTCGGCGCGTACACTGTGTAGTAGGAGCTCGTGCCGTTGGAGCTGGTCGCCCAGTACGCGGGCGTAGGCGAAGTGCCGCAGGAAGAGAACGCCAGATTGGCGGCGTTCTGAGAGCTGTTCACGATCGTTCCCGAGGAAGCATTGATCGAATCGCGCAGCACGACATTCACTTTTGGATTGCCCGGGAAAACGATTTTAGCGTTGCTGTTCAGAACGATCGCTCTGAAGTAGTACGAGGTGTCGGTGAGGTTGAGAGTGCCACCGTTAACCGTCAGCACCCCGCTCAACGAGCTATAGTTGATGTTCGGTCCAACCGGGACCTTCGTGTTTGGCGTGTACCCACCTGCTGGACATGGCAGGACATCGAGGGTCGATAGAGGGGGCACCCCGGACGCAGTTGCACCGCTGATGTATCCGGACGTCCCATAACTGATCGCGCCCGCGGCGCTGGCCGCGCCCCTCATCAGGGTTTGCGCGACGTAGATGTCGTTGTTCGACCAGAGGTTCGAGAGAGTATCGACGCTGGCTGCGTACGGTCCAACGTCGGAGTCGAACGAATCGAACATTCCACCGTTGTTAAGATATAAAGCGCTGTCCGTCCGAACGGCGTACTTGAAGGTCGGCACTCCGCCCGCAGCGCCCACGATGGTGATGATGCCGGCGGTCGGGTCGGTCCGCCTGCCCTGCACCACTACCTCGTATTCCTGCAAACCTCCCTTATCGACGCGATGAATCACGGCGCGATAGGCCGCCCTATTGGGCAGCGTCTGCCAGCCAAGATCCAGACTGTCGCCCGGATTCATGTTCTTCACAGCAGCCGGCCACGCACCGTAGGTCTGACGCAGGCCGGCTTCCGCGGCGTACATCGCGAGTGTCGATTCTCTCGTCGCGCGCGATGCACGACGCTCGTCGGTCGCCGTGGTCAGGGCGGCCACCGCGATCAGGCTCATCACCGTGATCGCCAGAATCACCGTCGGAAGCACAAATCCGCGCCTCGATTGCATCAGCGCCTCAGTGCTACCCGGGTCATCAGCGAATCCCGCTGATAGACGAAGGTGCTCCCAACGTAGGTGTTCTTGTAACTCTCGGTCCGGAGCGTGAACGCCACGCTGCCCAGCGCGGCCGGATTAGCGGTCACGGCTCCAAGAGTATCGTAGTAAGCAAAGGTCAGCCCGTTTCCCGGCGCGACGAGCGGACCAGTGAGCTGATCGTAGGTGGCCGCAGCGCCGACTTTGCGGCCAAGCCACCACCTGCCGTTCTGTTGAAATTCCGTGTACACCACTCGCCTGAACGTCCGCAGGGGTGCGCCTACCTTTATATAGGCGCTGTCGTACTTCGTGTTGATCGCGAGTTCAACGACCACGTCGGGCGGCCTGGCCCCGGGCCAGGCGCACGCAGTCACCCCCATCGCTGCGGGGGTGCCAACCGCCGAGATTTTGAGCGGAACCCACTTGTCGCGCCCAAGCTGGTAGACGAGCGCGCTGTCATCGACAGTCGCCGTGATGTTGCCGCCGCTCTTCCAAAGCCCGTAACGCGGCAGTGTCGGGTGACGCGCGCAAACCGTCCCCAGTCCGCGGGGTGATCTCAGCGCAACGGTTCCCGCCGCCATTACCGATGGAGCGCTTCCGCCGAACACCGACTGCCTCAGATCCCAGGTGAGGAGAGCCGCCGCTTCGCGCGCGGTCTCGCGGATGTCGATTACCTCGCGCTGCTTCCGGTAGCCCTTGCCCTGCACCACCATGAGCTGGACCACACCGCCAAGCACCATCAAGCCGACGACGAGCCCGACGATGAGCTCGACCAAGGTGAAGCCGCGGCGCTCGCGCGCTGCGCCAACATTCGCGCGCGCGCTCACTGGATCTGGCTCTTCGACACGAACACGGTAACCGTGTCGCGATAAATCACCGTCGCATTTGCCTGGCCGCGTCGTTGAACGACAATGTCGATCTTCTGCGAGTTCCCATTGACGGTCGTTACGACCCAGTTCACAGGGCGTCCGCGAATGGTCGCTGACCCGTTCGAGACGCGATTCCAGCCGGCCCCGATCAGACTGTCGGTCACCTGCTGGACATCCGCGTTGTACTGAAGATCCTGGCGCGCCCGTCCCATCTGATTGAGACCGAGCGCTGCCGCACCCGCCAGACTCATCATCGCCACTGCGAGCAAGCTCATGGCAATCATGACTTCGACGAGAGAGAACCCCTGGCGCGCCTGGAGCTGGGCGAACGGGCTCACCGCAAAACCTTGCCAAGCGTGGTCGTCTTGACCGTATCCGCCATGGAGCCGTCGGTGAACACGACCTGCGCGTCACCTGATTCGCACGATCCCACGGTGGATGCGATCCCGCGAGCATCGAAGCAAAGGAGCGCCCTCGTGCTGGTCATCTGCAGACCGTTGCCACTGACGTCGCGAACGAAGGCGATGGTCGCTCGCTGGCCGATGCCGTTGGCGCTGGTATCGACATCGATCCAGAAACGTTTGCCCGGCGCGTCAATGTGTAGCTGAGCGACGCGCCCATAGCGCAGGGCTGTGGAGCGCGTGAGCGAGTGAGTGAGGACGAACTGGTCAGCCACCGAGGCGGTGGTGCGGCGCTGGAGGGCGGCCGAGATTTTCGGTCCGCCCATGGCGGCGACGATGCCGAATACGGTCAGTACCATGACCAGCTCGACCATGGTTACGCCGCGCCTTTGAGACCCGATCATTGTTCGACCCCGCCTCTCGTCAGTGATACTACTGCTCAGCTTGTACTAAAGACTTTGGCAAGCTCCGGATTCGTCACCAGACGTTTCTACCTAGCAGTTAGCCGCGCCCGAGAGCGCGGCTAACCCGTTGAATCTCTTATGCATAGGCTGAAAGCAGCCGTTCTTACTACCGTATAAATCCCAGATCCGTGCGCTCCCGCTCACGTTCAGCTTTTTGTTTCTTAGCCATCAGGGCCAGGGAAGCTGAGTCGGTACGCGCCTTGATCACCGCCTCACTCCCGCTATCAGACGAAACCAGCGTGTCCTTGCACGGCCGCCGGTCGAACACCGCGCGGGTTTGGCACCCCGAGCGGAGCAGCTTGGACGGCGCCGCCGCCGTCACCGGCTTGAGCGGGACGCACTTGCCAGCAGCTGCGGCGCTCGCCACGCACTCGGCGTCCGCGCCCGCCACCGGCCGGCGCGACACCGAGTACATCAGTGCAGCGAGTGATGAAACAGCCACCGCGAGCAGCAGAAACGCGATCAGCAGCTCGCCGAACACGAATCCCCGACGGTGCCCCTCTGCGGGCCGTCCGTCGCCCGGCATTAGTACTCCACCCAGTTGTCGACCCACGTGTTACGCAGGGTGACAAGAGCTCCCATCGTGGTGGTCGCCTTCGCGACTTCGCACGAGTTGTAGTTGTATTGCTTCGTACCGTTGGCGGTCGAGGCGGGGACGTAGGTGCCGGTCTTGACGTTCAGGCCACTGATGGTCGCGCCTTCCACGGTGTTCGTACCGTTCGAGACGATGTCATTTCCGACCAGCATGACGCCCTTCCAGCCGACGCTACCGTTCATGGTCAGGCTGCCCGTGACGATGAGCATTCCTTTGCCCGAAGTCGGCGGAGCGAAATCGCCATTGATGCGGATGATCGGGTAATACGTTGACGTCGAATCGGCATAGGCAGCTTCCAGGGCAGTGCCTGGCCACGAGCCGCCGGGGATCGTGATAGTAGGCGTTATGGCGCCCAGGTTGACGATACCATTCCAATCGATAGCGACGGAGTCGGGCGCGATCGAATCCACTGGCGGATCACCGACCGCTACCGTCTTACCGCTGTAGCCCGGATTCACTGGAACCGCGACGCCAGCCACCGAAGCCGAGTCACCGCAGACGTCGATGCCTCCGAGCGTTCCAGCACCACCGTTCTTCTGAAGCCCGGAGAGAGCCGTCCAGCCCGCGAGCACCTGCATCGGTGCCGGCTCCCACAGTACATACTGGGCGACCGTACGCACACCTTGCGGAGTACCGGCGTAGGCACCAGCGGTCTCGACACCCTTGGAGCGAACGACGTAGAGTCCCGACTGAGAACCCTTCGGCGCCCGGAGACGGGTCAACGACACATCAGCATAACCACCAGTCATGTTGATGCGAACGCTGTCCTTGGCACCCGGCACTCTTGTGTAGTTTGGTGTCCCTGCCAAAAGCGAATCGCGACGGACCAGATAAAGCTCGAGGCCCTGCTCAGCGATCCTGAAGGCGGAGATCTGCGATTTCTGGTCAGCGACCGATCTGCGCTCTGCGCTCACCAGCGAAAAGCCACCGGCGATCATGATCGTCAGGACGAGGATCACGAGAATCGCAATCGGAATCGCAAAACCGCGGCGTTCGGTATTGTTTGGCATATAGTCAAGCCTCTCGGCTAATTGATGCGGTTCTTGAAGTACACCGCGGTTGTGAAAGGAGCTTTTTCGTTCGTTGCCTGGCCGGGCGCTTTCGTCTCGCTCATGCCATCAAGGTGGAGCTCCAACCCGCGGATGTCGGACAGAGCGGCGGGCGGATTTGCCTGCGCAACGTTTCCACCATTTATGGTGAAGAATGCCCAGCGAGCAGTATTGTCGAACGGAGCAACGAGTTCCTCGGTGCTCTCGTTACCGTTCGGCTGGATCGCCGTCCGCCACAGGCCGAGCTTGCCCGGGACTGCGGTCGATGCCTTGAACTCGTAGCGAATGCGTGAGTACAGGAAGACCGGAGTTCCCAAACCCGCCGCCGCCGGAACCGGAGGCTTGATCAGGACGTTCTTGCCGCCAGCAACAGTAGTGATCAGTACGCTCGCGCAGTCCGCCGGATTACCGGTCTCTCTGCTCGAACCGCTTTCGATGTAACCGTAGGTACCGGTTAGAAAGTCTCGCCAGGCGTAGCCGTAGTAGCTCGCATTGACGTAAGTCGTCGAGTCGACCGGAAGCAAGCTCAAAGCGGTACCGCCGTTTACGGCTTTGCAGACAACGCCGATCGCAAACGGGATACGAAGCGTCAGCGATGTCGGGCTCGCCGCGATCACGCCGCCGGTGGCCTCGATCATTCGGAAATCTGAAACCACGCGATTGAGCGAAGCGCGCGAGACGTTGCGCGCCGCGTTCCCCATTCCCTGGCGATCGAAGAACTTGCCCTGAACCGTCAGCAGCTTGGTGAACAACGCCCCGATGATCGCGAAAATCACGATGCCGACGAGCAGCTCGATGAGCGTAAAGCCGCGGCGGGACTTCTTCATGTTCCTGGTCATGAGATCACCCCTGGGGGCAGTCGGTGCACAGGACCTTCGACGTGCGTGCTTTGGTCCTGGTGAACTTCACGGTGTCAGGCTTGAACGCCGTGTTCGCCGGAGTAACGACAACGGTTATCGTCTTGACGACGTTTGCGACGGGTTCGCTGACCGTCACGATGCGTGTATGCGGATACGGCTGGGTGCTAACAGTGGTCGATACGCTTCCGACTCTGACGGAGTCGTACGGAAGGGTCTCGAGACGATTGACCTCCTGCATCAGCACGCCGTTGCGATACGCGCTACCCGTCGCGGCAAGCCCGCTGCGAGAGACGGAATAAACGAGTGCCGCAAGCGAAGAAACCGCGACGGCGAGAAGCACCATCGCGACGATGACTTCGACGAGCACAAAGCCCTTTCTGCTGCGCCCATTGGCGGCCGGGATCCCAGCGGCGTTCAGGCGACGTCTGGATGGTTTGATCATTTTTTGATCCTCACGAATCCCGCCGTGCTGGCGGTGATCTGCTTGGCGTAGTCGCCGTTGGCGAGGTCGATCGTCACGGCGTTCGACGAGATACCGCTCGGGAAGACGTCGATGGTTGTCGGAGTGAACACCAGCTTGGTGAGGCGATATTCAGAGGTATCGCCGTAGAACGTTCGGATGCGCAGCACCGCGCCGGTCTTTCGATCTACGAACTGGTAGCTGCGGGTCGTGGCGTCGGCCTGGATTCGAACCGGCTGGCGCTGACGAGCCGCGACCGCGAAGGCGTTCTGGAGATCAGAAGCGATAACGGTAGCGGCGCGGTTCACGCGCTGGTGACGGACGATACGAGACATGGCTGGGCCGGCGATCGCGGCCAGGATGCCGAGAATAGCAACCACGGCGATCAACTCGAACATCGAGAAGCCGAGGTGGGGGAAATGCCTGTTTTTAGGAGCGCTGTTGGCCATGCGAAAAACCTCCGTGAGACGCGGCGGAAAACGGCTCCGCGCGCCCCGGGTGGACCAGAATTCTTGTCGTATGTAGGACGAGTTGGAGGTTACCATGCAACCCGCAAAACGTCCGAAAACCGCGTTAAGGGGCGCTACGCGGGCCTAACTCGGGCGGACCTAGCTCAGCAGTTCGATCGCGGCGAGAATCTCTGAGTTCTCGCGGCGCTCCCCATTATTCGCCTCGATATGCGACCAGCGGACCCTGCCCTCCCGGTCGATCAGAAAGTAGGCGCGGTTTGAGTAAAACCGGTCCTCATTCAGCACTCCGTAGGCGCGGGAGATCTCGCGCTTGAAGTCACTCACAAGGTTCGTCTTGATTCCAAGCTTGTTCTTGAACTCGCGAAGGGATGCAGTGGAATCGACCGAGATCGGCAGAATTTCCACGCCCTCGCGCGCGAACTGATCGAAGTCCTCCGTGAAGCAGACCAGCTCCTTCGTGCACGTTCCAGTAAACGCGAGTGGAAAAAACGCGAGGAGTACATTGCTCTTGCCACGGAACGACGAAAGCGTCACTTCACTACCGGACGTCGACGCGGCGGAGAAGTCGGGAGCGATGTCTCCCACCTGCGGCGAATTTTGCAGTTGCGTGGTTGTCATTGACATACCGTACAGAATCTGAGGACTGGGATGGAAACAGAGACAACAGCGACGGAGGAAAAATCACCGGTTCGGAAGCTCACGGTGCGCTGCCAGTTTTGCAATACGTGGAACCGCATCGACGCGGACAAGGTCACCGACGGCCCGAAGTGCGGAAAGTGCTCCCGCCCGATTCTTCTCGAGCGGCCCTTTCCGCTCAACGACGAAACGTTTGCCCGCACCATCAGCGAGAGCGAGGTCCCGGTGGCGGTCGATTTTTACGCCGACTGGTGCGGCCCCTGTAGAATGATGGCGCCAGCCGTCGACGCCCTCGCAGCGCACCTCCAGGGCAAGGCGCTTATCGGGAAGCTCAATACCGACCATGCATCGAGAACGGCGTCGGGATTCAACATTCGCGGCATCCCGACGACGATTGTCTTCAAAGGAGGCAAGGAGGTGGCGCGCCAGTCGGGCGCCCTGCCGCTCGAAGGTCTTAAGGCGCTCATGGCGAAGGCCGGCGTGGTGGTTTGACCGCCGGCCGGCCGAGCTGGAGCCGCCCGCCTAGGAAATAGTAGGCCCCTTCAGCACCGACTCGACGGCTTTGGCGAGCTCCTGCCCCGAAAAAGGCTTGTTCAGAAAATTCGCCCCAGCGGGCACACCGGTCCGCGCATCCTGATCGGCATAGCCGGACATGAAAAGCGCCCGCAGGCCGGGGCGCTTGGGTGCGAGCCGTTCAACTACTTCCGGACCCCGCAGGCCAGGCATAAACATGTCAGTTATCACGAGGTCGATCTTTCCCTGGTGCTGGTCGGCGATCTCGAGTGCTGCTTCACCGCTTTCGGCCTCGAGAACATTGTAGCTGGCGCGGCGAAGGATCTTGAGGACGATGGCGCGAACCGACTGTTCGTCGTCGACCAGAAGGATGGTTTCTTTGGGACCTGGGGCGGGCGCTGTCATTTCGGGGCGGGCGTTATGCGCGACTTATTCGGACAACAAGCTATCCAAACCCCCAACAGCGACGCCAGCGCCAATTCCCGCGAATAAGCCAATTCGCGCGAACCTGCAACTAGCTCGCAACACTTTGGACCACTTCCGATCACGCCCGGGAGAGCCCGGATTTCAAGGGGTTAACAGTGTTGCACCGCCGCAACAGCATTGTTGGACTTCTGAATCACCGGACCGCGCGCGGGCCACGCCGACGGGAGTTAAGCCCTCGCAGCCGCGGTTAACGTTCAAAAATTCAGACGTTACCAAGTCTGATGTTCGCAAAAATGCCTATTGCTCAAGTCTACGGTTTTGCTAGGTTGTGAGCCTTCGATCACGAAGTTTAGCGCCACAACATTGTCCACAATGCGCCACACGACGGGAGCTCAATGACCAGCGCCTTGGCTCGGAAGGATTTTCGTGTAGGACCCGACTCAAACCCGCCGTACAACCCCACCACTGAAAAGATGAGAGCGCTGATCGTCGATGACGATCGAACTCTCCGTGAGGGCTGCGCCAGCGTCCTCCGCGCCGAAGGCATCATCGTCGAAGTAACGGCACGCGGTGAAGAAGCCATCCAGATGATCAACCGCTCCCGCTACGACATCATGCTCGTCGATGTCTACCTGGAGCCGGTTTCAGGAATCGACGTCCTCAAGGCCGTTATGGCGACATCGCCGAGCACGCTCGTTGTGCTGATGACGGGAAATCCAAGTGTCGACTCGAGCATCGAGGCAATGCGCATCGGCGCGTGGGACTATCTGCCGAAACCATACTCGGGGACCCAGCTCCAGCTTCTGGTCGGACGCGCCGCGCACGCGGTCACCGCCCGCCGGGAGCGCGAGACGCCGGTGGGCTCCGGCTCGGTTTCGCTCGGATCGAGCGGCAACCTGCTGCTCGGTACATCGACTGCCTTCCGCAATGCGACCGACCTCGCGAAGCGCGCCGCGCCGACCAACGCTTCGGTCATGATCGTCGGCGAGACCGGCACCGGTAAGGAAGTCATCGCCCAGTACATCCACCACCACAGCCGGCGCTCCAGAAAGCGGCTCGTGCCGATCAACTGCGCTGCGATTCCCGAGCAGCTGCTCGAGTCGGAGATGTTCGGCCACCGCAAAGGAGCCTTCACCGGCGCCGACCGCGAAAAGATGGGCCTGCTCGAGCTGGCCAATGGCGGAACTCTGTTCCTCGACGAGCTCACCGAGATGTCGATGGCGTTGCAGGCAAAGATGCTGCGCGTGCTGCAGGATGGCATCGTGCGGCGCGTCGGCAGCGAAGAGGAAGATGCCGTCGTAGACGTGCGGTTCGTGTCGGCGACGAACCGTGATCCGCGCGATGCCATTCGCAACAAGCAGCTCCGCGAAGATCTCTACTATCGCCTGAACGTGGTGCAGGTCACCATTCCGCCGCTCCGCGAGCGGGTCGAGGACATTCCGCTCCTCGCCAACCATTTCCTGAGCGTGTTCTGGGGCCGGCATCGCTCCCCGAAGGATGCGTTGCCGACTTTCAGCGAAGATACCCTCGATTTCCTGTCTTCGCGTCCCTGGCGCGGCAACGTTCGCGAGCTCCAGAACTTTGTCGAGCACGTCACGATCCTCGCGCAACCCGGTGCGAAGATTCAGATCCATCACCTGCCTCTAGACCAGGAAGTCGATCTCGCTGCCTCCAATACGGCCAGCGTCGGCGCACTGCCGACCAGCGATGCGTATCATGTCGCGAAGGAGCAAGTGTTGGCGACTTTCGAGAAGAACTACGTCACCCGGCTCGTCGCCCGTGCGTCCGGCAACATGTCGCGCGCCGCGCGGCTGGCGAGCGTCGATCGCACTACGCTGTACCGTCTGCTCGAGCGCCACGGGTTCCGTCGCGAGCTGAATGAGCCCGTCGTTGCCGACCGTCCTGCCGAATCGTGGGCCTCGATCGAGAAAGTTGTGGAGCTTCCCTTCACCGCCGACGCTTCCGCGCTCTAGCAACGACGTCGGCGAGAAGCCACCGGGATGCTTGATCGCACTCCCGGTGGCTTCTCTTGCATCTGCCGCACTGCGAAGCTCAAAACGGGATGTGTTTCGGCCGTCCAACTCGAATGTGGCGCCATCGCAACACGTGGCACGCCGAAAGGGACGTAAGTCGTTGTAACAGAATGGAGTTAGGGTGGGCAGTGAATTGCGTTGACGCGCGCCGTTCGGACCCGTGCCGGACGCCCGCAACCTCCGCCATTCACCATGCCCTCTCGGTATAGTCCCGACCATACTCCAGGCGTAACACTTACCACGCCAAGACCGGCGGCGATGTCGCCCGCGTCGGAATGGGAGCATAACGCCAACCGGTTGCCTCCCGAGGAGCCGGAGGGTGTGCCGTGGACGCGGTACCTGGATGTCGTCAAGCGTCACGCCCTTTTCATCATCGCCGTCACGGTTGTCGGCAGCGGCGCCGGTTACGTGGCATCCAAGCGCGTGAAGCCCGTATACGAGGCGCAGGCGACCGTTTGGATCAACGGGTCGAACGCCCAGCAGCAGACCGGACCGATTCGCGCTCAACAGCTTCTACCGTCGCAATCATGGGTGGAGCTGCTCCGCAGCTTCGCGATCGTCGACCCGGTCATCCGCGAGCTTCGTTTGAACGTGAACCCGAAGGTCGCGTCTGACTCGGTTCTTTTCCGCGGCTTCGAATCGACGGACAAACTCCGCTCGGGCGCCTATGTTCTGAAGGTCGACAGCACCGGCGCGCGCTACACCATCGTCGACGTCAAGGGCGCGACCCTCGAGCGCGGAACGGTTGGCGATTCGATCGGCCGCAATCTCGGCTTCAGCTGGCTACCTGAGCCACGCTTTCTGACGCGCGGCAAGAAAATGGAGTTCTCGGTGGGCACCGTGCGCGGCACCGCGGGCAGTTTGCTCGGTCACATGCATTCGACGCTGCCCGACCAGGGACAGTTCCTTCGCATGACGCTCAGCGGATCTGATCCCAACCGCGTTGCAAGCACGGTAAACGCCTGGGCGCAGCAGCTCGTTCAATCATCCGGGGAGCTCAAGGCACGGCACCTTCTCGAGTTCAAGAAGACTCTCGAGGACCAGCTTGCCGTTGCAGCCACTCAGCTGCACGGATCGGAGAGCGCCCTCGAGCAGTTCCGTGTTCACACCATCACGCTGCCGTCTGCTGCTCCGACTCCAGCGTCAGGAGTGTCCCCGACCGATCCGTTGGTGTCCAGCTACTTCCAGCAGAAGGTCGCACTCGACGAAGTCAGGGGTGAGCGGACTGCGCTGGAAAACATGCTGGCCCAGGCGAAGGGAGGACCGCTTGACCCGCAGGCATTTCTTCAAATGCCGGCAATCCTCAACAACACTCCGCAGCTGAGAGCCGCAATCGACGAGCTCTCGTCGCGGCAGGCCGCGCTGCGCACCGAGCAGCAGTTTCTGACCGATCAGAATCCGCGCGTCAAGCAGCTCGCCGAAGCCGTTCGGGTCCTCCAACAGGAAACGATTCCGAGGATCGCCGCCGGCGTGCTCGCCGCGCTTCGCGCCCGCGAGCCTGAGCTCGACAATCGAATCAGCCAGCAATCGCAGGAGCTGCGCGCGATTCCCACTCGCGCCACCGAAGAAATGCGACTGGTGCGCCAGGTAGTCGCGAGCGAGAACCTCTACAACTCGCTCAAGTCCCGCTACGAGGAAGTCTCGATGGCGGAGGCGCAATCGACGCCGGACCTGAGCGTCCTCGATCTGGCCGCCCCGCCGCAGTACCCCGAGACCAACGACAGGCGTCGACTCCAGATGCTTGCCGTGCTTGCCAGCCTCGGCTTCGCGGTCGGTATATCGCTGCTACGCGACCGGCTCGACCGCCGCGTCCGTTACCCGGAGCACGCTACACGCGAGCTCGGGCTGCTCATCGCAGGGACGGTTCCGAAGTTCAAGCCCACTCGCCGTGGTGATTTTCAGCTGGCGCTGATGACGCAGGCGGTCGAGTCGTTCCGAACCCTGCGGCTCGCGGTCCGGTACAATTTTCCTGCTGACACACCAGTGGTAGTCGGCGTATCGAGTCCGTCCGCGGGAGACGGAAAATCGCTCGTCTCCTCGAATCTCGCTTTGGCGTTTGCGAGCGCGGGCAATCGCACACTCCTGATCGATGGCGATGTCCGACGGGGCGCCCTGCACACGACGTTCGGGGTTCCGGTGACGCCGGGACTAGTCGAATATCTCCACGGCGCAGCGGGCATCGACGCGATCGTCAAGCCGACGTCGTCGGAAAATCTGTTCGTCGTTCCACGCGGCGCGCGCAACGTCCGGGCGCCCGAGCTACTGGTTTCCGATCTCATGACGGCGCTGATACTCACGATGCGCAGACAGTACGACGTCGTGATCATCGACTCGCCGCCACTCGTCGCCGGCATCGACGCGTATGCGCTCGCTGCGGCGGCAGGCTCAATGTTGATCGTCCTGCGGCCCGGCGTGACCGATCGGAAACTCGCTGCCGCCAAGCTCGAGATAGTCGACCGGCTGCCGATCCGCATCCTCGGCACGGTGCTCAACGGAGTGCCGGACGACGGAGCGTACCGATACTACGGCAACGACTACGACTACGCCGGCGCGGGAACTACCGAGCCGATGAGTGATGTGGCAACGCCCGGCGGACTTGTTCTTCGCGCCTAGTGAAATGTGCAAACACGCAAGCATTCTGTTTTCCTGAGGGCAGATTCATGAGCAATCGTTGGCTGACATCCCGAACATTCTGGAATAGACTGGCCCTCGTGATCCCGGCAGGCGCGCTCTTCGCCGCCGCCGGTGTCGCCGCTGGCCAGACGGCACCAAGCAACCTGACGTCGCGCGCCGAGCTGATGAACGCCGCCCAGCAGGCCGAAAACGCGGCGATGTCGAGTGGAGGCTCTTCCCAGACGAAGAACCGGATGGTCGCGGCAGCGATTCGCCAGCGGCTTGCGACGGGCGACTTCGTTCCGGGCGATCGGATCGTGCTTTCCTACATCTCGGATATTCCCCACACCGACACGCTCGTAGTACGCGCCGGGCCCACCGTGGAGCTACCCGCGAAGGCTTCCGTTTTACTCGCTGGAGTGCTGCGGTCGGAGCTCAAGGCAAAAGTCGAGACCGAACTTCTCAAGTACATCAAGGCAGTCGAGATCGAGGTTACGCCGCTCACGCGTATCGGAGTTCTGGGTGAAGTCGCGCGTCCCGGCTACTTCGCGCTCCGCTCCGATGTCCCTCTCGCGGACGTCATCATGATGGCTGGCGGCCCGACGGCGACTGCTGACGTCGAGCGGTCCATGATCCGCCGTGGCAATACGGAGTTCCGCTCGGCGGACGAGACGCGCCAGGCTATATCGAAAGGGCTGACCCTGGATCAGATCGGTCTCGCCGCCGGTGACGAAATCATCATCGGCAGACGGCGCGACCTGCTCGGTGGATCGATCATGCCGATTGTCGGCGCCCTGGCGAGTGTTGCCGCGATTTTCGTCGCCCTCAACCATTAGAGAGAAAGCCTGTGGCAACCCGCCTCGCAGATTCAGGTGAAGTAAGCGTCTCAATCCCGCTTGCAAACGAGATGCGGCGGCGTGCGACTGATTTTGCGCCGGCTGATATCGAGCCTCGCGCCCGGTCTCACCGCGCGAGCCGCGCGATGAACATCCTGATCGCCTCGATCGCGCTCATCGTTGCCGCGCCGGTGATGTTGCTCTTCGCCATTCTGATCAAGCTGACCTCGCCCGGCCCGATCATATACTCGCAACCACGGGTTGGTCTCGACCGCCGGCGCTCGCGAGCTCAGAACCCTTACGACCGACGCGCGCGCAATCTGGGCGGCCTTCCTTTCATGATCTACAAGTTCCGGTCAATGCGCGTGGACGCTGAGGCAGCGAGCGGTGCTGTGTGGGCGACGGCCGGTGACCCGCGGATAACGCCGATCGGGCGTTTCATGAGGAAATGCCGCGTCGATGAGCTGCCGCAGTTGGTAAACGTCATCCGCGGCGACATGAACATCGTCGGTCCGCGACCGGAGCGTCCGGTGATCTTCTCGCGTCTCAGTAAGGACATCGCCGAGTATCCGCTCAGGCAGCGCGCCAAACCAGGGATCACCGGCTGGGCGCAAATCAATCACAAGTACGACGAGTGCGTTGACGACGTCCGCACCAAGGTCAGGTACGATCTCGAATACATCGAGCGCCAGGGCATGACAGAGGACCTTCGGATTATGGCGCGGACGGTACCGGTGGTGATTCTGGGGAAAGGCTGGTAACGCCCGATTAGCGCGGCCGCGGAACCGGCGGCCACATTTCCACTCCGACTTCAGCATACGCCTGGGTTGCGGCATCCGGCCGCGGATCTCCCACGGCGTCGCGCATCAGCCAGCCGCTGCATAGCCCGGCAACGCTGGCCGCCTGGAAGCACAGGTGAAGGGGGATAGCGCGCAACGCGAAGAATGCTCCACGCAACCGCGCGATCTCACCAACCGTGCGAGCGTTTGCAATGACCGCCAGGAGTAGTCCGACAGCGGTGATGAGCACGCCATCGCGCCCGGGCATGAACGCGCCCAGCAACGCGACTGTCGAAAGCGCACCGACAAGCGGCAGCGCCGGACGAGTCAATGTGAAGACGATGTCTGCTGGCGACGAAGCTCTGGTCTGCTGATAACCCAGGGATCGCGCGAGTAATGCGCTACGGGTGAATGTCTCGCGCAACGCGGCGGTGACAGTCCATCTACGGAGTTGAGCGACGCGGAGATCGGCGGTCAGCAGTACATCGTGGCCGCCGCGAAGGAGGCGCTGCCCGAGCTCCACCCCTTCGAGCGTTCCCGTGCCGAATCTCCATTCATCGTACATCCCGGAAGATGCGAGACTGGATCGCCGCACCATCCCGCATCCGGATCCAAATCCGCCGCTGACGCCTGCGTGGGAAGATTCGCCGACGCTGAGGAGAACGCTCCAGTACTCGGACATGAAATTGCCGGCGGACGCGTGAGGATCGTGGGTCGCCGCGACCGCATCAAGACCGGGATGCTTGTTGAGGGCTTCGATCATCAGTCTCAGCGTGTCGGGCTTTACCGCAATGTCCTGGTCGATGAAGGCCACGAGTCTGCCGCGAGCGATCTCCGCGCCGCGATTGCGGGCGTATGCTCGACCCGATCGACGCGAAGTCAGCCGGATCACCGTGTCCGCGTACCGGGCGGCGATAGCAGGAGACCCATCGTCACTCGCATCGTCCACGACGATCAGCTCGACCTCTGTCTCGCGGAGGTCGCTCTCGACGATGGACTGCAGCGATCGCGCGAGAGTGGCAGCACCGTCGGCAACAGCGACGACGACCGAGAGATCAATCTGACGCAGCATTCGAGGGTTCTAGCAGGTGCTGGCGATACTTCGTTCGGCGACGTCGGCGCCGTGTAGCACCGCTCCGCTCAGGAGCGTTACGATGTCTCCGGTCGCGTGCGACATCGCAAGCTCGCGTAAATCAGCAGCGCTCGTCCCGGCGGGAGCGAGAAGGAACTGCGCTTTTCCAACACACCGCTGAAGGGCGTTTAGGTTTGCGGGCTGCCCGGCGCATGCGATGAGGACGTCAACCTCCTCGGCACCGCTCGCCCGCAATCCTTCGGCGAGCTTGTCCGGCATCACAGCGTGGTTCTCAGGCAGCACCACAACCATCGAAACGCGGGGAGTCTTCCGCGGAGGGCGGACGTCGGCGCACTCGGCGTTGCCGCTGGCGATTCCATAATCCCTGATCGGCGCGTCCGACGGCGCGGCGCGATCACGGATCGGCCGCTGGTACGGGTGAGCCTCAGTCATCGGAGCGTGGTCTGGCAGGCCTCGGATCATTGATTGCTTGGAATTGGCTTTACTGCGACGTCAGGCGAGAGCCCGACGGGCAAATAGCGTACTTTGTGGTCACAACCGTAACTCCTTGATACATCTGTACATACGAGCTCAATAGAGGGTCCGCCTGCGCGCCACGCGCCACGATTGCGTTGCGCAGTTGCCACACGGGCAGAGGCGTCCGGCGCCGCGAATTGGCTCATGCCGCGGAGACGCCCGTTCGAGGCGTTGGGCTCCATGTGATTTTCTGCTCTCCCCTCAACGCATCGAACCAGGCGAGGAATCCGGCGGTCAAGACGGCAACAGCGAAACCTGCGAGGGCGAGGGGACGGAACCGCACCGTACCTCGTTTCTTCAAGGCGTAGATGCCGGCGAGGCACCCCACCATCATTGCGCTCAGAGCTGCCCCGGCGACGACATTGTCCAGCGCCAGCACCATCAGCGCGAGCACCGAGAATGGAGCCAGAAGGTAGGGCAGCCAGCGCAGGAGCTTATGGCTGATCAGCATCAGAGCGAAGCCGCCGTACCGAAGCGGGTTCATCATCCCGCGAAAGTGGAAGAGAGTGCTAAGCCCGCGCGCCATCGTCCGAGATTTTCTCCGGAACTCGGAGCGCATTGCACCCGTAGCAGGCACCAGACACACGGCATCGGGAACGCTCACAGACCGGTAGCCTTTCTTCCTCGCCACCAGCGCGGATGCGAAATCCCAGCTCAGGGCAGCGGGGAGTGGTTCATCGTGAATCAGGCGACGGATGGCAAAGAAGCAACCGCTCGCACCCACGATGGAGCCGGCGCGGGTCTCCATCTCACGAATCCACATCTCATAGCCGGTGTAGCCTACTTCCCCGCCCGCGGTCGCTGCAGCGGCGTCCACGCTCACGTCGCGCCCGGAAGCTACGCCAACCGATGGATCAGCGAACGCAGACACCAGGGCGCGAAGCGCCGTCGAAGGAACTTCGACGGTGGCGTCGACGTTCACGATGATTTCGCCAGTCGCTACGGCAACCGCCGCGTTTTCAGCCGCGGTCTTACCCCTCCGCTCCGCCGCACGCAGGAGCTGAATACCCCGGGGGGCGAATTCCCGCACGATCGAATCGGTCGCATCGGTCGAGGCGTCGGACAAGACCAGTATCTGGAGCTCGCGCGGGTACTCGAGCTCGGTGAGCCGCTGAAGGGTGCGGCGAATATTCGATTCGGCGTTGTACACGGGCACGGTGATCGTCACCGACGGCCACGCCCAATCGGCCGGAGCGGAGACTGGCCGAGCCCGGCGAAGACGCGTGACCAGCCACAGCAAAACGGGATACGCGACGTAGCTGTAGAAGCCAGCGACGATCGGTGAGACAACGACTGCGATGGCTAACTCGGACATTTCTTGTGCAAGCGTCACTGGCGGACCAGCCAGTTGGTGTCGGGGTGGCGAGCAAAGGCGCCGGGCCTGCGCGCCTTGCCCAGCCTCGGCAATGGCATTGCACGTGCCGCCGCCAAGCTGACCTAAGTTGTTATCGGATAATCAGTTGAACCAAGTGCGCGCGTGGAGGGATGGCGCGAGGTGGCAGCAATCTGTTGCGGCGCCGCGACGCGCCCTAGCCCCTGACAGGTGGCTTTAAGGCTTCAATCCCCGAAACTATCTGGATGAATGCACTCAGAGACTCAGGGTATGGATAACGCGGAATGGCGAATCGGTCGACCGATCCTTTGACGATGGAGCGCGATGATACCGACAATTGGACAGTGGACAGAGCGGCGGTCATCCCCGCCTTCGCCACGCTTGCCTTCTCGCGCTCGGAGAAGTCAAGCGGAGTTCCGTTCGGATAGCAGAAGACCGGCACAGCTGATTCGGTTTGCGCTCGTAGCGTTTGCCAGGAATCCGTGATCTCCCGGCTTGATCGTGTCGAATCAACCTGCGAAAGGATCGGATGCGTAACGGTGTGAGGCCCAAAAGTGACACCCAGCCGCGCACACTCCCTCACTTGATTCCAACTCATTGCTCGATCCCGAGACGGCACTCCACTTGGCAGAGTGACCTCCATCTGATCGGATATCGCGCGAATCAGAGCCTCCTTCTCAGAGTCCGCTACTCGTTTGAGGAGCTCGATTACTTCTTCCGCGACCAGTGCAGCTTCGGCTGCATTGGTCCAGCGGCGGGCAAAAGGGTGTCCGGCGATGTGGAGGTGCAGTCCATCGAGCTCGGTGTTCTCGAAGATCCATGGCACGCGATCGAACCAGTTCCAGAGCCTTCCAGACACAAAATCCGTTATCAGAAACACAGTCACCGGACAGTCGTACGCGGCGAAGATGGGCGCTGCGACGTCCGCGAAATCCGTATATCCATCGTCGACAGTGAAAACCACCGACGGCCGCTTTAGTGGAATCCCCTGGTCGATGTGTGCGATGAGGTCGGAAACGCCGATGATGTGATACCTGCGACGTCGCAGATACTCGAGATCACGTCGGAGGGTTGCCGGATCGTGGCCAACCACCCCGAGGTCGGGGACGGAGAAGCGGTGCAGGAAGAGGACGGAAGCACTCCGCGGCAGAAACGGCGCCAGAAGAGCCGTCGCGGGTGCGCTGGTCAGCGCGCCGGCCAAAAGTCTTTTGAGAATCGGAGTCCGCTTCCAGGTGAAGATGTTATGTTCCGCCGCGGATGCCGCGGTCTCGTGCGGCAACAATGATATTCCGACGCGGCGCCGGACGACAGCGCCGCTTGCTTCAGACGGCGCACATTGCGATGAGGGTGATGGTTGAAAGTTGAACTGATCCAAAACCCCGGAACGGAGTGGGAAGACGCGGAGCGGGAGCTGGACGCCCGCGGAACTCCCCTGTCTCTCTACCACCGCGCCAGCTGGGCGAGGGCCATCGCAAGGGAATCGTCGAGTTTTCTTGTCGCCGTGCGTGACGATGACGACAGGTGTCGCGCCGGTTTCGCCGTGGAATCCTCCCGAAGCCGCGCGCTCCCCGGGCACCGCCTGCTTTCGATCCTTCGACTTGGCGTGGGCATCGGTGGGCTCGACGACGACGCTCTCCGCATGGCGATCGACACGCTTCGCGGAACCGTCGCCCGGGATCGGTTCGCGCTGCGGGTGAGCGTCGATGTGTATGGACTCGACGCCAGCGCGCGTTCGCGAACGGGGCGGACGTTGAAAGATGCTGGGTTCACGCGCGTCCCCACCACGCGGAGTTACGAGCGAACGCTGCTGCTCGACCTCAGCCCCAGCGAAGACGCATTGTTCGCGGCGCTGCACAAGAACGCGCGTCAGGGCGTTCGCAACATTGGAAAATTCCCGGTCCGGATTTCGACGGCGGGCTCGGCAATCGCGGATCGCCTACAGGCGCTATCGGACGAGACGCGTGAGCGCACTGGTGGCGAGCATCGGCCAATCGATTGGAGATCTTTCATCGAGATGTCCAACGCCGTGCCCGACCGCTCGCGAATTGCTGTCCTCGAGCGTACCGATATCAGCGGCCCTTCGGCAATTATCGCGTTCGCCTGGGGATGCGCCCACGGTGATGTGGCGGAGTACTCCGAGTCCGGCTCGGTGCGGGTGAGCGACATGAAGATCTCGACCAGCTACGCTCTGTTGTGGGATCTGATCACATGGGCGCGGCGCGGCGGCGCCAGAACTTTCGATTTGGGAGGTGTCACTGTCGGGAACACCGCGAGTGACGACCCGCTGGGTGGAATCTCGGACTTCAAGCGTCGCTTCTCGCAGCAGGAGGCTGAAGTCGGCGAGCAATGGGAGCTGGTCTCAGCACCCTTCCGCGCGCGCATCGCCGCCGCTGTGAGCAGAAGCGCGAGCTTCATAAGGTCGGGGCTGGATCGGGTGAGGGGCTAAGCCGCCGTCGCTCTCCATTTCACCACCGCGTCGATTACGCGGCGATTGAAGTCCTGCTCGCTTCCGCACCACAGCGCATACTCCCAGCCGGCGCGAGCTGTGCCGAGGCGCAAGGCGTCATCGCTCCACGCTTTCTTCAACGCATTGGCAAGAGCTACCGAATCGCCCGGAGGAACGCTCAGAAGCTGGCCGTCGAAGATGTCGGTGACACCCGGACCCGCCGACGCGATGACGCACTTGCCGAGCGCCATTGCGTTGAGGATGGTACTGATCCCAGCCGCAATGAGCCGGCCTTTGCGCATCGGAACAACCACTATCTTCGCGCCGCGAAGCGCGGCAATCTGCGAAGCCTCGGTTCCATCATCGGGAAGCACGCGCACGTTGCGCGGTAATTCCTCGAGGCTGCGCGAGAAGCTGCTGCCGTGCTCCCTCAGGGACTCGAGCTGCGGATCGACGATTGCCCCCGGATGTTCGGAGAGCTCGACGGCGTCGAAAAAAGTGTCGAAGTCCCGCATCGAACGCCCGAAGCAAAGCGCATAATCACCCTGCGGGCTCGGTGCCGGAGCCCGTGCCCCGAAGAGATTCGCCTTGAAGCCCACGAAGCCGCTGCGATCGCGGGGAATACCGTAGACCGCTTCCAGCCCCTCTACATCCTTGAAGTAATGCAGGAAGTAATCGACGTTCCGCAGGAGCAGCCGCTTGGCGAGGACGCCGAGCTTGCCGGCAATAGACTGCGGCCGATGGAGAAAGACGAGATCGAGCGCAACGAGCGGCGGGCTCGAGCGAAACGGGATCAGCCGTCGCAACGCCAGATCGAGAACGATGCGCGAGTCGCAGTTGACGAGGAATACGGCGTCCTCGACTTCACGGAAGCGCAGAAACTCCGCGGCGTTCCGCGCGATCTCGGTTCGGCCCGGCGTGCCGTCGGCCGCAGTCCAGCGTGGAGGGAAAGTCGAAACGTTAGTGACGATCAGCATTATCGGTTGTGGAGATCAGCGCTGGAATCGCGCGATCGGGGAGGGCAAGCTTTTTTGCGATCGCGAGGCCAGCAATCTAGCGCTGGGCTGCGCGGCCTGCCGCCGCCTCATAAACGGCGTTCACAGCATCGGCCCAGGCAGCGTCGCTGAACGCTGAAAGCAGTCGACCCCGCGCATGAAAGGCGCGCTCTCTGGCGGCGCCACGATTCTCCTGAATTGCACCGAGTGCGCGCGCGATTGCCGACGGATCGTCGGGACGGACCAGCAACGCGTCCGCTTCGGTAAGAACATGCGGGATACCGCCGACGGTCGTGGCGACGATGGGCACAGATGCATCCATTGCCTCGAACAACACTATTGGGGTTCCCTCGGTGCGAGAGCTGAGAACGAAGGCGTCGAAGGCGCTGAAGAGAGATGCCGCACCCGACACGGTGCCGTGCCAGGTGATTCGATGCGCGACGCCCAGCTGGACGGCGAGCCGTCGCAGCGAATCCTGATCGGGACCGTCTCCGATGATGGAGAGAATCCAATTGGCGTCGCTCTCGCTGAGAGCGCGTAGCATCACGTCGGCTCCTTTTTCGGGCGATAGTCGGCCGACCCATCCCGCAACGAGCCTCCCATCCTTGATTCCGAGCCGGCCGCGCGCGACGGAGCGCTCGAGCTGAATCTCGCGGCTGAATCCATTCGGTATGCACGAGATGCGCGATCTGGGGACGCCCGCCGAGACAAGACGGTCGACGATCGGCGCCGCGACGGCAATTACAGCGGCGGAGCGCCGGAGAGCGAAGCGCTGGATGACCTCGTTGATGCGATTGCGAATGCCGCCGCCCGTGAAGCCGTGCACCGTGCTGACAGCAGCGATCTTTCCACGTCGCGCCGCAACCCCGCCAATGACGTCGGACCTGTAGCCGTGGGTGTGCACGACGTCTGGTTTGATCCGGGCGATCAACTCGCGAAGGGCGCGATACTCTTCAAGGTAGCCGCGACCGCCAACGACAATTCGCGACACCGGGACGCCGCGCGATTCGAGACCACGTACAAAGGGATGGTCGTGTTCGCTGCCCGGCTCGATGACCGCCGCGACGTGGACGCCGGCCTCTATTTGCATAGTGCTGAGCATCGTCACCACGCGTTCGAGCCCACCTTCCCGGCTTGGCGCCAACACGTGCAGAACTTTGGGACGATCAGCTTGAACAGATTTCACGGCTGGCGGGTAAACAAAAGCAGTTCGGTCGTGTTTGTTCGCGGAACAGACGTCGTTGATTTACAAGTCTGCCGGGTGCCAATGCGAAATTGAGCCTGTGGCACGCTCCTCGCCGCCAAACATCGTGCCAATTCAGGCGCATTTGTTGAGGCGGCATACGCGAGGTTACCGCGGTCAAGTGCAGCAGCACCATCAATAGATGTGACACAACATTTGAGCAATCGTCGCCACGTTGTAAGCGAAAGACTCGTGTCTTCCGGAGCGGGTCTTGAAAAATAGAACGGCAGGATCGCGAGCCTCATTCGAGGTGACCGACAAAGGCAAACCCGGCGAAAGCCGGCGACGCAAAGCTACGAGGCTACAGCGTATAACAAAACGCCATGCCAGTCGAGCCGCCGACTCACACTACCGAGGAGGGCGCGCTTCCATGCGTACTTTATTCCTGGCAGTGACCGGCGCTGTGTTGGGGATCGTTGCGTGCACCGCGGGAGGAACATCAACCCTCCCCGTCGAACGCACCCCGGTCGCTTCAGTCTCGATCACGTTGCCGTCACCGTCGATCATGGTTGGTCAAACGGAGAACGGCACAGCCGTCGCACTCGACGCGAGCGGTTCTCCCCTGCCCGGGCGCTCAATAACCTGGCAGACTTCCAGTGCCGCGATCGCGCACGTTGACGCGGCCGGAGTCATCTCCGGCATCGCTCCGGGTACCGCCACGATCAGTGCCGCCAGCGAGGGCGTCACCAACCAGGCCTCGCTCTCAGTGATGGAGGCGCCGCCAGCGCCCGTTGCGAGCGTTTCAGTCGCGCTGGCATCCGGATCGCTCAATCCGGGACAGACCACCCAGGCGACGGCAACTACCCGTGACGCCAGCAACAATGTTCTGACAGGACGCGCCGTAAGCTGGAGCTCGAGTGACAACTCGGTTGCGACGGTCAATTCCTCCGGTGTGGTCACCGCCGTTGCGGTGGGATCCGCACAGATTAAGGCGACAAGTGAAGGACAAAATGGCAGCGCTACGTTGACTGTAACGACAGCGCCGCCGGTGCCGGTCGCTTCTGTAAGCGTCTCGCTGGCAAACAGCTCTCGCAATCCAGGCCAAACCACCCAGGCAACAGCGACCACTCGCGACGCCAATAACAATGTGCTCACCGGACGGTCGATCAGCTGGAGCTCGAGCAACACCGCTGTCGCTACCGTCTCAGGCTCCGGCCTGGTGACTGCAGTCGCCGTCGGTACCGCTCAAATCATTGCTACCAGTGAGGGTCAGACTGGAAATGCAACTCTCACTGTTGCAGCACCACCGCCGGTACCAGTAGCTTCTGTGTCCGTTTCGCTCGCATCGAACTCCCTGAATCCGGGTCAAACCACTCAGGCAACGGCGACGACGCGAGATGCAAATAACAACGTGCTCACCGGACGCGTGATCACGTGGAGCTCTAGCGACCCAGGAGTTGCTACCGTGTCATCGTCGGGCCTAGTCACAGCAATCGCAGTAGGTACGGTTCAGATCCTCGCAGCGTGTGAAGGCAAGACCGGCAGCAGTGTGCTGACAGTTGCGTCAGCCGTTCCTGCTCCAGTCGCATCTGTCAGCGTCTCCCTGGCGGACGGCTCATTGACGCCGGGACAGACAACCCAGGCGACAGCGACGACTCGCGACGCGAGCAACAACGTGCTCACAGGCCGCGCAATCTCCTGGAGCTCCTCCGATAATGCGGTGGCAACAGTTTCGGGCTCCGGCCTCGTGACTGCAGTCGCCGTCGGCTCCGCCAGCATCAGGGCAACGAGCGAAACAATAACGGGCAGCGCAAACGTGTCTGTACAGGCGCAGGGTCCCACGAACGAGCCGTCGGGAATGACCGTCGTATCCGACCGGCCGTTCAATGCGCTGCACGAGCTCGGCTGGGACGAGCCATCCAACGGCGGGACGGGCGGAAAGATCATTCAGGATGCAACCGCTCCGAAATCGCCGGTGAACATACTCCAGGTCACGTATCCTGCCGGCTTCCAGGGCGGCGGCGCACCGTGGGATGGTGACTCGCCCAATTTCCTGTACAAGACCGTGTACGTCTCGCACTGGTCGAAGGTGTCGAGTAACTGGCAGGGTCACCCTGGGTCATCGATCAACAAGCAGTACTATCTGTACACGTCGACAGACGTGCCGAGCATCGTCATCGTGTTGCACGGCGCAAACGCCGAACCCCTGGTCCCGTTCATCGAGGGACAAAACATCGTCCAGGGTGGCGAAGGGTCGAACGATCCACAGAATCCGGATTGGGGTCCGAACCTCGGTGTCGCCGCCGCACAGACGCAGGTCACGCGCGGCCAGTGGTTCCACATTGAGGTCGTGGCGGCCATGAACACCGTCGGTAATGCGGACGGCTATCTCGACCTCTGGCTGGATGGTGTCCACATCACCCACGTGGGCGGCATCAAGTTCCAGAACAGCTCACCCTCGTGGAGATCGCTCCACTACGCGCCGGTGTGGGGTGGCGGCGGCGGCACGGTTGCCAATACGATGTACATGTACTTTGACCACCTGTACTTCAGCGGTAAGAACTAAAGCCCGACTTTTGGCGGAGCGCCCAGGTCAGACCCCGAGGGGTTTGGCCTGGGCGCTTGGTTTTTGGGGGCGTTTGTCCATTGCGGCGGCCGGCCAAGGCTGTTGCGCCGGAGCGACACCCACGCATCCATGCCTGCACGCCATGCCACTGCCCTTTCCGGCTCGATGTTCGTAAGTTGTTGCTACACCAGCGGTTAGCAGCTGCGATGGCAGGGTGCTGACATTCCAGGCCCCGGGCGTCCGGTTTGCACTTTCGGCGGGCACCTGCGCGCTCCGTCTCCAGAGATCGAGGCGGCGCAGAAACCGACACCTCGAATCAAACAGTTATATGCCGAAACGTTCCTTACGCTGGCTAGCGGGCCGTTCGCTCGACGCGGCACTGTGGCGACCGTCTCATGCTGTCTACATGCGAAACCAGTTTTTTCACCGCGGGAGAAACGCCGAGCTTGGCTACTCGGATCGCGACCACCTCGTCGCCGCGGCACAGTGGCTGGCACGGGCGCAGGATGTCACCGGCGACGGTGGAGTAAGCGGCCGCTACAACCTGCGTTCAGGATGGTCCTCGTCCTATCCAGAGACGACTGGATACATCATTCCGACGTTCATCGCGCTCGCAAAATCCGTAGACAGTTCGTTCCGAAGCCGCGCAGCCGAATGCGTCAGGTTCCTGCGCTCGATCCAGCTTGCCGACGGCGCGTTTCCCGGCGGCGAACTGCATGAGAATCGCACCCGCCCTTCGATCTTCAATACCGCGCAGATTCTGCACGGCCTCGTCGCGTGGCACGCCGAGACCGGGGACATCGACGCCGCAGAATCCGCATCGCGTGCCGCGAATTGGCTCGTTTCGCAACAGGACCCGGACGGATGCTGGCGGAAACACATTTACAACACCGTGACCGCGTACTCGGCACACGCTTCCTGCTGGCTCGCCGAAGCAGGCCGGCATTTTGGGATCGCGGAATGGAGGCAGGCGGCGGAGCGCCATCTCGACTGGGTGCTCACCAACGTCGACCACGAGAGTGGATGGATCGATAAAGTCGGCTTCTCCGCCGACGACCACGAGCGGCGAAGAGCGGTTACGCACACGATCGCGTACACCATCTGGGGCGTGTTGGATCTTTCCGAGACCCTTGGCCGCGAGGATGGCGTCGCGGTCGCTCGGCGCGCGGCAATCGCTGTAGCGAGACGCCTCGAGCTAAGTGGTCGGCTGCCCGGGGTTCTCGATTATCGCTGGCGTACCGCGAATCCTGGGTACGCGTGTTTGACCGGCAATGCGCAGATGGCACTCATCTGGTTCCGGCTTGGCATGCGCGATGGAGATCTGCGCCTGGTGAATGCGGCGCTCAAGGCGCTCGATCTCGTGAAGGCGGCGCAGCCGATGGAAAGCATGGATCCGGGAATTCGCGGCGGCATTCCCGGATCATCGCCGGCATGGGGTGACTACCTCTACATGGCGATGCCGAATTGGTCGGCGAAGTATTTCATCGATGCACTGATGGCAAAGGAACGTGCCCTGAAGTGGCTCACGTCCTTCGAGGACATCGGCTGGACCGCACCGGCGGATGTCGCGCGCTCGCTGCCGACACCGTCGACCCACGCCGGATCACCGATACGGATAGTGATGCTATCGAGTCCCGACTCGCACAAAGTGCCGCAGATGATGCGCGCATGGGCGGATTGGGGATTTCGACCCGCGGCGGTGGTAATCGAACACCGGAATGAAGCTCCCGCTCGCCATCGGATAAAAGCGCGGCTCGCGCAGGATGGGTTTTTCGGGCCTCTGCGCAGGTCGCTGATTCAGCGATCTCGCGAGGCTTTCGCCAGGAGTACCGGTGCAGGCGGACCAACCACCGACGTCGTCGCCTTCTGCGAACAGGAAGGCATACCGGTGACGCATCTCGGACCACTGTCTGATCCAGTATCTGTCGACGCCGTGAGCCGGCTCGAGGCGGATATATTGATTCATGCGGGCGCCGGAATTCTGCGTCGCGGAGTTCTAAGCACCCCCAGGCTGGGAACGCTGAACGCGCACATGGGAATGCTTCCCCGCTATCGGGGAATGAACGTCGCGGAATGGGCGGGACTCGAGGGGAGCACAGTTGGGTGCACCGTGCATTTGATCAACGAAGGGATTGATACCGGCGACATCATCGCCGTCGCCGAAGTCGACAAGAGTTCGGCGGATAGCATTCTCGGACTTCGCGCGTTGGTTGACGACGCCCAGATCGCCCTCCTCGGAAATGTGGTGCGATGGATCGTTGAATCCGGCACGCTGCCACCGGCTCGACCCCAGCAATCTGACGAGGGTCGCCAGTACTTCGAGATGCACTCGGAACTGCGCGCGCTGCTCGAGCAAAAACTCGCGGCGCAGGAACACGCTTCCTCGCCGCACGCGCCGGCCATCGCCACCGAACCTGAGCTCGCTGCGACATGAAGCTGCTCCACGTAGTCGGTGCCCGTCCCAATTTTCCGAAGCTCGCTCCCGTGCTTCGCGCCGGCAATGCGGCCGGAGTAGCGCAAGTGGTAGTTCACACCGGGCAGCATTACGACGAAGCGATGTCCGAGAACTTTTTCAGGGATCTCGGTATCGCCGCACCGGATGTGAATCTGGGCGTCGGCTCCGACACCCACGCTGTTCAGACGGCGCGCATCATGGAACGGATTGAGCCGGTTCTGATCACAGAGCGACCGGACTGGGTGGTCGTCTACGGTGATGTCAATTCAACCATGGCCGCCGCGATCGTGGCATCGAAGCTCGGAATTCGCGTTGCGCACGTCGAAGCGGGTCTACGCAGCTTCGACCGCACCATGCCGGAAGAGCTCAATCGACTGGTCACTGATCGGCTGGCGAATCTGTTGCTGACTCCGTCGCGCGACGCCGATGCGCAGCTGCGCGCCGAGGGCGAGCCCGACGAAGAGATCGAGTTCGTAGGCAACGTGATGATCGACAGTCTGTTCTTTGCGTTGCCGGCGGCCCGCGCAACAGGATTCCGCGAGAGCATTGGAGTAAATGGATCCGCGGTGGTGGTGACCCTTCACCGGCCGTCGAACGTCGACGACCCGGTGAGAATTCGGACGCTGGCCGCGGTGCTGAGTGAGATTGCGAAGGACCGCGAGGTTGTCTTCCCTGCCCATCCGCGGACGCGTCGACGCCTCGAGGATGCGGGACTCAAGATCGATCGCGTGCAGATGCTCGAGCCGGTCGGCTACCTCCAGATGCTGGATCTGGTCGAGCATGCATTCGCCGTCGTCACCGATTCGGGTGGGTTGCAGGAAGAGACCACCGCTCTCGGCATCCCGTGCCTCACAGTTCGGCCAAACACCGAGCGCCCGATCACGATCACCGAAGGGACGAACCGACTCGTCCCCAACCCAGAAGACCTCGTCGCGCTTTTGCGCGAAGTGGTACGGCCCGCGACGCCGCCGCGCCCCGAGGGCTGGGATGGCCGCGCGGGTGAGCGCATCATCGCCGCTTTAGCCCGGCGCGCCTAGTCTCAGCTCGCGACAGTCGCTGGCGCGCTGCTCGACGTCTCCACAGTCGGATTGCGCCAGAGAGCGATGAAGGCTTTGACGCGCGCGCGGTGGAACATCAGGAGGCACGCGGAATAAGCAATCGCACCCGCGGCAATCTCCGCTCCAAGAGTGATTCCCTGGATCACGTGCCCCTGTATCAATTGACGGGTGGAAATCACCGCTGCTGTCATCACCAGGCACCCCGACAGAGCCGGCCACAGCGCACGGAAGTATCGCGGGATGCTCAGCTCGAGGCGACGCAGCAATCTCGTATAAAGGGGGAAATACACCGCGATTGGATGGGCGATCGTCCACGCCAGCGCGATTCCGATGGTTCCCCAGCGGCTGCCGATGTAGAAGGCCGTCGGTAGTACCACCGCCGCAACGCCACCGAGATACATGAGGTAGCGCGTGTCGCCCGTTACGGTGAGAGCCTGCGAAGCGGTGGGCGTGATGACGCGGATGGTCGAGTAGATGGCGAGCACCTGCAACGGCGCGATCATGAAGATCCAGCGGCTGCCGAACACCACGGGCACTAGGTCCTGCGCGACGAGCGCGATTCCGACCGTTAGCGGGAAAGCAAACACCGCCAGCCCCTCATTGACCGTGAGGAAATATCGACGCAAAGCGGGGATGTCGTGCTGAATCGCGGCGAAGATCGGCGGTGTGACTGAATTCATCAGGGCGCTGATCTTGTCCACCGGCATGCTCGCCAAAGTCCACGCGTAGCTGTACGCGCCAAGCGCAACGGTGCCGAGACGCTTTCCGGCGACAATGAAATCCGAGTTCTGGTAGGTGAACCAGAACAACCGCCCGACCAGAACGTTTCGCGTAAACGGGAGCAGCGGACGAAGGGTTTTCCAATGGGGCCAGCGCATCATGTAAGGCCGCGCCGCCACCGTTCCGATGGTCCCCACGGCGGCGCCGATCAGTGCGCCGAAGACCAGCGACCAGTATCGAAATCCGAGGACGGCGAGGACAATCGTGGCCACGGCCTGGGCTACCCCTTGTGCCGCGTCGATTGCGGCGAGGCGACGGAAGCGCAAGTCGCGCTGGAGGAGCGCGCCCGGCACGACTCGAAAACCGACGACGACGAGACTGAATCCCAGACCGACAATCACTAACGGTAGGGCCGGCGTCTTGTAGAACCAGCTCACCGGCCAGGCCGCGAGGCATGTCACCCCAAAGCTCACCACCCCCAACGCTACCGCAGCTCCGTTGAGCTGGCCGGTCTGCTCGCGGGTGATTTCGCGCACCGTAACGACGGTGAGGCCAAGGCCGGACTCGCTCAGAAGCGAGAGGACCTCGAGCAATACTGTCGCCATCGTCAACAATCCGTAGTCAGCGGGCGTGAGGATTCTGGCGACAATGATCGTCGTGCCCCAGGTACCCAGCTGCACCAACCACTTCACGCTTCCCAGCCAGGCGATACCGCGAGCAAAGGACCTATCGAGCTTGTCGGTTCCGGCTGCCGACGACGGCAGCTCCGCGCTGACCGCTCCGGCGACCGGCATTTCTACGATCGGCATGTCGAGCACGCCCGAATCGCTCGCGCTCATGACGCCACCGCCCGCGGAATGTCCACTCGGGTTGACCCCATCCAGTGATCCTGCCACGCGCAAAACATCACGAGCGCCCAGATGCCGGCTGCGTTCGACGACCGCCCGCGCAGGAACGCATTCCACTCCCGGCTGACAACCGACTGCTGCAATACGTCCCCCCTCGAGGCTGACTCGAGCATGTCACCCGCCCAGCTGCGCAGCGGGCCAGTTAGCCAGTGCGCCAGCGGAACCGAGAATCCCATCTTCTCCCGATCGACGAGCGCGCGAGGCACGTGCTTGTACAAGACCTGGCGGAGAATCCACTTGCCGCGGCCGTCACGAACCTTGTGTCGGCGGTCGAGTCGCCACGCAAACTCTACGACGCGATGATCGAGAATCGGCACTCGTGCTTCCAGTCCGACAGCCATGCTCGCTCGATCTACCTTTGCGAGGAGGTCATCGGCCAGATACGATTGCTGGTCCCAGAGCATCATTTCGTCGATCAGCCCCAACCGGTCCGAGCGGATCGCGCGCGGTGAAGTGCTTTCTCTTCCCTCGACCACCAGCGACTCCGGATCCTGCCACGCCGACAGCAGCGAGCGATACATCGTCGCACTCGACCCCCCGCGAAGCAGCTCAGCGACCTTGTACAGCCGCTCGCCGAGCAGTCGCGTACCAGGGCCGACCGGAAATGCGGGGCGGAAGAAGTCGCCGACTTGGTCCCATGCCCTCGGCGAAATGCTCCGAACGCCGGCGGCGGAGAAGCGCCGCAGCAGCATCGGGTAGCGCTGAAATTCCGGGATGACTCGTTCACCCAGCACATACCGGTTGTAACCGCCAAACAACTCGTCACCGCCGTCGCCCGTGAGGGCGACGGTGACGTGCTGGCGCGCCAGCTCGGACACCAGGAAAGTCGGGATCTGCGATGGATCGGCGAGTGGCTCATCGAACATCGCTGGCAGTCGCGGAATCACCGCCAACGCATCTTCGCCGGTCAGATTCAGCTCGGTGTGATCCGTGCCGAGGTGGGCGGCGATGGCGCGTGCGTGTTGGGCCTCATCGAATTCCCGTCTGTCAAAACCGATCGTGAAGGTCTTGACCGGTCGGTCTGCCTGGCGCTGCATGAGCGCCACCACCGTTGACGAATCGACTCCGCCGGACAGCAGGGCGCCGAGCGGGACATCGGCCTGCATCCGCAGGCGCACCGCGTCGGTGAGCAGACGCTCCAGCTCCGCGACCGCTGCCCCGTCGTCGCCGGGGAACGGATTGGCGTGTCCGGCGACAGCAACCTTCTCGGCGGACCAGTATTCCACCGACGCCGGCAAGCGCGCAGCCGGATCCGTGATGGTGAGGATGTGTCCCGGCTGCAGCTTCGTAACGTGCCTGTAAATGCTTCGCGGAGCGGGAACGTACAGGTAGCGCAAATACGATGTCAGCGCGCCCGTATCGAGCGTAGCATCGAAATCCGGACCGGCGACGAGTGCCTTGAGCTCCGAGCCGAAGCTCACGACGCCGCGATTGTGGTAAACGAAGAGAGGCTTGATCCCCAACCGGTCGCGAATCAGAGACAGCTCGCGGTCGCGCGCGTCCCATACCGCGATAGCAAACATTCCCACGAAGCGACGAACGCTGTGTTCGATTCCCCACTCCTCAAACGACGCAAGGATCACTTCGCTATCGGAATGACCGCGAAAATGGTAGCCCTTCGCAGCCAGCTCGCGGGCCAGCTCCCGATGGTTGTAGACCTCGCCGTTGAACACCATTGTGAAGCGTCCACCCGCGGAGCGCATCGGCTGATGCCCTTCGACGGAGAGATCGACGATAGACAAACGTCGGAACGCGAGAGCGATGCCGGCGCTCTCATCGGCCCAGATACCGCTGTCATCGGGCCCGCGATGAGTCAGCGTCTCGGCCATCCGTCCCGCGATCGAGCGCATCCCTTCCCCGCTCCAGCCACCGCGTCCGAAAAATCCGGTCAGCCCGCACATGCTACACGCTCACGACTGTGGGTGGGCGAGCGGAGCGGGCGCCGGACTGCGTGAGCTTCGGCGCCAGGTCGTATCGTTGAGCGTCAGTACGGTCGATACGAACACGAAGAACCGCCAGAGGGCGTACGTCGGCAGCATGACAAAGGCGAGCAAAGTGCGTCCGGGCTGCGGGTGACGCGCGATGGCAACTAACGTCGTCAGAACGATCCCAGTGAGCGAAAGCGCCGCCGCAGCCGCGATTAGCCGGCCGGCGAAGCCGCCCACGCCGATCAGCGCGAGAGCCACGACGCCGAGTGCGATCATGAGGTTGAGCACCGGACTCGTGAGCCCGAGCTCAATGAAGATGTCGAGCTTCTGTCGCAAGCCAATGTTGGGGCTGCGCAGGATCGTCGCCGCCATCTCGCGCAGAATCTGAATTCTCCCCCCGAGCCACCGTCGACGTTGCGTCGCGCCTTCACCGAGTGAGCGGGATTCCTGCGAATAGATGTTCGCATGCCTCGCGAGCCGGATCGGGGTCCCTGACTCCGTGTAGATCGCGTAAAGCGCCGAGTCCTCGGCGATCGAATAAGAGCGCCAGCCGTCGCGCAGGAGTAGGCTCGTCCCGATGCCCATCCCGTTTCCGATCGGAAAGTTGAGACCCGCCGCTTCCTTCAGCGGGAACGTGACTTCGAAACGGCAGCGGCCAAGCAGTCCGCCGAGGCGGGTAAGCCAGGTCTCGAACTCGTTGACGACGAGGTTGTTCGGCTGGAACACGATGTCGTTGAGCGGCGCGAGGCGCGCGAGGCCGAGCGCGAAGTCGCGGGCGACGACACTGTCGGCATCGACAACGACGCACGCGTCCCACTTGGTCAGATCGACCGCCGTCAGTGCCCACGCGATCGCGCGAGGCTTTCCGGGAAACTGTGGATCGATCCTCTCCATGCATTCGACGCCGAGCTCTCTAACGAGTCTGGCGGTGGCGTCCGAGCAGTTGTCGGCGACCACCACGAGGCGGCGCGCATCCGCCGGGTAATCCATCGCCAGCAGAGATCGAACACAGTCCTGAATCATGAGCTCCTCGTCGTGCGCGGGGACGACGAAGAGAATTCTTGGACGCACGGCCGGCAGCGGCTGGACGGACTGGCGGCGACGCAGCAGCAGACAGAGTGCTTCCGACAGCATCGGTAGCCACAACAGAACCGTGCAGAACACGAGCACCAGGCCAAGGCTGATTCTCAGCATTCGGTTGAATCGCTCACTTCGTTCTCGGAAAACCGAGCCGAGAGATGACTTTGCATACCTGTGTTGTTCATGAATGTGTCTCGAACACGGACGGCGATCGGCCTGATCGGCCGTCGGCGCGACGCGACCCGGAGTGCAAGTGCGGCGCCTTGCTGCAGGCGCGGGAAAGCGCTTTGACGATGGCGTCTAACTCTTTATTATTTAAGCAGTTACATACACCTGACCCGGACGGCACAGGGGCCGCGTTGGTGGCACGGGAATCGGTGTGTTGCACGGTCGCAACAGGCCAGTGGGTGGGACCGCTGACATGCGAGTCGCAGCCCGAGACTGCCGCTCGGCACCCCCTCGTCATTTGGGGAGCCAGCCGGCCGCGCGGTACTTGATCGTGCCAGCCAGCTCGTAGATCCAGTCCCCGAACACGTGGAGCCGGTCTTCGGGCCACGGCGCCGGGTCGCGGCCTCCGGGCAACCTGGAAAGCGCCGGCACGCACGTCACCGAGAATCCCACCGCCTCGAAGGTTGCGCACGCTCGACGAGTGTGCATCGGCGCCGCTACCACGGCGATGTCCCGCAGTTTTCTAGGCAATAGCATGCGTGCCGATTCCACCGCTTCGTCACGCGTCGAACCGGTAGGTGCTGTGCGGAGCCAGCGGGTTGTGTCCGCGGCCATCGCGATCAGACGAAATTGATCGCCGCGATTGGAGACATCTCCTGAGGGGAATTCGCGTTCGACGGTGGTCGTGACGAGCGTGAGCGCTCTCCCCGCGCGCACGAGCGCAATTGCCGAAAGCAAATTGTCGATGGCACCGCCGGTCATCGCGCCGTCGGGATTGACGCCACCACTCAGCGCAACGGCCGCCGACAGCGGTCGATTCGGGAGTGCGTCGGCCCGGACCCAGCGGCGAGCAACTATCGTGGAAATCGGCGAAAGAACCACGAGCAAAATCGTCGCCGCGCCGAATACGAGCAACGCCGTCAACAGCGGGCGCAGCCGCGTGGCGCCGACGATCCCGCCTGCGATGGTGAACAGCAGAACACCCCAGGTGTCCGCGACAAATCCGGCCACGAGCTGAAACGAGAAGAGGATACACCAGAGCGCGGTGCCGGTTGCCGCTCCAACGGCCACACTGATCAGCAACGTCCTGCGTGATCGCTCCGCGTTGGCCCAAGTCGGCGCTTGCGGTGTCGTCAGCTCATCCAGATGACGAAGAGCTCCGGGCGGCTGCCTTCGCCATCGTCTGACGCATTGCGTGCGCGCGATCGCGCATCGTCGCCGGGAGTGCGCAGCTCGCGAGCAGCAGCGATCGCTTGTCGAGCGCCGGCTGTAGAAGAATGCTCCTCGACAACTGGCGCGCGGCTACCAATGGATGTCCGGCTTCGAGCTCCGCTTCACCGAGCCATGCAAAGGATTCGGAGAAACGGCGTCTGACGAGAGACGATGGCAAGCCGGTCGATCTCGGGCCGCGCGGGAGCCAGGTCTCGATCGCCCTCAGATTATTGCGAGCGATCTCCAGCATCATCGCCGGCGCAGTCAGCTGGTCAGCGACACCGACCCGATACAGCGTCGACGGGGCATCGACGAACACAACCGGACCGACTGAGGTAAGGCGGATATAGAACTCGTAGTCCTCACCCGCCCTCTCGTAGGATTCGTCGAATCCGCCCGTCCGCTGACACCACGAGCGGCGAAAAAGAACGGTCGACGTGTGGATCAGATTTCCGAGCAAAATGGCGGACGACAAATCCCCGTGAAGCACCGGGGCCGATGCGAATGGATCGGGGACAGCATCGCTCAGCTCGCGGAGCGTAGCGTTCCGCGCGAGGACGCTCGTGATGTCGATGTCGCGGTAGACAGAGTACATCCGGCGCAGGTAGCGCTCCGCAACGATTTCGTCGGCGCCATTGATCGCGGCCATGTCTGTCCAGACGAGACCCGCATCACGCTGGCGGCGCAGCGCCGCAACCTGAGCCTCGACCTTCCAGGGGTGCCAGGCATCATCCGAGTCGAGAAACGCGATGAACTCGCCACGGGCATGCCGCATCCCGAAATTCCTTGCCGCGGAGACGCCGGCGTTGGCTTGGCGCACGTAACGAACCCGCGGCCCGAAGGACTCGATCACCGCCCGCGTGTCGTCCGTGGATCCGTCGTCCGCCACGACGACTTCCAGGTCCCGATATGTCTGTGCCAGCGCGCTGCGCACCGCCTTGCCGACGATGTGCCGTCGGTTGTGAGTCGGGATGACGACGCTCACTAGGCCCTCCTGCGGACGCTGGAAAAAAGCGATCGCAGATGACGCCCGTACGCGGGTTACCTCGCCCGGATAGGCGAACTCGGATCTGTTTCGATCCTCGTGATGTCTCGCCCATCTCGATTTGACGAAGCTCATTGCGACGACGCCGCCGCTCGCCCACAATCCGAGGACGAGCAGTGTTACCCGGCTGATGAAGTGGTGTACAGGCATCAGGCGAAAGCCGCGATCCCCGACTGTACGAAATTGGCAAGCTCGGGGAGGAACGAATCGTCGAGCAGGGCGAGGGCGATGCCGGCGATCGGGCGAGCGAGCGAGCTCCGAAGTGCCCGCTTCAGCGCTCGCAATACAGCCGTTGCGGTGGGGGGGAACAAGCTGATCATCAGCAGGAAAAGGGTAGAAGGTTGTCTACTGTCTAGTCGAAGGCTACGCCATAGATGCCGCGCCGCTGCTCGCGGATCGCCTGCATTCAGCTCCTCCGCGCCAAGCCATGCGTGCGATGTAGCCAGACTTTTCTGAATGACTGGCTGTGGGAGGGTCGACGGGCGCCTGTCCAGCCAATGAGTGACTACCTTGAGATTGCCCCTCGCCTCGTGGAGTCGGTTGCAGGTGCTGAGTTGCGAGGCGTGCACGCGGTAGAGCGTGGTCGGTGCGTCGAGAAACGCGACGGGACCCAGCGCGCAAATCCTGAAATAAAAATGATAGTCCTCAGCCCCGTGACCGGTGACCTCCACCTCGAACGGTCCTGACTCCCGCAGCCGCTGTCGCCTGACGACCGCGGTTGACGGATGAACGAGGTTCCCACTGAACATTTCGTGGAAAACGTCGAAGACATAGAACGGGCATGCCGCAATCGAGGGCGGAGTCCCATCGACGAGGTCACTCAGGCATCCGGCGGCGGAGTGTCTGGCCTCGAGCTGCACGACCGAGTACGCCGAGTAATACTCGCGCAGGTGTCGCTCGGCGATGACGCGGCCGACTACCTCGAATGTGCTCATGTCGGACCAGACGAGTCCGACGGAACCGTACCGGGAAAAGATTTCGATCTGCGCGCTCAGCTTCCAGGGATGCCAGACGTCGTCTGAATCCAGGAAAGCGATGAATTCGCCGCGGGCTTCGTCGAGTCCTGCGTTGCGGGCCGACGAAAGTCCTCCGTTGGTCTTGTAGAAATAGCGAATGCGTGGATCGGAGTACCGCGTGACGACCTCGCGAGTGTCGTCGGTCGAGCCATCGTCGACGATGATTATCTCGAGTAGCTGGTACGACTGAGCCAGAACGCTCTCGATCGTCTCGCCGACGATGTCCGCTCTGTTATAGCACGGGACGATCACACTGACGAGTCCGGGCACGCCGGCTCCGGCCATGAAATGCGAAGTTGCCAAAGTGGACACCAGGTTCAGGTTGGCGTAGCGAGTGAGGACATGTCAGTAATGCCTGCTTCCCATCCAGATATTCCACTGGCTGGGGTCGTTGAGCACCTGGGCGTGCGGATTGTCAGGGAGCGAAAGAGCCGATACAAAAGTGTTCGCTTCCACTGCGTCCACCGATTCCCGATCCAAAAACCCGGCGCGCATGAATTCTCCTGCCAGAGCCGACTGTGGCAGTGTCGGAACGAGAACGGTCTCGGCGCGTCGGATTCTGCTCGCGACGACAGCAATTGCTGACGTTGGGTCGATGGCAGCGGGATTTGTCTGACAGTCCCAGACTTTGACACGGGCCGTAGGCTCGGTGACGACAAAGCCTTCCAGCGTTCCCTTGCCGGGCGCGAACAATCCGAACAACGTCCGCTCCGCACCAGGCTCTTTCAGATAGCGCTCGACGATGAATTCGTTGCTTTCCCACGCAACCAGTCGCGTTGGCGCCGACCAGTGAGAGCGGTCCAGAGTCAGAAACTCCGACGCGGTCACCGTTCTCACGTCGAGGTGCGACTTCACCCTGCGTACGCCGGTAGAAAACTGTCTGCGCGCGGCGAAGCCCAGATTTACCAGCGGTCCGACCGCGGCAAACGCGCGATGGCGTCTGCGCAGAACTGCGCCCGCATTCCGGACATCGGCGTAGGTATGCATCGCTCCGAGTTGGGCGAAACCGAGACGCGCGAGCATTGCGTTCGCCGGCTCATTTCCGAATCCGAGGAAGAGATCAAACTCTCGGTTCTGGATCAGAGATCGGAAAAACATTACCAGCCGGACGCCGATGATGTTCTGCTTCCAGGCAGGATTGACGAACAGATTACCGGGGACGCACCCGGCGATCCTGGCGTCGCCGATTCGGAACTCACGCCGATAAACGCCGACATGGCCGACGATTTCACCTGTCGACTGGAGGCGAGCAATGTATCCGAGCGGCGGACCTTCGGACAGCGCGCGATGGCGCCAGTCCCAGATGGCCTCGTAATCGGCGCGCGTCTCACCGGGCCACCGGCGATGCTTGAAGAAGAAGTCGATGACTTCGTCGCGGACCTCGAGAGGATCGACGCGCTGGAATTCGAACGTCATCAGACCGGGTGTGGTAGCGAACTGGCGGCGGGCGCCAGCTCCGTATGCTGCGCCGACGCGCCGCGAAGCAGCTGATCCATTTTGACTGCCAGCGCCTCGTACGAGATCGGCGTCGCGGCCTCGATCTTCGTCGGAATCCGGCCGTTGGTGAGATCCGCAAGCAGAGTCTTCACAGCGGCGACATCGTGACCCTCTGCCGTAAACGCGCCAATGCGACGCGCTTCGCGCGCCGCCGCGCTGTCTTTCTCAGCGATCACGAGCGTGGGGATACCGAGCCCGACAGACTCGTACAGCTTCGCGGGCACGCACATTGGCTGATCCTGCGCCAGGACCAGAGCCAGATGCGACCGACTGAGGAGCTCGAGCGCGGCATCGCGTGGCAGCACTCCGAGCACCTTCACTGCCTCGTTGAGGCCGGCAGCTTCGATCTGTGAGTGCATGCGCTCGCGGTGCGGCGACTCCAGCGGACCCGCAACGTTGAGGGTCAGCGGTCGATTCGTAGCGCCCGTCTCGTCGGCAACTGCACGCATCGCGCTGAACACCGCAGATAGATCGCGGCCCGCATATAAAGTTCCCACGTATGCGATGGAACCCGGTATTACGGCCGAGATGTCACGCGGTGGGAGCAGCTCCGTGTCGACCCCGTTGGGGAAGTGCAGAACATTGAGATCGGGCTGCGCCGCGCGCAGCTGCGCCGCGAACTCGTTGGTGTTTACGAGAACCCTGGAGGCGCGCGGAAAGACCATGCGCTCCAGTTTGTGGAGCACGTATCGCTCGGCCCGCACAAAGCGGTCGGCTACCGAGTTCATCTCGTGGGTCGCGGACCACGGGTCACGCATGTCGATCCAGAAAGCCGTTCCCCGCCCTAGTGTGGCGACAAGAGCCGCGAAATGAGCCGAATGCGGGGGCCCGCTACTTATGACGCAGTCGAATTCACCGGTCTGCATCAGCGACAACGCGGCGCCGCAAGCACGAATGATCCAGCCCCTTCCCTGATCCGGCAGTCCTGCGGCGCTGCCTGCAATGCGACGCGCCAGGATCAACGCACGAGTGATTCGACTGGGCCGGCGCGTCGGCGCATCCGACGTCGACGCCTCTCCCGAGGCCGTGGGTTCAATGCGCGCGGCGTTTCTCGCTCTGTACCATTCATTCAGAGTTCTGCGACGCGGCCTGAAATGACGGTGGACGCCGGCCGGCATCTGATAGCCCTTGGGGGCGGACGCAGTAACGACGTGAACTTCCCAACCGGCGCGCGCGAGATACTTGGAGAGGCCAGCCCAGCGCTGTCCACCAATTGACCCGTCGGGGGGGTAATGAAAGCTGATTACCAGCAGACGTCGCTTCATTGCGTTTCGCTCTCTCACGCGCTCGCCACCCGACGGCCCGCGCGGTTGCGGCTCGCGAGGGCGCTCTGATAAAGGCTCTCGTACCGGTCAGCCATCACCTGGACCGTGAACTCCCGGTAGGCGCGCTCCTGCGCCTTCGCTCCTAGGGTGGCCCGTTGCGACGGGTTCTCGATCAGCAGTCGCAAGGCGGCAGCGAGCGGTGAAGTCTCTCCCGATGGTACGAGTAATCCATCCTGTCCGTCGACGAGCGCTTCGGGTATGCCAGCGATCCTTGAGGCGATGATCGCCTTTCCGGCGACCATTGCCTCGAGAACAGCCATCGGCAGACCTTCCCACAGGGAGGGCATGACGAAAATGTCCGACAGGGCGAGAAGATCGGAGACGTCGTTTCTGTTCAAAGCGATGTGGACGCGATCTGCGAGCCCGTGGTCGGCGATGAATTGGCGAAGCGAAGCGTGCTCTTCGCCGCCGGCGCCACCGGCGATGACCAGTCTCCACGGCTTTCCCAGCGACTCGGCATCCAGTTTGGCGAGCGCTTCCAGCAGAAACCGATGACCCTTGTGCCGTTCCAGAACTCCAACCGCGACGATGACGCACTCTCCGTCACGCACGCCGAACTCGGCGCGCACTCGAGATGCGTCTCCCTCGACGATCGGCACTCCGTTGGGCACGACGGTGAAGAGTGAGGGATCGACGCCCAGCTCGGTCGCAAATTGGGTCTGCGTCGCGCGCGAGACCATCACGCTGTGGTCCGACGCACGCATTGCCCACCGCAACGCGATGCGCCGGCGCAGCGCTTTGCACACGGTCAGGCCACCGTGCATGGTGATCAAATGCGGTAGTCCGAGAATTCTGGCCGCCGCAACGCCGTAAACACCCATCGTGAATTCATGGCTATGGACGGCCTCAATGCGGTGTTCGCGAAACAACTGCACGAGACCTTTCACGCAGCCCGCATCGATGGCGCTCTTCAGACGATAGACCGCGGGCACGAAGCCGCCACGCCTGAACAGATCGCCGAGCCAGCCCACCCCGTTCTCGGGTCCGACCGGAACGATCGTATGGCCCCGGCGGCGGAGCTCGTCGGACAGCCGGAAGACCATCATCTCCGCGCCGCCCGGCTCGTCCGACTCGAGCATCATAGCGATGCGAAGACGCGGCAGGGCTGTCGGCCGAGCCGGCGGGACGATATGTCCGATGGAACGAGTCGAAGGTTTCCCGATCAAGACAGTAGCCCGCCAAGGACGTGGATCCGCAGGCGCTCGACGCTGAGACCGGCAGGAATGTTCAGCCGCGGACGAGCGAAGGCGGGCGTCCGCGCCGGATTGTGCCAGCCACCCGAAATGAGTACGGCACCTTTGTACGAGGACGCCGCAACCGCCTGCTGCGCTGCTACGGAGTCGAGCCCATATGGATAAGCCAGCCAGTCGATGGCGCGCGCACCGAACTCCGCCTTGAGCGTCAGACGCGAGCGACCGACCTCGGACATTACGTCCTGGATGTCGAGTCGTGAAAGATTTCGGTGGGTGAACGAGTGCGACCCGAGCGTGATTCCCGCCCTGCGGACGGCAACCCTGAGATCTTCGCGGGTAGCCGATCGCGCGTATTCGGGTAGGTCGTCGGACTTGGGAAGCGCCGCCGCCGCCGCCCACGAGCGGACCTTTTCGTCGGAGCCGGCCAGTGAGGAGAGCGCAAAGGTCCGGAGCGCCGGATCCATCTCGCCCCGCTCGGACGAAAGCGCGTCCCACCAGAAAACGTGCCCGCCCAGTCGGCCCGGCGCAACGAAAATCGTCGCCGGCAGCGAGCGCTTTGCAAGCTCGTCGACGCCCTGCCGCACCGCGCCGAGGTATGCGTCGTCGATTGTGATGGCGACGCGCGGCCTACCGTCACCGTCCTCGTCGAGCCTGTTGAGCGGCGCGACATCCGCTATTTCGGAGAGCAGATCCAGATGCGCGGCAAATTCGCGCTGCGCAATGAACAGCGATCGCTCACCCGCTACGCGCTCGCCGTCGGGTATGACGCCGTGGTACGCGAGGATGAGGCGCTTCCCGCGCACTCTCTGGCGCGTGACAGATCCGACCCACGCCGACGACAGCGCGCGTTCGATCGGCTTCTTGAGCAGAGTGCGCATCGGCTAAGCGTGTCCTCCCAGCGGCGTGGCGTCAGCAACACGCTGCTCGCTGCGCTTCACCCGCCAGCCCGTCAGCCGACCGCGCGGTGACGCAGCCGTAGCGACAGAGGTCGTGTAACCGTCCTCAGCAAGCTGAGCGTGTACGACCGCGTAGAGCCCGGTCGTGAGACCCGCCATCAGATAGATGGGGTCGGCGAACGCGAACGTCACGAAGAAGGACGTGACGGCAAACCCACACATTGCGATTGGGAAAAAAGTCGTCGACGCGTACAGGAAGCGGCGTTGGTTCGAGCTGCGTCGCCATGCAGCGGGAAGTTTGCGCCGCAGTCGCAGTGGGCCGATGAGCAGCGCGAAAAGGAGTGAGGGCCAGGCAATGAGTCCGGGGACCCCGAGCTCGGCGGCTGCCTGAATGAACGAGTTGTGGGGCGCGATGCACTTTACGCCGACAGCAGGATCCTCGATCTTCGGCGAGATGCTGCATTCTGCCTTGGCGAAATTCCAGATTCCGATGCCGAAAATGGGCCGGTCGGCCATGTAGCCGAGCCCACGCTTGATCAGCGCCGTTCGCCCGTCGACGCTGGAATAGTTGTAATCGGACTTCGGCGCCAGGATCGTCCCCATCTGCTTCCAGTATCCGGGTGGTGCCGCGAAGGCGAGCGCGACCACGGCCACTATCAGAACGGAGGTCCGCTTGGCGACTGAAACGCCATTGACGAGCACGAGCCCAGCGATTGCGACGGCTATCAGGCCCAGAAATCCACCACGTGATCCCGAACGCGCCATCGCTGCCGAGATGAGAAGTAGATTCGCGCCGAGCAGCCACCGCTTTATTCCGCGATCGACGATCATCAGCAGCAGCGTGAGCGGCAATCCGATCATCAGGAGCACGCCGAGGTCGTTCGAGTCGTAGGTGTACAGCTCGGCGAGACGGGAGTAGTCGCCGAACGATGGCTCGAGCTTGAAGACGAAGACCGCGAAGAAGCTCAGGATCCCCGCGCTCAGCACGAATGACCAAACCATCGTGTACAGATCACGTACGTTGCGGATCGCAAGCGCGATCAGGAACGCGAATGCGAGAGTCTTGCTGAAATTGTTCAGGATGAACAATGCAGAGTTGCCGAGCGAGATTCCAAACGGGGCGGAAAGACAGCCGAGCACCGCGACGAGGGCAACCAGCCGCATCGGCCCCGACTGCAGCACGTTGGTCGATGCCAGCGACCGCGGATGGAGAAAGGCATACCCCACCGTTCCGACGCTGAGCAACAGGACCGGACGAAGGGCCGAGAGTATCGGGTAGTGAAGGTGGACGCGACTGATGGTCACGATCATCAGGAGGAACAACAACACCCGCAGCGGATCCCTGACGAACGTGAGAGCCGCGCCGCGATTCACCGCTGCGACGCGCGCCGTACCCGCCAGACGCCGCCCCGACGCCTGCACCTGATCACGCACCGCTACCGCAGCGGATGCACGCACTCTGGGACGGACTCGCAAGCGATGGTACCCGGATGCGATGTCAGCTCGCGAGAACGCCGCGCTTCTCGCCGATGAAGCGCGCAATGCCCGCCAACGAGCCGAAGTTCGTTTCGCTGATCTCGTCTTCCCGTGCCTGAACACCGAACTCCGTCTCGATGAACATGATCATCTCGACGATGGACATCGAATCCATCACACCTTTCTCGAGGAGAAGATCGTCGTCGGCCAGCTTGAAGTCCGAGTGCATGTACAGGAAGTTGTCCTGAATGAAGCCGCGGACCCGGGAGATGATTTCGGAATCTTGCGTCTGCATATCCTAGATGGGTGACAGGGTTGGTTGGGAAAAGACTGCTGTACTGTCGTCGAGCAGTACCGACGCTCCGCGAACCGGCAGAGGATTCACGGAAACTGCCTGCTGGATGAAGCGCTCGTGCCAGAGCTGAGTCGATAGGACCCCGACCAGCGCCTGGTTCTCGCGGAAGCCGGTGGCCAGACCCGCGTTGCAGCGGCGAATGAGCCCCTGCACCGCTTTGGGCGAGAAGATTCCAACGCGGTGCAGCGCATCGGTGCCGAGTTGATCGGCGATCCAGGACGGTGCCTGCGGGCCGAAAAAGCTGGGTGCGTCGGGAGCGCGGTACGGCTGCTTGGTCCGCGCCTTGATGCGGGGCGGCAGGATCCGCGCAGCCCAGCGGCGAAGCACCTCTTTCTCGCGCAGGCCACGGATCCGGGAGCCGGACGGGAGCGCCGACGCGAACTCGTAGAGACGGTGGTCGAGGAACGGGAAGCGCCCCTCAACGCCGTGTGCCATCGACATGCGGTCGCCTTGCGAGCTGAGTAGATACGGAGCCAGCAGCGTCGTCATCTCTAGGTACGCGGCCTTGTTCAGCGACGACCATCCGAAGAAGCGCGCCGGCAGCGACGCACGCAATTCAGCCAACACATCGATTCGGCCGAGCGCCGATCGGAACTCCGGAGAGTAGAAGTCCTTCACCCGACCGCTGAGCAGGAACCTCGGCATGTGCGAGAAGAGCGGCTCGTGCGGATTTCCCGCATCCAGGAAAAAGCGGCGCCAGAATTCTCCGCCGCGACCTTGCGCGATGAGGTCGGGATAGAGCCGGTCGAGCAGCCTCTGGCGCCACGCTGAGCCAGGCCGTCGCAGACAAAACTCGCGGACCTTAGTCTCCTTGAACAAATCGTAGCCAAGGAACAGCTCGTCGGCGCCCTCGCCGGTCAGAACGACCTTGATTCCGGATTCCCTGGTGAGCTTCGCGAGGTGGTACATCGGAACAGCGGCAGTTCGGAGGACGGGTGTCTCGGTATGCCACAGCACCTCGGGAAAGGTTTCCGCGATGCTGTTCTGTCCGATTCTCGTAATCGCGTGAAGGCTGCCGACATCGTCCGCGACTTCACGCTGGAATTCGCTCTCATCGAATCGCGGATCCTCGAATGAGATCGAGAAACTGCGCAGTTGGTGCGGCGATGCGCTCGCCGCGAGCGACGCAGTAATCGAAGAATCCAGACCGCCGCTCAGATACGCGCCGACCGGAACATCGGCGCGCAGACGCATGCCGACGCTCCGCAGCATCAACTCGTCGAGGCGTTCGATCACATCGGCAGGCTCTTCGGTGGCCTCGGGATAGTCGAGCTCGTAATAGCGGTGCAGCCACAGAGCCCCATCCTTCCAGATGCCGTACGATCCCGGCTCGAGCGAGGCGATGCCAGCGAACGGCGTGCGCGGAGCCCGCGCCGCCCAGAACGTGAACACCTCGTCCACGCCGCGCGGATCGACACTCGCCGTCACTTCCCCGCTGGCGAGAATGGCCTTGATCTCGGAGCCGAAAAAGAAAGCGCCACCGGGTTGAGCATAGAACAGGGGACGCACGCCGAACCGGTCGCGGGCAATGAAGACCGTCTCATTGTTGCGGTCGTAAATCGCGAATGCGAACTGACCGTTCAGGCGTTGGAGAAGATTGACACCCCACTGCTCGTAACCGTGAACGAGAACCTCGGTGTCGGAGCGGGTCCTGAACACGTGCCCGCACTGCTCCAGCTCGCGTCTCAGTTCCGGATGGTTGTAGATCTCACCGTTGTAGGTGATGACGATTTGCCCATCCTCGTTCGTCATCGGCTGCGATCCGCCGTCGATGTCCACGATGCTGAGGCGAACGTGCGCGAGTCCCACTCGCTGGCCGAGATAAAATCCATAGCCGTCGGGCCCGCGATGCCGGATCGCAGCGGCCATCCGGCCCAGCGACTCCAAGTCGCTCGCGCCCGGTGTCCTCCGCGCAATACCCGCGATTCCGCACATTAGACTTTTGCCGCCTGCAGCGAGAGGTCAACCGGCTCGACGAGCTGGGGTCCGAGGTGGAGGTATCGGGTAGTCTTGCGCTTCTGATCGATGTCGGCGTACGCCCGCGTCATTTGCTCGACCGACAGGCCGGTTTCTTCCGCGGCCTCCTCGGCCGACCGACCCTGGTTCCGCGCATGCAGCACCACGTCCAGCAGTTGGGTAGGCATGCTGTAAAAGAATTCTTCCTGCGATTGCGGGAGCGAGAACGTGTCCGTAGTCGGCGGCCGCGACGTAATCGACGGCGGCACGCCGAGGTATTCGGCGAGCTGATAGACCTGGCTCTTGTACAGGTGAGCGATTGGCTTCACGTCGGCGAGTCCATCCCCGCCTTTCACGAAGAAGCCCTGGTCGTACTCGAGACGATTTGGCGTGCCGAGCACGGCGTAGTGCAGGCGGTTGGCGTGATAATACTCGAGCATGGCGCGAGCGCGCTGCTTGAAGTTCGAGGCCGCAACGATCTGGCGGTATTCCGACGCGGGCAGTCTCACCTTGCGCATTTCGCCGCGCGGCGGCTGCACCACCAGGTAGGTCACGTTGATTCGATCGCTTTCCAGTCTGTCCCCTGCCATGACCAGCTTGCAGCCCCAGTCGTCGCCGAACTCAGGAACCACTCGACGGATCGCTTCGTTGCGACGCTGATAGCAGCGCGCGCCATCAAGCACCGGTGCGATATCCTCCACGATGCCCTCGATGCCGAGCTCGGCGGCGTACGACTGCGCCAGCGTCAGGCTTTCCGGGTCGCTCTCACGCTCCGGGAGAAACAAGCCGAGAACGTGTTTGGGACCGACTGCGCGGACTGCCAACGCGGCGCAAACCGAGCTGTCGACTCCGCCACTCATGCCGACGATGAAACCGCGGCGCTTGAGTGCCTCGCCGAGTTGCCGGCGAAGTGCGTCTGTGATTCGGGTGGTTTCTGCGGCCGGGTCGATATCGAGGGATGTCGCGGTGATGGGCATGCGGTGCGTCAGTTCCGGATTGGAAGGTTTCGGCTCATGTCGAGTCGCGGCGGCAATGTGCAAGCTTGGCACCGATGCCGTAGAGCTTTCCCGGCGGGCTAGGCCAGGAGTTAAGTCTGTGGTGTATAACGACTTGGCATCTGGTGTCGGAATCCCACCGATGGCACGCCGGGCCGGAGGTGTGGCACCCCCGCAACACGGCCAAGGTCAGGTCGTTGGCGTCAGACTACGGTTGCGACCAGCACCCGAACAACACCCTTCGCGTCTGTTACACACCGCACTTCTGAATAGGCTGGATTCCGCCGCGCGCGCTCGGCGATGAAGGCGCCATTTCCTGCTCCGACTTCGAAGCACAGGCACCCGCCAGGTCGGATAAACCGCGGCGCGTCGGCAAGGAGGCGAGAGATCACCGTGAACCCGAAAGCCCCGCCATCGAAAGCGAGCCGCGGTTCGTGCCGGGAGATCTCGGCAGCCATCGCCGGCACTTTGGATGACGCGATGTAGGGAGGGTTGCACGTCACCACTGAAGCCTGTCGCGCCAACGCAGGACTCTCCAACGCGACAAAAAGATCACTGGCGATAAAGCTTACGCGGGCAGTGAAATCCAGGCGCTCGGCATTGAGCCTTGCGAGAGCCAGTGCGTCAGCCGAGATGTCTGCCCCGATCACAGTCACACGCGGGTCGCTGGCCGCAAGCGCCAGCGCGACGTTGCCGGAGCCGGTGCAGACATCGATCGCGAGCGCATCGTCCTTTCCGAGCAGCGCGGTTTGTAGCACGTCGATCGCAGTCGAAGCAAGAAGCTCCGTCTCGCGCCGAGGGATCAGCGCGCCCGGCCCCGAGATCATCTCCAGCCCCGCGAAATTCTGGCGACCGGTCAAATGCGCGAGCGGCTTCCCCGACGCCCGCAACTCGACGAGCTGTCGAAAGCGTGATGCTCCGTCACCGTTGAGGTTCGGCAGCGCGACATCGACGCAGCGAATTGGCGACCGCGGATCGCCGGCGGCGGCGAACCACAGCGCCCTGATTGTCGATTCGGGAGTCTCTTCAGGTTTGTCGGGCAGCGCCGACCAGACGTTCTCGAGATTCTCGAGAGCCTCGCGATAGAGTAGAGCCTCGGCCCCTTCAGCCTGCAGCATTGGTCCCCTCGACCTCCGCCTGCGCGGCACGGACGTCAAACTTTCCACTCGACGTTCTCGGTAGTGAAGCGCGGGGCACGAAGCGGCCCGGCTGCAGGTAAGTGGGGAGCTCGGCTCGACAAAAGCGCTGCAGCGCCTCCACTGACCCAGTTGCAGTAAGCACCACGTACGCGACGATGGAATCGCCGCGAATCTTGTCGGGCACTGTACCGACGACGGCTTCAGCTACCTGCCCCGATGCGTAGATCACGTCCGCGATCTCATCGGGGCTCACCCGATAGCCCAGTGACTTGATCAGGCCATCACGCCGGCCGACGTAGTACAGAAGACCGTTCGCGTCGCGCCGTACGAGGTCGCCCGAGAAGACGACTCGTTCCGAGTCGGGCTGGCCTTTGGCGCGCAGCGGGTTGGGACGAAACACGCGCGCGGTCGTTTCGGGATCGTTCCAGTAGCCCGCGGAGACGGTCGAGCCTCTCTGCACCAGCTCGCCGACTTCCCCCGGCTCGCACGGTGAGAGATCCTCTCTCACGACCATGATCTCGCTGCCAGGAATCGCGATGCCGATCGAGTCGGGATGCGCGTCGACGAGATCAGGCGGGAGATAGGTGGCGCGGAAAGCCTCCGTGAGACCGTACATGAGGAAGAGCTGGGCATGCGGGTTCGCGTTGCGAAGCTGTCGCACGGCCTCGACCGGCACTCGCCCACCGGTGTTGGTCATTGCTCGCAGCGCTGGAAGCGGAGAATCACGGAACGCTGACGCACCGAGCAGCTGAAGCCACAGCGGTGGAACGCATGGCAGGACCGTCACACCCGCCGCGCGCAGCGTCGCGACGATCTGTTGAGGCAACGGCGAGCGCTCGACGATCAATTGAGCGCCCGATCCGACCGCACAGAGCAGTTGGTTGAAACCGTAATCAAAGCTGAACGGGAGAAGGCTCGCGATTCGATCTCGCGCTGTGATCCGCACGTAGCTGGTTACCGCACGCACGCCGCTCCAAAGATTGGAATGCATCAGCGTGACGCCCTTCGGAAGTCCCGTGGATCCCGAAGTGTAGATGATCTGCGCGAGATCGGGTCCGACGCGACGCACCGGATCGAAGGTCGCATCTCCCTGCATCGTCGCGACGTCGTGCATCTTCGCCGTTGTTACGATCGACCTTGGCTGGCGGTCCAACATTGCCGCACTCGACACGCACGCCGCACTTCCGCTGTGAGTGAGAATGTGCTCGACCTGTCGGGGCCGAAGAGTTTCGTTGATGTTGATCGCTACGGCACCGCATGCGGTTGCGCCGAAAAACGCCGCGGCGGCGTCGGCGCCTCTCTCGAGAAATATCCCGACGCGGTCGCCGACGGCTACCCCGCTCGCGCGCAGCGCGTTGGCGATTCGCGCCGCCCTGGATTGAAGGTCCGCGTAGGTGACTTCCAGATCCCTCTCTGCGATCGCTGTCGCTTCGGCGTACTTCTCCGCGGTTGACCAGAGGAGATGCGCGATGTTCATGCTGTCGGCCGGCCACTGCGGAACCGCAGTCGGCGCGGCAGGGGCGTACGGCTGGAACCGCTTGGCAGTTGTCTCGATCATGTTTGCACTTGCGGCGATGGTGCGAGCCCGGCCGCTCGGGTTGCAGGTTTGATTGCGGGAAATGGGCGCTGCGCCACATCTGCGGCGGCGTGTTCGCGCCAGTGATTGATCAGAGTCGAGGCGCATCGATCCAATCGGTCGAAGGTGGCTTCAAACACGCCACTCGATTTTTGCCACGGGTCGGTGATGGCCCGGGAATAGCTGGGCACCGGATCCAGGTCGCCGGCGACGATGAGTCTTCCCCGCGGAATACCGGCGTAGGCGTTTAGGTACCGCGCCTGCCGTTCATCCATTACGACCACCGCATCCGCGCTTCGTGCACGATGCGCTTCCACGGTCTGCGACCTGAAATCCGACAGGTCGATGCCTCGGCGTGCTGCAATAGCGAGCGCGGTTGCAGGGACGGTTCGATCGAAACCCACCAGCCCGGCTGACGCGATGCGAATTCCGGGTAGAGAGCGCTTCAGCAGCGCCTCCAGGTATGGACTTCGGCAAACGTTCCCTGTGCAGACGACCAGGATACGACGCGGAGTGCCGATCGATGCGAGGCGCTGTCGGACGGCCGTGTGCCGGCGGCGATGCCTCAGTCGGTCAGCCAATCCAAACAATGACGTCAGTGTAGATCTCATTCAGAATGCCTGGAGCGCGGCAACGGGATCGCGCCCTGGGTTTGCAACCGTTATGAGCGCGTCGACAACGTGGTCAACGTCCGGAGCATGGACGTGAGAGTGGGTCGGTACGGTCAACAGCCGATCGCGAAGCTCGACGGAGCCGAGCCCGGCACGCTCGCCCGCGACAAGCAGGGGCTGGAGTTCGGCGTGCTGATCGAGCGTCATCGGGTAGCCTCGCGCGATCCCAAGCGATCGCCGGCTGCGAACGCTGCCCCTCCGATCGAGAAGGGCGAGACGGAGATACCCAGGCTCACTCTGCGCGATGGCGTGAATCGGAGCGACTTTCGTCGAACGCAGCGACCACAGAATCTGCGCGGCGTGCGCACGGCGAACCCGCAGCTCATAGTCCTCGAGCGCAATCGCGCCTATCACGAGAGTAGCAGCGGCGCGGGAAATCCCACGCGGGGGTCGGGGTGGCCGGAAGACCATCTCGCCGAGCCTGAGCGCCGGAATCGACGCCGGAAGTCGATAGACCGTGGGGCGACCCAGCATCCACTGCGCAGCAAGCCTCGTCACGTCGGACAACCCCGTCGATCCGGTGGGCAGATTCGCGCCCGCCTCGATGACTGCGTCCGAAAATCTCTTCCCCCGGACGAGCAGCGCGCCCCCCGAGCCGCCGGTCAGACCTTTGCCACGCCCGAAACTGAGGATCGTCAGATCGCCGAAGCTCCCGAGTTTCTGGCCAAAGATAGAGCCGCCTGCGCCTTGCGCCGCATCTTCAATCAGCGGCAGACCGTGCTCATCGGCGATCCGTCGGGCACCCGCGACGTCGGCAGCGTAACCGAACAGATGCGCGACGACGATGGCGTCAACGCCACGCGCGACCGTTTTGCGCAGTGAATCGAGATCGGGACTGAGGGTGAGCGGATCGACGTCGTACAGCCGTACGCGCACGTTGGAGCCAAGAGCGGCACTCGTAAGATCGATGCAGGCATACGCCGGAACGGCGACTGCACCTCCCTTCGGGATCACCGAGCGCAGAGCAAGCACCAGCGCCGATGTGCCGCTGTCCGTGAGAACGGCATCCGTCGCCGCATACCTTGTAGTGAGCGCGGCGGCCAATCGCCGGCGCTCGTCGCTCCGCAACGCAACTGCCGCAGCGAGCCCGGCCACCAGCGATCCAGGGGTCACTGGCGAATACACCGGCGGAATCCAGCGCAAGCTCACGGAATGTACCGAACGATCATTGGCCCAACGGCAGTCGCCAGCGCGGCCGGGAGCTTGCGCCAGACGCGTGGTCCAAACCGGAACTTCCCATCCGTCGGAGACGGTGTGGTAGTCGTCCCCTTTGCCGCGAACCCATACCACCACAACGCCTCATCGCGCGCGCCCCACTGCAGCTTGAACCGATGGGTGCCCGAGCCAGGAGTGCAGCGACCGAAATTGAACCGCTTGACACCCTGTGCGATCGCTCTCTCGATGCACGCCCAATAGAGCAACATGTTCGGCGCCTCGCGGTTATATGCGCGCAGCGACGACGCCCACGTCATCTCGAATTCCTCTCCGAAGTGAAAGCCGCATCCCGCTGCGACCGGCTCTCCGCCGAGGTACGCACAACAGAACACGCAGTCTTCCGGAAACTGCTCGGCGAGCTCGCGGAACAGCGTCAGGGGCTGCGTCGGCGTGCCGAGGTCGCGCATATGGCGAGCGAAGACACTGAAGAAAGCCGCCACCTGATCCGGACCGAATCGCACCGTTACCCCTTCTTTCTGCGGGCGCCGGATCTGACTTCTCAGCTTCGCGTCGAAGCGCTTGAATTGTGCGTCAGAGCTCGACGCAAGGTCGAGAACCACGGTCACCTTTCGATGCGACGCCGGCATCGAGAGTGGCAGCGGGATGCGGCTCCGCAGCTCGACGAGCTTCACGTTGTCGCGCTGTGCGATTGCGATCGCTTCATCACTGACTGCGCGCACTCCCGCATAAGTGCCGAGCGGCCCGCCGTAGTTGAGGAACGGCATCGACACGAGGTAGTGCCCAAATACCAGGCTGCGAACTCTTACAAGTGGAAGTGCTCCGACCAGCGAGCCGTCCCAATCTCGCGCTACCAGATAGATGCACTCGTGTCCGAACACGCGCTCGATCAGCGTGCGCCATCTCAGCTTATGGAAGTGGGTGAACCCTTCCTGACGCGAAACGAAGCCGTCCCATTCTTCTTCGGTTCCGCCGAATCGTTCGACCTCGACGTTCACGCGACACCTACGCTGTGAAGAGTCTGACCGGGCCCCACGAAGCGTGACAGTGCTGAGCCGATCGGCGCGAATCGGAATTCAGTCAGGAGAGTCTCGAGCTTGCTCATCGTGGTCTCGAGCCCGCGGTAGTGCCGCAGATACGTGATCGGCGACACCGGAAGTCGCGGCTGCTCGGCATCGACTTCCCACGGGTGGATGTAGAAAGTCGCGCTCTCCCCACGTTGGCCGGCTTCGCGAAAGGCGCGGCGAATCACCCCCAGCGGCAGCTGTCTCAGGTAGCCGCCGCCGGCAGCCGGTACCGGAAAGCGAAAGAAGTTTGTCGTCGCGAGCGGAAATTCGGCGAGCGACCCTGCAGGCCGTCTCATCAGATAGGGAGCGCGCGGCGCCGATGCGTAACCGTAACCGGGCCGACGAATCGGAAAGAGACTCGAATCGTACGAGTAGCCTTCCTCAACCAGTACATCGAACGCCCATTCCAGGCCCGGTACTATAGAGAAGCTCGGCGCGCGATATCCGTTCACGACATCGCCGGTCAAATCCTCGAGCGCGCGTTTGGAGGAGCGGACTTCGTCGCGGAAGGCATCCGGAGTCAGATGCGTCACCCGCCGATGACTGAAGCCATGCGAAGCGACTTCATGTCCGGCGCGACTGATCGAGCGAACCACTTCGGGCCGATGATCGGCGAGCCAGCCAAGCACGAAGAACGTTCCGCGCACGCCATGGCGACTCAGGCTCTCCAGGATTGCATCGGTGCTTTGTGCGACGCGACTCGGCTGGAGCAGCCAGTCGTCGCGAGACACCACGGACTCGAGGGCCTGCACCTGGAAGTGCTCTTCGACATCGACCGTAAAGAAATGAGTCGCTGGTGGTTTTTCTGATGACATGCGAGGAATGAGATCGTCGATTGAATACGTCGCTCGGGTTCGCACTTCAAATGCCCACACGCGCGGGGCGGCGTTTCATCGCGACATTCGTCCCTATCTCGTTCGTGCATAAGGCGATAGCGGAGTACGGCGCTCGGTTTTCGCGACTCGCGGCCCCGACGCGACTGATGGACCGTGTTGCCTGCGTGCCACAGTCGGGACGTCAGCGTCACAGTCATGTGGCATCGCCCCTACACCTCCGTTTCTCATGCCGCGCTTTCCGCCGGGGGCCTCGGCGGCGCCTGCCTGCTAAAGCTTGTATCCGCAACGGCTTAAGCGGATAGCCATGGATCCACTACACACGGCGCTTTTGTGACTGCGCCCGGCACTTTTGCTGCAACCCCGCCGCCCGTTCTCGCATCGCAGCACTGAAAACGCACGTGAGCGAGGAGATTGGATTCCTAGTAGAAGCTGTCCTTCTGGTCGGAGTTGGGTATGTCGGTCGTGCGTGCGATGTCGGAGAAAAATCCCCGTTTCGGATCCATCGACGCGGTTCGCGGCGCCGCCATCCTATTTGTATTTCTTGCGCACTTTACCGCCGGCTACGCGTGGCCTGCCACGGCACAGACGGTCGCGGGCAACCTTCGTACGGTGAGCATGATCGCCTCGCCGACTTTCGTTTTGGTGAGCGGAATGGTTGCAGGCTTCCTCGCTTTTACCAATCCGCACGGCTTCGGCGAGCTGAGAGTGAAGTTGCTCGATCGTGGATTGTTCCTCCTGCTTCTCGGTCACCTGTTCCTCACCTTGACGCTTGCTCCGGGAGCGGCTGGTTTTTCACACGCCTATCGCACCAGTTTCATCACCGATGCGATCGCGGTCGCCATCCTGATCGGGCCTTCAATGGTCACCGCCATCTCAGCCCCGCGACGCTTCGCGTTGGCCGTCAGCATTTTTGTGGTTGACTGGTGGTTGATCTCTCATTGGCACCCGATTGGTACGACGCTGACCGCGAAACTGTATATCGTCGGAATGACGAGTCCGACTGGTGAGCTGAGTGGCATCCCCGTATTCCCGGTGGTACCGTGGTTCGCGGTGTATCTCGCCGGCACGGTCGTTGGCGAAAAAGTCGGACGGATGTACGTCGCTGGTCGTGAGTGGCAATCGCATCTGCTTGTCGCCCTCGTCGGCGCCGCATCGGTGTTCACCGCTACCGTCGCGCACCTTTTCGTGCGCGCCTTCCGCAACGCCAACCCGTCGGCGCCGCTGGGCGTCAACGATCTCAGTCTTGTCTCCATTTACGGAAAGTTCCCCCCCGGCGCCGTATATCTGGGATTTTTCGGCGGTGCGGGATTGCTCATGCTCGCTAGCATCTTCGAGCTCGATCGACGCAACAAGCTGCCACTGGTGTTCGGTCAACTGAGAAAGCTCGGACGGTCCTCGCTTTTCCTCTTCACCATTCAGTATTCGCTGTATCGCGCGATACTCCCACGCCTCGGTTATTCCAACTCGGCTCTCTGGCCCGTGTTCTTTCTGGCCTCGGTCGGGTTTCTCGCGGCGTTGGCGACGGTATGGGATCGCCACTCCGCCAATCGGTTCCTGACCGTCGGTATCACGGCGGAATGGCGCAGACACCGCGAGCTTTCCGCTGCGGTGGCGAATCATTCATTCCTCCGCACGCCGGCTACAGCTGGCCACCATCCGACAGGTCGGTGACGATGCCAGATACGGCCACGGTCAACCCGCCAGTCAAGAAATCGAGCTACGGCTCCTCGCGCGTCGCTTCGATCGACTCGGCGCGTGGTGCGGCGATGCTTTTCGTTTGCCTCGCGCACTTCGCAAACGCCTACCAGTTCGTTTCCGGCGCCGACGCTTCCGGGATGTATCTGGTGCTGATCGGAATGGTCGCGTCTCCGACCTTCGTGATCGTCAGCGGATTCGTTGCCGGGTTCCTGGCAGTGACCCGCAGCTCCACCTTCGGACAGCTGCGACAAAAGCTCATCGATCGCGGATTCTTTCTGCTCATCGTCGGCCATACCATTCTCGCGATCTCCCACGTATTCGCCGGTGCCGGCTTCGTCGCCGGATTCAAGATCGGCTACGTCACCGACGTAGTCGGATTCGCGGTGGTGCTCGGCCCGTGGCTGGTTGATTCCGTGCGTCCTAAACCGCGAGTACTCCTCGCGCTCGGAGTGTTTGTTCTGAGCTGGCTCGCGGTATTCCAGTGGCACCCCACGGGCTTCGGCGCAACCGCAAAGCAATACCTGATCGGAATTCCGAATCTCTCCGACGCCACCCGCGGAGATTTCCCGCTCCTGCCCTGGTTCGCCGTGTACCTGCTGGGCACGGTGCTGGGACAAATGCTGGGTACGTTCTACGCCGAGAAGCGCGAGCAGGCCGGCCATTTCATGCTCGCCTCTATCGGAGCGGTGAGCTTCGGAGCCGGCATTGTCGCCAAGCTCGCTCTGCATGTGTTCAGAACCGCGGCTCCCGCGTTCGAGCAGGCGCACCCGCTGCTGATCTTTTCCGTATCCACTTACCAGAAATTCCCACCCGGGCCGGTCTACGTGATTTTCTTCGGCGGGGCGGGAATGCTCATGGTCGCCGCGATACTCGAAGCCGGCCGACGGGGAATGATGCCGTTCCTCCTCAATCGGCTGCGCCAGATCGGTCTCGCTTCGCTGTTCATCTACGTGCTCCAGTACTACGTATACGTCGTGGTGCTGCGCGCGCTTCATCTGCCTTATAGTCCGTTCTGGCCACTGCTCTTTTTGTTCACGATCGTGCTCCTCGAGCGGGCCGCAGCGGTTTGGAACTCCGCGGAGGGCAATCGCTACCTCACGGTGGGCCTTGCAGCGTTTCTCAGGTGGATCAAGCGCAGGAAGGAGCTGGCGCTGACGAAACAGATCGCGCTGGACGCACCGTTTCGTAAACCAGTTTCGACGCTGTGACCTCGACCGCGCTAGCTACGGACATTAGGCCCAGTGTCCAGGTGACGCGCGTCACCGATTCCGAGGCCGATTCCGTCGCGGAATTCATGCGGCGGGCGTGGGGTAGCACCGTCACTGGCGAAAGGATTCGCCGCTCGCTGCGTGAAGGAGCGCGCACCAATCCGGCCGTGACTGGGGAGCCGATCCCGTCAGTGGTTTACTGTCGGGATGATGAGGCGCTGGGCTATCTCGGCTCGATTCCGGTTCGGTTCTGGAATGGCCGATCCGAGGTCACCGCACACTGGCTCAAGGGTTTCATGGTGCTTCCCGAGCACCAGAACGGTCCGATTGGGTTTGGCCTCTTGCGGGAGATGTTGCGGCACGTGGATGTCGCCGGCACGATGACCGTCGCGCAGCCGGCCCGGCGGTTGTTCCAGGCGGTGGGGTTCACCGATTGCGGCGCACTTCCCAACTACATCGCAGTGTTGCGTGGCGCTCGGGTCGCGCAGTCCGTCGACGTTGACGCGCTCGGCGACGCTGTTCCCTCGATTGTCCGTCGTGGAGTTACTCTCGCCCGTAAGACTGGAGTTGCTTCGGTCGGAGGAGCCTGGGCTTCAATCGGGCGGCGCTCGTTGAATGCGCTGCGCACGGTGTCCCTTACAACCTCGGTCGATCTTTCCGGCAGCCTCCCACCACAGGATGCGCTCGACCGTTTGTGGCTCCGCGCTCGGCAGCGTGTCGTTGCGGGAGCCGCTCGCGATGGACGCTATTTTCATTGGCGCTACGACGCACGGCGAGGCGGCACCTACGAGGTTGCCGCGGTGCGAGAGCGCGGCGCGCGCGCGCGCCTTGTCGGGGTGGCGGTCGTCCGCCGTTCCGGAGACTCGTCGGATCCAAGGCTGAAGGGCCTGCGACTGGCGACCTTGGCGGACGTCCTCTTCGATCCGCGGGACGAGCGCGCGGGAATGGCCGCACTCAAGGGAGCGGAGCGGCTTGCAAGGCGGATGGGCGCGGACGCTTTGCTCTGCACGACCGCGCATCCCGCGATTACACGTTTGCTCGCGCGCCGTCTCTATCTGAAAACCTCGGGCGGCGTTCATATGATGGTGCGCGAGCCCCGCGCCGAACGGCGTCTGTCGACTAGCGTTGAAGACTGGTGGCTGATGCGCGGCGACGCCAATTCAGACGACGCCTTCTAGATGAACACCAATCGACGGTGGGATTTCCCCAACGGAAAGAAGTTCGCGTTCACGATTATCGACGACACCGACGTCGGAACCGTAGATAATCTCAGACCCGTTTACGACCTGCTCCATCAGCTCGGTCTCCGCACCACCAAGACGGTCTGGCCCGTGGCGTGTCCGGAAGGCAGTCCGGATTTCGAATCGTCGCAAACGCTCGCCGACGATGCCTACCGCGCGTTCGCTATCGAGCTGCAGAAGCGTGGCTTCGAGCTCACCTGGCATGGCGCAACGATGGAAGCGAGTGAGCGGTCGCGTACCCTCACCGCCCTGGAGCGCTTCCGACAGATTTTCGGTGACTACCCGCGCATCCACCTGAACCACGCGCTCAACCGCGAGAACGTCTACTGGGGCGTCAATCGTCTCGATTCTGCGGTGCTGCGAAACGCGGTACGGAGATTGGCGCATTGGGACCCCGATTATTTCGTCGGCGAGCGCGAAGGCTCCGCGTACTGGTGGGGTGATCTTTGCGCCAGACATGTCATGTACGGCCGGAACCTGACCACCAACAAGCTCAACACCGCGCGCTTCAATCCATCGATGCCGTATCACGACCCACAACGGCCGCTCGTGGCGTGGTGGTTCTCATCATCGGACGCTGAGTCGGTCGAGGAATTCAACGAGCTGCTGGATCCCGGTCATCAGGACCAGCTCGAACGCGATGGCGGCTTCTGCATCATCGCCACTCACTTCGGCAAGGACTTCGCGCGCGACGGGAAAGTGAACCCGATCACTCGCGCTCGCCTCGAGGAGCTGGCCTCCCGTCCCGGCTGGTTCCCGCCAGCAGGGGAGCTTCTCGATTGGCTGCGGCAAAAGCGAACAGCCGCATCCGCGCGGGCAACACTGCCCCGCTACGAGTGGAGTCGAATGCAGTGGCAGTTCGTCTGGGATCTCGGCGTGCGCAAGATGAAGCAGCGGAGGCACGCGTCGTACGGCACGTCGTGGTCGCGGTTCGACCCACCGGGGTTCACTGAACTCAGTTCCTCAGAATCCTTTTTACCAGTATGAACACTCAAACCTCAGACCGACTTCAGGACATATTTCGCGCCGTGTTCGAGCTCAAGCCCGACCACGATGTGACGACCCTAGACCGAACCAACAGTCCGCGCTGGGATTCTCTGGATCACGTCTCGCTGGTGGCTGCCATCGAAAGCGAATTCGGCGTCAGCCTCGACGCCGCCGATCAGCTGAGGATGGCGGGATATGCGGCGACCGCGCAGCTGCTCGAGGAGAAAGGCCTGTGACGGCTGAAATCCCGCAGGTGTCATGAACTTTCTCGAGGCGCATAAGACTCTGACCGCATTCTCGGGCGGGCCGCGGCTGGATTTCCTGCTGGCTACGTCCGGAGCTGTCGACAAGCTCGAAGTATTTCTGCGCGCGGCTGCGGCAAAAAAGGGTCGGGCCGCCCACGTTCGAACGCTCCCATTCAACACGTTGGCTCAGGCCTTGTTGTCGGCAGCGACTCCGGGCGAACAGGAAATCATTTTCCTGTTCCCATGGGACTTCGTGCCCGAGGCCGACTGGCGCTCTGGCGTGCCTTCACGCGCCGCCGACGTCACAGCCCTGCGTGATCGCGCCCGCATGTTCGTCGAGCGGCTGCGGAGGCGCCCGAGCGCGCGCTTCTTCTACGTTCCAGCGCCGCTGCCGCCACTCTTCGCTGATTCGGCGTCGAACGACGACCTGCGACTCTGGCTGTCCGACGTCGCCGCATCATTGGGCGCGCGGATGCTATCGTCTGAAGTTTTCTCGCTCGGAAGCTACCTGTCGACCGGCACTCCATTCGCCGGAAGTCGCCTCGGCGAAATCGCTACGGCTGCCATCGACTGCGTCCTCCAGGAATCGCGGGAGGCCGCGAAAGTTCTGGTCACCGATCTCGACAATGTTCTATGGCACGGTGTGATCGGAGAAGATGGCGTCGACGGTATCCGCTTCGGCTCAGAGGGTGTTGGCTACAAGCATTTTCTCTATCAGACGCTCCTCGCCAAGCTGAAACGCGAGGGCACGCTGCTCGCCGCGGTGACCAGAAACGATCCGGAGCTCGCGCACGCGCCGTTCAAGGCCGGCACGATGCCCCTCGCTATCGACGATTTCGTCGTAATCGTAGCCAGCTACAAGGCAAAGTCTTCGCAGATCAGGGAGATCGCGGCACGGCTCAACCTCGGTCTCGATTCCTTCGTCTTCGTCGACGACAACTCGCTCGAGATCGAAGAGGTTTCCGCAGCCCTTCCGCAGGTTCGCTCGATCCTGTTCCCCGCGACAGACGACGCGCTCCCGCAATTCTTCGACAAGGTTTCGAGAAACTTCAGCAGGCAGGTGTTGACCGTCGAGGACGCCGATCGAACCGCGCTTTACCGTCGCCGCCTGGAAGGGATGGTGCCGGATTCCGCCGACGGCGCGGATCTGACGGGATTCCTGCGCGGCCTGGAGATGTCGATGGTCATCCACGACCGCTCGCAAGGAGACCGGGCCAGAGCGGTGCAACTGATCAACAAGACGAACCAGTTCAACCTTAACGGACGCCGGATCACCGACGATGAAGTCGCCGCGATTCTCGCGGACGGAGGCCGGCTTTACGGTGCGTCGCTAAGCGATCGCACCGGCTCGCATGGTGAAGTGCTGGCGTGTCTGGTCGACAGTGAGGGAGTAGTCAGGTCGCTGGTGATGTCGTGCCGAGTGTTCCAGCGCAGGCTGGAGCACGCTTTTCTCGCCTGGCTTGCCGGCGAAGACCGCCCGCCGGTAGCACTGGAGTTCGCGCCGACACCTCGAAACGAGCCGATCCAGGTTTTTTTGGACGACCCGAGCTTCATGCGTGGTGACGAGGGTGGACATGTCGGCCTCGACGGTGCAGGGTTCGCGTCCCGTCATGCCGACGACCTCGCGCTCTTTGCGCTCACGCCCCCGAACGTGATGGTCCCATAGCCGTCAGAAAAAAACAGACGGCGGCCGCGGTAATCGTCCAAGTTTTCTCTGTGGGTCATTTACCACAAAATGGGGCAATACCGCGACAAGGACCCGAACCCCCTGTTTGCTCCTATCGCTAACCTGCTGTCATTGCGCGAGTTATGATCGGGCCACGGAGTGCCGGGCGGGGAATGGAAGATGCTTCTCGCGTCGCCGAACGTTTGCCGCAAACTGCGGCGCGCAAGATCGGGTAGACGTGCTCCCGCGCACGGCTGCTCTGGAATCGGCCCGGCGGGTAACTCTTCCACTGCGAGCTCGTGATCTCCGCACCGTATCGTCGGCTTCGAGAGCACCTTACCCACGCCCCTAAAGTATGGGTGGTTACCGGCGTGGCCGGCTTCATCGGGTCAAATCTCCTCGAGGAACTGCTGGCACTCGGTCAGACGGTGGTCGGCGTCGATAATTTCTCGACCGGCCACCGCAGCAACCTGGACGACGCCCTCGAGGGAGTCGACGATCCGAGCCGATTCCGGATGGTCGAGGGCGACATTCGTGACCTCGAGACCTGCCGCACTGCCTGCGAAGGCGCGGACTACGTTCTCCACCACGCCGCACTTGGATCCGTGCCGTGGTCGATGGACGATCCGCTCCGAACCAACTCGGTGAATGTCGATGGCTTCGTCAACATGCTGGTCGCGGCAAAAGACGCCGGGGTGAAGCGCTTCGTCTATGCTTCGTCGTCAGCCGTGTACGGCGATACGCCAGACTTTCCACAAGTCGAGGCCCGACTCGGCAGACCTCTTTCGCCATACGCGGCCAGCAAGTCGATCAACGAGACTTACGCGCTGGCGTTCCAAATGAGTTACGGGCTGCAGTCGATTGGGCTTCGGTACTTCAATGTCTTCGGCCGTCGCCAGGATCCCGCCGGCGCGTACGCTGCAGTGATTCCCAGGTGGATCGCCAGTCTTCTGCGTGGAGAGCCTTGCCACATTTTTGGCGATGGCGAAACAACTCGCGATTTCTGTTACATCGCGAACGTCGTGCAGGCGAATCTGCTAGCGGCGACTAGTGACACGTCGGATGCAACCGGCGAGTCGTACAATGTTGCGTGCGCAACGTCCGTCACCCTCAATCAGTTATTCGGAATGATGCGCGACCGTCTCGCGATCAACGACCGACGGTTCGCTACTGTCGTTCCCCACTACGACCCCTTCCGACCGGGCGACGTGCGCTTCTCCGGGGCCTCGATAGAAAAAGCACAGCGTATGCTCGGATACTCACCGTCACACGATGTCGCCGACGGGCTTACGGAAGCGCTCAGCTGGTACGTTCAGAAATCGCATGCAACCGCTCCGCGCAACACTTCCGCGCAGACGCGTCATGCGGCCAAATCGGCAATCATCTCACACCATACGGGATCCACGCATCGCGTGGCAACGCCATGACCGGCATCAATCCGCGGACGAGGGTGGCTTTGATCGGCTGCAGCGACGAGTGGCTTTGTCGATCGCTCGAGAGCGTGTTCTCGGAGAGAGGATACAAGGTGACGCGCACGGGGTCCGGCAAGCAGGCCCTCAAGCTCGCGCGACATGGTGATTACGATGTTCTGATGCTCGACGAGCGACTTGGCGAGCTGACCGGCATTGAAGTCTGCGTGGCGCTGCGCGACGATCCTCTCTTCGACCACGCAGTTCCGATCGTGATCGTGTCTTCGTCGCATTCGACGCTGCCGGGCCGAACGGCTGCCTATGCCGCCGGAGCGTGGGAGTATTGCCACCTTCCGCTCGACGTCGACGGCCTGTTTCTCAAGCTGGGAACCTTCCTGCGCGCTCGGGAAGAGCTGGCCGCTTCGCAAGCCAAGTCGCTGATGGACCCCGCAAGCGGGCTTTACACCACGTATGGATTGCACCACCTCGCCGAACAGCTCGAGGCGCGAGCGGTCCGAAAGCACGAGCCCTTTGCGTGTCTGGCGTTCTCCCCGCAAGCCGACGGCACGCGGCCCAAAGCCGACGAAAGCACCTTCGCAGAAGTAGCCCACGTGGTTCGTGAGCAGGCCAGACGTTCGGACATCGTCGCCAAGACCGGCGACTCCCAGCTGTCCATCCTCGCTCCCGACACCGATGCGGCGGGTGCGCGCCTCCTGGTTGCGCGCCTGCAGCGAGAGCTCGATGCCGCGTCAAGGAGTACCACCACTAGCGGCTCATTCAAGTTGCGGGCAGGATACTGTGCGGTCCCGGACCTCGCCGCAGCTGACATCGACCTGACAGAGCTGGTTCATCGGGCTGAGAGCGCGCTGGCCAAGGTACCCGCCGATGGTCAGGGCGATGCCATCATGGGTTTCGACGAGCTACCAACCTCCTGAGGATCGCGTCACACAGAATTACCCTAGTTCGAACTCCGATTCCTGACACTTGGAAACGTCCGTCTAGGCGTAAGGCTTGAGCCTTACGTGTAAGCCGCTATTGACCTTATGCGCTCCACCCACCAATATGGGCGTCCGCGAGCGGGTCAATCGTGTGACGGAGAGTGGATGGCGCGGATGGACCCAACTGCATTAAGAACTGCTTCGGCGTCGGATAAGTTCAGCGACTACGTGCCCTTCGCACCGCCGCTGAAGCCAACCACAACTTCAGCGATCGACAACGTACCCACTCGGCCGCCCGCCGTGCGCTCAAGTCCCGCCGCCTCGCTATTGCGAGCTCTCGAGCTCGCTGCCGATCGCACATCCACGAGCATCGCGCACGGGACCAAGCAGACACGCCTTGAAGTACGCGAACGCCTCAATGAGGTAATTGCGTGGCTCGCGCAGAGTCTTGACAACTCCGGTGATAACTCCGCACCCGTTCCACCGGTCATCGCTCGCGAATACGTATCGACACTGAGAGCCAACTTCCTGACCGAGCTCGTCAACGGGCAGGATCTGAACGCGAACGAAGTCGTTCGCACTTTGCTCAAGCTCGACGAAGCGGAAGAAGCCTGGCGGCGCACCGATCGCGGAAAGTTCATCGCCCGACTTACTGGCGCCGACTGCGCGGATGCGGTCGTCGCCATCGCTCACGACATTCGCTCGCCTCTCGGCTCGATCCTTCTTCTTGTAGATGCTTTGCGTCGCGCCGAGCGAGCGACGCCCAACCCAATCCGCGACAGACAGCTCGGCCTCATTTACGGAGCAGCCTTCGGGCTCAGCACCACCGTCTCGAATCTCATCTCCGCGGCCCGCGGCGACGGCCTCGTTCAGGGCCAGCCGATGCCCTTCTCGATCAGCGAAACGATGCACGCGGTCAGTTCGATCGTGCAGCCGATGTGCGAAGAAAAAGGCATCCCGCTGGGCATCGAGTTTCCTGATAATGACGCGCGGATTGGGCACCAGTCTGCGATCCAACAGGCGCTGCTCAATCTTACTTCCAACGGCCTCAGATACACCGACGCAGGCTCGGTTGCGATGGGCGCATCGGAGATCTCGGCAGACCACGTCGAGTTCTGGGTCGAGGACACGGGACCTGGCATACCTGACGAAGTTCTGGAGCGGCTGTGTTATGGCTTCCCGCCTGAGGGAGTGAAGCTCCGCTTCTCGAGCGCCGGATTGGGGCTCGCCATCGTGCGCACGCTCGTCGAAGCGATGGGCAGCTCACTCCAGGTGGACAGCGACAGCGAGGGCACGAGATTCTCATTCGTTCTCGCCCTACCTGTAATTCGCTAACTCCTTCTCTCACAACAACTTAGAGATTCGCCCCTGCCGCCGCTCCGGGATCCGGGCGGCGCTAAGCGTAACCCGGCTAACACTCGGTCGTCTGCAGAATAGACCCTGCTCTCTCGCACGCTACCTCCGGGGCGCATGCGAGTCGGCACCTCCGAAAACCGGCAAACCCACCGAAAGGTGGCGACGCAAAGCTACGGGCTAAAGCGCGATATGCGCCAAGCCAGTCGAGCTACCGAAGAGGAGGCTGGATGCAAGTGTCCGTTGAACGCCCCCCGCTCGCGTTGATCGCGTGCAGCGATGACTGGATGAGCAGGGCCCTGGAAAGCGTGTTTCAGCAACACGGTTACGTTTCCGCCCACACCCGCTCTGGCGCACAGACCCTCGAGCTCGCGCGACTCTCGAATCACGATCTGCTCGTAGTCGACGAATCGCTGATCGACATCAGCGCCGTGGAGATCTGCCGGCGAATCCGCGACGGCTCGCAGTTCGATCACTCCGTACCAGTGATCATCACTTCTCCAACCCCCGCGAATCCGCGTGCTCGCCTCGCCGCATTCGCCGCCGGAGCCTGGGAATATTGCAACCACCCGGTCGATCTCGAGCCCGTCTTCGTCAAGCTCCAGACTTTCCTCCGCGCCCGCACCGAGCTTGCGCACGCGCGCGCGCAGGATTTCGTTGATTCGACGACGGGACTCTACACGACGTTCGGCCTGCGCCAGCTCGCCGGCAAGCTCGGCGCGCGGGCTTTGCGCAGACATGAGCCATTCGCGTGCGTGGCGTTCGCGCCGCAGGTGCATGACCGCGAAATTGGCTCGAGCATGTTGTGGAAGGAGAGCCCAACCGGGTTTGCGGACGTAGCTCACGTATTCCGCGAGCAGAGCCGGCAGTCAGACGTCGTTGGCCTCGTAGGTGAATCGAGACTGGCCATCCTCGCGCCCGACACCGACGCCGAGGGAGCGCGGTTGCTGGTGGCCCGGCTGCAGCGAGAGCTGGATCGTGCGACGGAGAACAAAACGATTGCCGGCCAGGTCCGGCTGCGTGCCGGATTCTCGGCAGTGACCGATCTCGCGGAGGCGAACGTCAACGTCGCCGAGCTGGTGCACCGCGCGGAGAGCGCGCTCGATCACGCACCGCTTCAAGGCGAAGGTGGAGCCCTGGTGAGCTTCGACGACCTTCCAATTTTTTAGACGGCGACTACACCGCAAAGGAAAAAAAGCCGGCTCCCATTCGAGCCGGCTTTTTTGAATGGAGCGTACAGGGATCGAACCTGCGACCTCCTGGTTGCAAACCAGGCGCTCTCCCAGCTGAGCTAACGCCCCGCAGCCCGAAATATAAGAGGCAATTCATTATGGGCACTACTCGCATTCTGCCATAACGCGTTGCGAGTTGCCGGTAGCACCGTTGCTGGTTGCCGGTAAACTGCGTTGCCGACGTGTCTGGCCGGATTAGGGGAGCTGCAATCGGATTTTACCGTAGACGGCGACCCACAAGTCAGCGACGGAGTTCTCCGGCAACCGGCAGCCGTGCCACCCACAACCCACAACCCGCCGTCCCTGAACCCGCGACGATCCGTAAGTGTCGACCTGTTACGGCGGCAACACCGCGATGCCTATTCGTGAGCGGGCAACGGCTCCATCGTGTGCGGATTCACGGGCACCTGCACCTCGTCCCGATAGGGCGAAGTCATCAACAGTATGCGCATCCGCGGAAACGCGTCCATGAACGCGAGGTAGCAGAATCCCCACAGCCCAAGCATTCCGGCCGTAACACCCAGCTCCCAGATCCCGAGCGGAATGTGCGCGACCGCGCCGTAAATCGACGGGTAGATCTCGATATAACGATGAATCCAGAGGCCGACGACAGTGGAAGCAGCGAACAGCAGCATGGTCGGGAGGTACACTTTCGCTGCGCGCGAGAGCAGCCCAAAGAAGGGCAGCACGAACATGAGTGTAACACCGATCAGCGTCGGCACGAGCCAGCCCTCGATCAGCCTGAGCCGCATCCAGTGCGTTTCTTCACCCATGTTCCCGTACCAAATGACGAGATACTGACCGAAGGTGAGGTAGCCCCAGAACGCGGTGAAGGCGAAGCAAAGCTTGCCGAGGTCGTGGAAATGCTTGTCCTGAATCAAGTCATAGCGTCCGAGATAGCGTCGCCACGCCATCACGATCAGAGTCCAGCTGGCGATCGCGCCTACCCACGCTCCCATGAAAAACCACCAACCGTACATGGTGCTCTGGAAGTGTGGATCCATCGACATCGATAGATCCCACGACAAAAGGATCCAGCCGAAGGCGAACGCGAAGGCGAGGAATACCGCGATCCGGCCCTGAATCGAGTGCGTCGAATGCAGCTCACGTCGCTCGTCGCGGAACCCGCGACGCATCCTCTCGCGTAAGCCGCGGGCCCATTTTGCGCCGCCCTCAGGCAGGATTCCGACGTCGAGTCGGACCGACAAATAGGTGAACCAGCAGCTCAGTACCGTGATCAGCAGAAAAACGATCGTTACCCGACTCAGGAAAAACGCCGGCGCCAGCCAGATTCGCTTCTCCGGAATCTCCGACGGAGTGTTCGACCACCAGAAAATGTGGTGCCTTCCGAGGAAGATGATCAGCAGCAGCAGCACCATGGCCACCGGAAGAAACGCGGCGTATCCCTCCAGGAATCGGATCACTGGCCTGGACCATCGGGCGGTGGTGATCCGTTGCACCGCGACGAACATGGCTCCGGCCGACGAAATCGACGCGAAGTAAAGCCAGTTCACCAGAAGCGCCTGCCAGACACGGTCCGGATTGATGAACAAGCCGATGATGAACACGATGAGACCGATCACGGCGAGCACGATGGCGATCGTCCTCAGCAGCGGCGGAATCGGACGGTCTATTCCAACCAGAACCTCTTCGCGGCTCAGGGGATGTGGCTCGTGCGCGCTCATCTCAACGTCCCCGAGCGAAGGCTATCGGTTCTGGCGCGCGGCGAATCTGGTCGGCTGCGCGCCGGGGTGTCAGTGGAAGGCGCCGCCGGTGCGAGTGATGGCGCTGCCGTCGGACTTGCTGGAGTGGTCGGGGCGGCGCCGGTAAGCTCGCCGCGCGGATTGAAGTAGGGCGCCGGCCGCGTCGGTCCCATCTCCGTGGCGCCTGGTACCTTGTCGCCGGTGACTCCCGGCGCCGCGAGAGGGCCAATCGGGACGGTTTTGCCGTTCACGCCCTGGAGCGCGCGTACGTAGTTCACCACATCCCACCGGTCCATCTCTTCGATGCGGTTGTAGGGCGGCATCAGGCCGCGACCGTTTCGAATCATTCCGAAGATGTAGCCGTCGGTTCGCCCCTTGGTGATGTCCATCGTCAGGTTGATGCCGGGCATTCCGAACTTGGTTGCCGGTCCGTCACCCATCGCGCGATCTCCATGACAGACGGCGCAATTGATCTGGAAATATTTTCTGCCATTGGCGAGCGAAGAGTCCGTCGGCGGCGTCGGATTGCGCAGCGACGCCATCGAGTCGATGGTTGCGGGGAATGCTCCGTACGAAACCTGAAATCCGGCGACCGCGGTTCCACCGGTCGGCACCGACATCTGGGGATTCGCCCTCGATGGAGCGAGCGTATCCCTGACCGGCTCCCAGGTCGTGATCGAAGGCTGGCGCTTGAAGTCGGTGAACCATTCGCACGCCGTGAGCAGCAACGGGAGGGCGAGAGCGAGAGTGCGCAGCCTAGCGCTCACGACGTACCTCCACTGCTCCGTGCTCGCGCAGGAGATCCTCGGCAGCCGGCGCCTTGTCGGCTGGACATTCGACCCAGACGCCGTATTCACCGTGACTGAAGCGGGGATCGTATCCCACCATCATCGTCAGTCTCGGAATTCCGGCATAGATGAAGAGTCCGGCTACCGTCGAGAGCGCGCCGATCAGCACCATCACCTCGAACCCGAAAACCGTGTAGGGTACCCACGAAGCGATCGGTTTTCCGCCGACGACCAGCGGCCAGTAGTCCGAGCACCAGATCGCGATCCAGTACCCGAACGTCACGCCGGCCAAACCGCCAACGAGGGTAAACTTCCGAACGGGGCTGGGTCCGCGCTCCAGGGCATGCTCCAGCTCGTGGCGCGGCGTCGGCGTGAAAACGTGGATGTCCCCGAACCGCGTCTTTTTGAGCGCGTCGATTGCACCGACCGCTGCGTCGAGCTCCCTGAAGGCCCCAAGCACGCCGCGCATCAGTCGTGCTCTCCCGGCGTGTCCGCCTCGAAATCGAAGTGCTCACCGGACGGCGTGATGCCGTGCGGGTGGCGCAGCTTGAGCCGCGGTGGCACGATCTCCTTGATCTCGGTGATCGCAATCACCGGTAGCTGCTTGATGAACAGCAGGAACCACATCGAGAACCAGCCGAAGCTGCCCGCGAGAACGGCGTACTCCACCCAAGTCGCGCGGTAGCTGGTCCACTGCCACGGCTCGAATTCGTGCGAGAGCGACGGTACGATGATTACGAAGCGCTCGAACCACATCCCGATGTTGATCGTGAACGACAAGATGAACAGCCACGCCGTACTGCGCCGCAGCTTCTGGACGAACAGCGACAGTGGGAGCACCATGTTGCATGTGTACAGAATCGCCGACGCCCACCACCACTGACCCCAAATGCGATTGGCGAAGAACGCCTTTTCCGCCTCGTTCCCGCTGAACCACGCCACGAACCACTCGTTCATGTAAGCGCAGCCGACGCACAGTGACGTGAAGAGCGCCAGCTTGGCTGCTGCATCGAGGTGATTGATGGTGACGTAATGCTTCAGTCCGAACCACTTCCGGAGCGGGATGATGATCGTGAAGACCATCCCGATTCCCGAGAAGATCGCACCGGCGACGAAGTACGGAGGGAAAATCGTCGTGTGCCATCCGGGCGTGAGCGCCATCGCGAAGTCGAACGACACCACCGAGTGCACCGACAGCACGAGCGGGGTCGAGAACGCGGCCAGGAACAGATAGGCACGCGCGAAATGCCTCCACTCGCGATCGGTGTTGCGCCAGCCGAGCGACAGCATGGTGTAGATGCGCTTCCGCATCGGGCTGATATTCTCCCGATCGCGCAGCACGGCGATGTCGGGAATCAATCCGACGTAAAGGAACGTGGCGGACACCGTCAGGTAGGTCAGGATCGCGAACACGTCCCAGACCAGCGGGCTCTTGAACTGCGGCCAGATGTAGCGCCAGTTCGGATACGGAATCAGATAGAAGAACTTCCACGGCCGCCCGAGGTGCAGAATCGGAAACAGACCGGCGGTCATGACCGCGAACACGGTCATTGCTTCCGCGGCGCGATAAATCGATGTCCGGAATCCGGCCCGGAACAGATACAAGATCGCGGAAATCAGCGTACCTGCGTGTCCGATACCGACCCAGAACACGAAGGTGACGATGTACACCGCCCACATGATAGGCGGGTTGAGTCCGGTAACACCCAGCCCGGTGTATATCTGATACATCCAGGCCGACGCGCCGATGATCAGGAAGAAAATGGCAACGCCCAGTCCGATCGCCCACTTAACGGTTGGGCGAAGCGTGCCGATTATTTCCCGATCGACTTGTTCGTAATCGCGTACCGCTGGGAGCTGAAGATCCGCGGCGGGGATGTTGGGGCGACGTGGCTCGTCGCGCGCTGTCACGGGCCGGGCGATGGTAGCCATGGTCAGGCCCCTCCCGCCGGCGCGGCTGGATGGTTCACCTTCTTCAGATACACCACCGCGGTGTAGGTGTTGAGCTCCTCGAAGACGTGATAGCCTCGCTCATCATTCACAAGCTGGCTGACGGTCCAGTTCTGATCGGCGACATCACCAAACACGATCGCGCGTGACGGGCATCCCGCCGCGCACGCGGTCGTGAATTCATCGGGTTTCAGCGCGCGCTTCTCGAGCGCCGCGCGATTCTCGGCTTCGCGAATGCGCTGCACGCAGAAGCTGCACTTCTCCATCACACCCTTGCCGCGGACTGTCACATCCGGATTCAGCTGCCAGTTCAACGGCTCCGGGAACGCGTACTGCGGACGCGCCGGCTCGCCGTATCCAAACCAGTTGAAGTAACGGACCTTGTAGGGACAGTTGTTGGAGCAGTAACGCGTGCCGACGCAACGATTATAGACCTGCACATTGAGTCCATCGGGTGCGTGGTAGGTTGCATAGACCGGACAGACCGGCTCGCACGGCGCATTGCCGCAATGCTGGCACATCATCGGGATGAAGCGCGTGTCGAAATCCGCGCTGCCATCCTCGCCGCCCTCGAAGTACCGCTCGATCCGGATCCACGCCATCTCGCGGCCTCGCGTGATATTGGCGCCAAATTCGGTGCGATCAGGCGCTGCGGTGCCCACCTGCCAGTCCGCGCCTACAGTCGGGATGTTGTTTTCCGCGTAGCACGCGCTGACGCAGGCGGCGCATCCCGTGCAGCGCGAGAGATCCACCGTCATCGCCCAGCGGCGCTTCGACATGCCGCTCCAGTGCTTCGGATCGTACATCCCTTTTTGCGTCGACTGCTCGTTCCCAAGCTCACCCTGCGCATCGCGCGCTACTGGCGAGCGCAGCCCGGGCAGGAAGGTATGCGCGGCATCGCCGGGCATCGTTTCGCCGTGCTCCTCCCCACCAGCGCTTGGCTCGCCGGCGTGAGATTCTGCGCCGCCATTCCGCGCGACCTCCGCGGCGTTCGCTACGGCGGGATCGTTACCAGGTCGTCCTGCCCGCAAATCGGCGATCGCAATCGCGCGACCGATGCCGCGTCCGAACTGTCTCGCCGACCCTTCGGTGGTGACCAGGAGCGCGTATCCTGCTGCCTTCGAGACGTTGGCTTTGGTCGAAACGAAAGCAACGCCGCCGGCGCGGTCCTCTCCCAACGGGAGAATCTCCAGAGGATTGGACCCCGACTTTGCGTAACGTCCCGCGTTCGTATGTCCCCGCCCCGTGGCTACTGCAACGGTGTCTTTCTGGGTGCCCAGGTAGCGGAGCACCGGCAACGTCAGCGTTCCCGCGGACGTCTGGATGCTGACGTGATCGCCGTTCGCCAAACCCATTCGGTCAGCGGTGGCCGGATGCATCTCGGCGACCGTCTGCCAGCAGATCTTCGTGACCGGCTCCGGGATCTCCTGCAGCCACGGCTTGTTGGCACCGCGCCCGTCTCCGATGAAGGGGTGCGGATACAGCACCAGATACATGTTGCCGCTCGACTGCTCGATCGGAGCGGCCGCACGTATGGCCGGAGCCGGTCGAGCGGTCGCCGATTGTCCGAGCGTTCCGGCGGAAATTCCTCGCGGGAGCGCAGCAGCAAGACCGCCGGCACCGCCGGCGAACCGGCCGATCAACCAGCTGCGATAGTCCGGCATCGGATACCGAGCGGCACTGCCGGGATCTTTCTTGGCGACCTCGATCAGAACATCCGATGTCGCGCGGGTGTCGAACACGGGATCCATCGTCGGCTGCTGCAGCGAGATTGTCCCCCGCACCGGCTCCACATCGCCCCACTGCTCGAGTGGATGGTGATCCGGCAACACTAGATCAGCGATGCTTGAAGTCTCGTCGGGGTAGCTCGAGAAGCTCACCTTGAACGGAACTTTCGCCATCGCGGCGGCGAAACCAGCCGCCTTCGGGAGCGTGAATGCCGGGTTCGCGCCGCGCACCATGAGGAGCGACACCCCGCCGGCATTCATTCGCTCGGCGATGGCGCGGACTTCGGCAGCGGAAGCTACCCGGTCAAAGCCGAGATACGCCTCTGCCGGTTTGATGGTGACTCCGACATTGCCGCGAGACTGGTTGAGCGCGTTGACGGCGGTAGCAACCTCGAATCCGTCGGCTCCGCCGCTCCCCGCGAGCACCATGCTCGGGGTCGTAGCCGAGAACTCGCGCGCAAATGCGTCGAGAACCGCTGTGCTGACGCCGGTCGCCTGCGCCGCGGCATCGATCGGCAGCTGGCCCTGCAACATCCGCACGATCGCCATCTCGCTGCCGGGACGGCAGTCGATCCACTGATCGGCGTTGAGTCCGGTGAGGGAGCGGCGCGGGCCGACGTAAATGAGACGCGGCGCCTTGTCGTGATCGGCGCGCGCATCGGCCCAATCGAGCTGTTGCGGCACCATCGCGCCCCAATTGTCAAGGAAATCGGCGCCGATCGAGACGATGAGACGAGCCGCACGAAAATCGAGACGCGGCCACGCCACGCCGTACGCCTGCTGGTTGGCGGCGATGACAGCGTGGTCTGCTTCGGCGTCGTAACTGATGTGCGGTGGCATGCCGAACCCCGCAAGCCACGCGTCGAGAAAGCCGGGAAAGCTTCCGCTCTCGTGCTGATTGATAAACACCGCGTTGCCCGCGCCACCGCGGCTCCTCGTCTCGCCGAGCTTCTGCGCAAAGATCTGAAGCGCTTCGTCCCACGTGACCGCCTGGAGCTGGCCATTTTTCCTCGCCATCGGCCCGCGAAAGCGATCGGGATTGTACAGACCCTGCAACGATGCCTGACCGCGGGCGCAGAGAGCGCCACGGTTCACGGGATGCTCGGGGTTTCCTTCGAGCTTAATGGTACGGCCGTCCCGCGTCTCGGCGATGACGCCGCATCCAGTCGGGCACTCGCGACAGGTTGTCGCGTAGTAGGTGGAGACTCCCGGCACCGTCTGGTCGGGCGAGACGAGATATGGAATGAGCTTCTCGACTCTCTCCGACGCACAGCCGACCATCGTCGTCGCGGCGGTGCCGACGCCGAGTACCTTCAGAAATTCGCGGCGCTTCACTCCGTTCGGCTGAATCTGCGTAACGGTGCCGGCTGACTCTCGCTCGTCGCTCATTCTATCAGTAGTGGCAGACGGCGCAGTCATAGCGGGCCTTGAAGGGCGGGTTTGACTGGCCGATGTGACAGTTGATGCACCAGCCCATGTTGAGCGACGACGCCTGATAGACCTGCTTCATGTTCTGGACTTCGCCATGACACGTCTGGCAGGTGACGCCGGCGTTCACGTGACGCATGTGCGGGAAGTGCACGTACTCGGGGAGCTTGTGGATGCGAACCCAGGGCACTCCCTCTTTCTTGTTCCAGAAGCCGACGAGCTTCTTGATCTCCGCCTTGTTGCCGTCGGTGGATCCGGCGATGACGGTGTGGCACCCCATGCAGGTGCCAACAGCGGGCATTCCCGGGTCGAAGGATTTGTTGGCGGTGTAGTGGCAGTAGAGACAGTTCATCTTCAGCGTATCGACGTGAAGTGTGTGTCGATACGCGACCGGCTGGACGGGACTGTTCCCTTCCGATGAAGAAGCGCCGCTATATGCAGAGAGCATGGTGGCAAGTGCCGCGATGAAAATGAATCCCGGCACTGCAAGCCATCTGCTTCGCAAGTTCATCCGCGAGTATTGAGTAAAGGCGAGTTAATCGGTCGGCTTTGTGAAGATTTTCACAAGCGATCGACAGGCGGAAAAATGTTCGGACAGGTAGTGTGGCGCAAGTGCGCGCTCACTGCTGCAAACCTCCTGCCTTACCCTTAGTGATGCGCTCGATTGTCCGAACGATTTCGATGAAAATGGCGCGCAGGAGCGCAAGCTCGCGCGAATCGGGAGCGGCGCGATAAAAAAGTGTGCGCACACTGCGCATGATGTGCTCATGATAGCGCGTCTTGAAGAAGTCAATCGCGTACAGGCCTCGCTCGGCGTCGGCGAAGAGCTTCTCGTATTCGTCGGAGGTGGCGGGCGGCGCGTCCTTGCGCGGCGGCGCAAGTGTTCTCGTCGCGTCCGCCGCCGTCAGATGCAGCTCGTACAGCGCGATCAGAACCGCCTGCGCCAGATTGAGCGATGCATGTTCGGTGGTCGGGATCGTTACAACCAAATGCGCGCGGTCGAGAATCTCGTTCGGGAGTCCCTTGTCCTCGCGGCCGAAGAGGATCGCGACGGGCGCGGATGCCGCGAGCTCGAGTAGCTCGCGGCTCGCCTCACGGGGAGTGACGACCTCGCGCTTGGCCGTACGCCGTCGCGCAGTGAAGCCGGCGACGCGCACCACTCCATCCAGAGCCTGTTCGATGCTGTCACAGTTCTGGATCCTGCCGACGATGTCGCTGGTGTCGTGTGCGATTCCCTCGATCCGCCACGGGTCGTACGCCACCGGGTTGACGAGGTAGAGATCGGCGCAGCCCATGTTCTTCATCGCCCGAACCGTAGCGGCGATGTTGACAGGATCCTGGGGCTCGTGCAGAACCACACGCACGTTGGTGAGAATTGACTTGCCACCGGAAGCCGGCGTCGCGGCTCTCTCGCTTTCGGGCGTCATGGTGCCGGATGCAAAATGCTGCTCTCCCCTTTCGTCGCGGACCGAATGTAAGAGAGCAGCATCACGCCGGAGCAACGGGATCGCCGCGTCCGGTAGGGAATTCTAGACTACTGGCCGGCCGGTGATGAGGCGATAGATGACGACGATCACCGCGATGACGAGCAGAAGATGGATCAGTCCGCCGCCCACGTGCACGACGAAGAATCCAAGAATCCAGAGAATAAACAGAATTACCGCGATGGTCCAAAGCATGATGGCATCCTCGCAAGAAGTGAATTACACCCGACGCGACAGAAAACGTACCCCGCTTTGGCGCACTTACCGCGTTCGCCTCGCGTTATCCTAGGGCACACCCTGCAAGATGGCAACCAGCATGCCGTGTGATTCGCGTCAGGCGGTGCCGCGAGCTTCCGCGCCAAACAGATCGTTCTGCGCGGCGGCGTCGTAGTGGACGCGCCCCTCCGAGTCGATGCGTCCGAACGATGTGAGCCGATGCGGATGAGTTTTGTCATCCATGATGTGTTGCACGTCTGTTCCTCGCGCGACAGCTGCATCCGAAATGAGCGACCGGTGGCATCGCCACGGAACCGCCTCGGCGCACATGATCGCGGTGGGCTCGCGTCGCGCGAGATCGAGCAGGGCGTCCAGCGCTTCGTCGAACTCGCGGGTTTCCATGTAATCTGCGTAGCCGCGAAAGCCCGCGTTTCGCCACAGAGTGTTGTGCGAGTCGCGTCGCACTCTGCGGCGGCCGCCGAGCGCGGGAAAGTGGGTGTATCTGATACCGTTTTCGGGCAGCGTCCGCTCGATGCTTTGCTTGTTGAAGTGCGGATAGCGCGCTGATGTGGGAAAGGCGCGCACATCGACGAGATGCGACACGCCTTCCCTTTTCAGGAGACCGAGCAGCTCGTCGAAGGTCCGGGTCGAGTGCCCGATCGTGTAGAGCGCGGAGGGCTGCCCCGCTTCCCGTCTCCCTCTTCCCCCGCCCCGCTTATCTGGGTCCACGCTCCACGAAGCTTCCTCCTTCCACACGCGGCGTGCCGGACGGAGGTGTAATGCCGGTCGATCCCGTCTGGTGCAGGGCCTGTCGTCCGAGAAGGATTCTCGTCGCCCTGACATCGTGGCCCATGTCGATGAGAAGCAGCGCGAGATCGCCGCTGCCCCACAGCAGTCCGGCGAGCACCACCAGCCGGCTCATTTCGCCGAGCAGGGTGGGGATCGACGTGGTGCCTTGGGTCACGAGGCCGGTGATGATCTCCGAAACGAGCAGCAGCAGCAGAATCACCGCCATGAGCTTGAACAGCTTCGAGAGATAGCCCAGGCCGACATACGGCTCGAGGTCCGCCAGTCGCACCGGCATCGCGGGATCGCGCTTTGGATTCGCGGGCGTCTGCCTGTGATCTTCGACCGCCGCGGGCGGGCTAGCGGTTGTTGTCGTGTCCATTAGCTGTCTCCTGTTCCAGTCCAGCGAGCGGGATAGCCTCGCGTATCGATGTGGGTAAACGGCCCATGCGCGGACGTGCCGGAATATATGCCGCACCCTCCTATCAGCGAAGGGTGTGCCCGCTCGACGCGATTGACCGCGTCACAGATAACTTTGGCATCTGCAATATTCACGCGCCCGTCATGATTGAGGTCGTCCATCCGGCCGTCGCCGTCGTTGTCGATGAAGATATCATTGGCATCGCCATACATATGGCGGCTCAGGGCGGCGCGACCCCGCGGATCACCGCCGCCGGCGTTGTACTGTGGCGTGCGAAAACCGCTCATCACACGCACACCGTCCGGATTGATACCGCGCTCCTTGAGGTCCTGCAGCACGAGCTCGTCCTTGTCGATCAACTTCATGTCAACGACGATGTATTTCGGCCAGACGTTCTGCTGATCGTGGGGAAAGAAATCCTTGAGGCGAAAATGATCCGATAACTGGGTATTCTGGTTCTGTTGGGTTGCTTCGATGAACCCCGTCGGCGGATCATAGCTCACGCCGGGCTGGCCCTTTCGAGCCGCGGGCCAGTTTCCGATGTAATAGAGACCGAGGCGGCCTCCCTTCTTCTCGGTCGCCGGCCGCATCGTGATCACACTGAACCCGGCGAGCGGCTTTATGGCGCTGCCGATCTTGAGCGCGAGGCTCCAGATCCCTGGTCGCTTGGGCGCGGTCAGAGTCGCTGTCGATTCGGAAGCCGCACCCGAAGAAAAAGTCGCGACCGCGCCAGTCGGCAGGGTGTCGCCGAGTATCGGAGTGATCGGCGTGCCGGGCTGCTGGATCCGGACGCGCAGCTTGCCACTCTCACCGCGGGCAGGCTTGGTAAGGGCGGCGAGCGCAGCATCGGTGAGATACGCGACCGATGGCGCATCGCCCTCCGTAAGTGCGCGCGCGATGTTCGCCGTTGCCGGCGTTACTCCCGTCGTGCCGGCCGCGCGCGCCCGCGCGATCGACCACGACCAGCCAGTAGCGAAGAGAACCAGCAGCGCAACAGAGAGCGCGTTGAACGCCTGCTCAGCTTTGCTAGGCGAGCGCCGAAATCCGCGCGGCCGATGCCGAGGAAAGGCGAGCATCCACTCTCCCGTAGTTGCATTGCGCGGCGGTGGCGTTGAACTTGAACGTCTCTCTTCCATCCTACCTCACCGAGACTCGATAGACGTGCTCACTGATCTTCTTCACCGGCTCTCCGATCTGCCGGATCTGGTCCAGTGGGCAGGTCTGTTCGGCATTGCGGCGATCATTTTCTCGGAGACCGGTCTCCTCGTCGGCGTATTTCTTCCCGGCGATTCACTGCTCGTCACCGCCGGCCTGTTTGCGGCGCGCGGATATCTGAACATATACGCACTCGTCCCGGTGCTGACGGCAGCCGCGATCTGCGGCAATTCGGTCGGATATTTGATCGGTCGCGCCACGGGCCCCCGGATTTTCAGGAGAGAGAACAGCCTCTTCTTCAACAAAAAGCATGCTATCCGCGCTCACGAGTTCTACGAGAAGTATGGACGAAAGACAATCGTCCTAGCCCAATTCATGCCCGTGATCCGCACGTTTGCGCCAGTCATCGCCGGCGTCGCGGGGATGGACTTTCGACAATTCATCACTTTCAACATCATCGGCGCGGTGCTCTGGATCTGGGGAATGCTCGGCATTGGGTATTTCCTCGGCAGCTATATTCCGGGTGTCGACAAGCACATCGAGATCGTCGTTGCGATCGTGATTTTCATCTCGATTCTGCCCGGCTTGATCTCGGGTTATAGAGCGAGACGCGCGCGACGGTACGAACGACCGGCGGTGGGAGCGGGTGACATCTGACAGCCGGCACCACGCGCGACATGAAGGCGAGAACTCACAGGAGAACAAAATGGCATTCACACTTCCCCCGCTGCCCTACGACTTCGCCGCACTGGAGCCGCACATAGACGCGAAAACGATGGAGATCCATCACGGAAAGCACCATCAGGCCTACGTGAACAATCTCAACGCCGCGATCGAGAAGGCCCCGGAGCTCGCGAGCAAGTCACTCGACGATCTGATCCGAAACGTCAACAAGGCGCCCGAAGCAGTGCGCACCGCGGTTCGCAACAATGGAGGCGGTCACTGGAATCACTCCATGTTCTGGCAGATCATGGCTCCCAAGGCGGGCGGCGAGCCGGGCGGCAACCTCGGTAACGCCATCAAGAGCGCGTTCGGTGATTTCGCCAAGTTCCGCGAGCAGTTCAACGCCGCCGCGTCGACCCGATTCGGATCCGGCTGGGCCTGGCTGGTCAACAACGGCGGCAAGCTCTCCATCACCAGCACGCCGAACCAGGACAACCCGCTGATGGAAGGCCAGAAAGCCATCCTCGGTCTCGATGTCTGGGAGCACGCCTACTATCTCAAGTACCAGAACAAGAGGCCGGATTACATCCAGGCGTGGTGGAACGTCGTCAACTGGAAAGAGGTCGAAAAGAGGTTCTCGGCGTAAAGACCGGAGCCCTCGGGACTGGCGCCCCTAGTCAAAAAGTCGGCAGGTTGGAGACTGGACAGGTCGGAGCGTTTCAGTCTGTCGCTCTTGGCGTCCATAGGAAACGCGAGGCTGTCAGGCGCCAGTATAACAGCTAAGAGACTGCGAGCTGTCCAGTCTCCAGACTGCCGACTTTTTGACTCGTGTGCCCGCCGCCAGCGCCGAGGTCTCAGAATCCGCAGCAGTTAGCGAGCGGCCTCGCCTTCCAGATAGGTGTACCCCTCGAGCCCCGCGATGTAGTCGGCGATGAACATGTTGGCCTCCTGGCGCTGGATGCCTGTTGCGTTCGCGACCTTGCGGCGGAAGGTGGCGAGGAGGTCCGAGGCGCGGAACTGTACGTAGTCGAGGACTTCGGTCACCGTGTCGCCGTGCACCAGGTCGGTAACCTCGTACCCCTTGGTCGACGACAACCGGATGTGCACCGCGTTGGTGTCACCGAAGAGGTTGTGCAGATCGCCAAGAATTTCCTGATACGCGCCGGTGAGAAAAATGCCGATGATGTACGGGTCGCCGTCGTTGAACGGATGCAGCTCCAGACTCTTGCGCGTCGTGCGGTCGCCAATGAAGCACTCGATTTTCCCGTCCGAATCGCACGTCACATCCTGAATCGTTCCGCGGCGCGTCGGCTCCTCGTCGAGACGGTGGATCGGCATGATTGGGAAGATCTGGTCTATCGCCCAGCTGTCGGGCAATGACTGGAAGAGCGAGAAGTTGCAGAAGTAGCGATCCACCATCGTCGCTTCGAGATCGTCGATGATGTCGGAGTATTGGTCGCGATCCTTCTGCGCAATGCGCACCACCGTGGCGATGGTCGAAACGTAAATCTGCTCGGCGATGGCGCGATCACGAATGGTGAAAACTCCGCTGTTGAACAGCTCCTGAGCGCGCTCCTTGTCGAACGTCGCGTCGTGATAAACCTCTCGGACGCGCTTTCTCGATACCCGGGGTTTTGAGAGCGACGCGTAATCGGCCGCCATCTCGTGGAGCAGGGTGTGGTGCTCCTCGGTCAGCTCGGGAACAGCGTTGTCGGCCTGCGACTCCACATCGATGACGCTAAGAAGTAGAAGCGCGTGGTGCGCGGTCAATGCGCGCCCCGACTCGCTGATGATGTGCGGCATCGGCAGCTCGTGTTGCCGGCACGCCTCGGCGATGGTGTAGATCACATCGTCGGCGTACTCCTGTAGCGTGTAGTTCACGCTGGCCTGGGAGGTCGAGCCGCTGCCGTCGTAGTCGACCCCCAGCCCGCCGCCGACATCGACGTGAGTGATGTCGACGCCGAGGCCGCGTAGCTCGGCGTAGTAGCGCGATACCTCTTGCAGCCCCGCCTTGATGTAGCGGATGTCGGTGATCTGCGAGCCGAGATGAAAGTGAATCAGCTTGAGAATGTCGAGTCGATCGAGCGCCTTGAGCCTGTCGACGAGCTTGACCAACTGGGCAGTGCTCAAGCCGAACTTCGACTTCTCGCCACCACTCTTCGCCCAGCGACCCGAGCCCTCGGAGTAGAGCTTGATACGCACGCCGGCGGTCGGCGTCACGCCGAGCTCGTCGGCCACCTGCAGCAGAACATCGACCTCACTCAGCTGCTCGAGAACGATGAAAACCTGATGTCCCAGCTTCTGGCCCATCAGCGCCAACCGCATGAACTCTTCATCCTTGTAGCCGTTGCAGACGATCAGATGATCGGTGTGCTCGGCGAGTCCGAGAACTGCCTGCAGCTCGGGCTTGCTCCCGCACTCCAGACCGACTCCCGCTTGCTTCCCGAACTCCACGATCTCTTCCACGACGTGGCGCTGCTGATTGACCTTGATCGGATAGACGGTGGTGTATCCGCCCTCGTAGCCGTACTCCTCGCGGGCCCGCATGAACTTGTCGTTGAGCGATTCGATTCGGGAACGGAGGATGTCGGAGAACCGGAGCAGCAGCGGCAGTCCCACTCCCTGCTCCTCGAGATCATTCGCGAGCTCGAACAAATCGAGCTCGCGATCAGTTTTCTCGCGATCGGGCCGGACGACGACGTGCCCGGCTTCGTTGATGTCGAAGAAGCCAATGCCCCAGCCTTCGATGTTGTAGAGCGTGCGCGCCGCCGCAATCGTCCACGGCTCCGGCGCCGCCGCGGGCGGCGCGGAATGAGAGTTTTTTGCTGCGGGAGGAATGCGGGTACTGGTCATCTCAACATTTTACGGTAAGCAACCTTCGCGTGGTACCGCCGCGTTCAGGGATAAAGCGTTTCGACTCGCCACCCGCCGCCCTCTTTCGTGTACAGGTGTCGCTCATGAAGACGATTGGGCCGGGCTTTCCAGAACTCGATTCTCTCGGGAATCACGCGAAAACCCGACCAGAACTTCGGTCGCGGCACTTCCTTTCCGGCGAATTCTTTCTCGTAGCGCTCGACACGCTGATCGAGTGCAGCCGGAGTGTCCATGACTTCGCTTTGTCGCGAAGCCCACGCGCCGATCTGGCTTAGCCGCTGCCGCGACGCGAAATACTCGTCGGCCTCGTTGTCGGCAACTCGTGCCACCATTCCCTCGACGCGTACCTGGATGTCGATGGGGGCCCAGTAGAAGCAGAGTGCGGCCCTTGGGTGCGCCAGGAGCTGGCGTCCCTTTCTTCCTTCGTAGTTGGTGTAGAAGACGAATCCCCGCTCATCGAACGCCTTGAGCAGAACGATTCGAACCGATGGCTGATCCCGATTCTCGACGGTGCCGAGCGCCATGGCGTTGGGCTCCGGGATGATCGAGCGATCGATCTTTTCCGCCATCGCATAGACCGAGCGGAAACGCTCGATCGGATCCGGTGGAATCAACTAGTACCTCGGCATGGTCGGATCCACCTCGTCGATCCAGCGCAGGATTCCCCCGGAAAGATTTCGAACGGAAGTCACGCCGGCATCGGCGAGCTGCTGCGCCGCATGCATGCTCCGAATTCCGACCTTGCAGTACAAGACAGTCTCACGGCGTTTGTCGAGCCTCGGAATTTCGGCAGCGATGCGACCGAGCGGCACGTGACGGGCGCCGGGAATGTGGTTGATCTCCCACTCGTACGGCTCACGGACGTCGATGATCTCCGGCGTGTCGCCTGCCGCCAGACGACGGGCCAGCTGTGCGGGCTCTATTTCCGCGATGCCGGCCTTTTGTTGGTTCCCGACATGTGCGTTCCCGGCGCAGAACTCATCGTAGTCCATCAGCTCCCTAATCTCGCGGGTTCCGCAGGCCGGACACTCCGGATCGCGGCGAAGCTGGATGGTCCGGAATGCCATCGTCAAGACATCGATCGTCAGCAGGCGACCAATCAGCGTATCGCCGAGGCCGAGCAGCATCTTGATCGCTTCCGTCGCCTGGACCGTTCCGACGAGTCCGGGCACGACACCCAGGACGCCACCTTCGGCGCAGCTGGGGACGAGATCGGCCGGCGGTGGTTCACGAAAGAGGCACCGGTAGCACGGACCATCTGGTGCGCCGAATACGGAAGCCTGGCCCTCGAATCTGTAGACGCTCCCGTAAACGTTCGGAATGCGGAGCAAAACCGACGTGTCGTTGACCAGATATCGCGTCGCGAAGTTGTCGGTGCCGTCGACGATCAGATCGTAGCCGCGGGCGATCTCCAGAGCGTTGCCCGAGGTGAGGCGCGTGCGATACGACTCGATGTGGACGTTGGGATTGATGTCGTAGAGTCGATCGCGGGCGGAGTCGAGCTTGCTGCTGCCTATCGCCGCCGAGCCGTGCAGAATCTGCCGCTGAAGATTCGAGAGATCGACGGCGTCGAAATCCACAAGGCCGATGGTACCGACACCTGCGGCCGCGAGATAGAGCGCTACCGGCGAGCCAAGGCCGCCCGCGCCGACGAGCAGTACGCGCGATGATTTAAGGCGGCGCTGGCCGGTTTCCCCGACCTGGGGCAGCATGATGTGGCGACTGTAGCGCACCAGCTCTTCGCGATTCAGCTCGGTCGTGTCAGGCTCCGGTTGACCCTGAAGTTGTGGGTATATTCCTGCGCAGAACAACTGCTCAGTAGGACGCTAACAACTGTTACCCCGTCCAGCAACGCTTTCTCCGCGATCGCAAAAGGTCTGATGCTCTTCCGACGTTTCTACGATGAAAATCTTGCCCAGGCGAGCTACATGCTGGGGTGCGAACAGAGCCGCGAAGCGGTGATCGTCGATCCGAACGCGGACATTGGCAAGTACACGCGCGCCGCCGGTGCCGACCGCATGAAGATCGTGCACGTCACCGAGACCCATGTCCACGCCGACTTCGTATCCGGAGCGAGGGCACTTGCTGATTCAGCCGGTGCCACCCTTCATCTCTCCGGAGAGGGCGACGCGGAGTGGGGTTATCGCGAGTCGGCGCTGGAATCAGCGAATGCGCTGCGCGACGGATCGGCCATCGAGGCAGGGAGCGTGCGGTTGCGAGTGCTCCATACGCCCGGACATACGCCCGAGCATCTCAGCTTTCTCGTCTCGGACCTCGATCGCGGCGAAGATCCGGTCGGCGCGCTAACCGGAGATTTCCTGTTCGTCGGCGATGTCGGGCGACCCGACCTTCTGGAGAAAGCCGCCGGCGCTAAGGGAAGCATGGACGCATCGGCGCGGCTGCTCCATCGATCGCTGCAGCGATTCCGCTCGCTCCCGGATTACCTCCAGATCTGGCCCGGGCACGGCGCAGGCTCGGCGTGCGGAAAAGCGCTGGGCTCAATGCCGCAATCCACGCTCGGATATGAGAAGCTTTTCAATTGGGCATTTGGTGAGATGAGTGAGCAGGATTTCGTGGCGAGAGTGCTCGAGGACCAGCCGGTACCGCCGCGCTATTTCGCCATGATGAAAACTGTGAACCGCGATGGAGAGAACCAGCCGCGCGCTCAACCCGCGAAGCTCCTCGGGTTGTCGGAGCTCGAGGCAGCTCTACGCGTTCACGCGCCAATCGTGGACACCCGGACCGCGGCGCGATTCGCCGTCGGCCACCTTCCGGGCAGCTTCAACATCCCACTCAACAAGTCGTTCCTCAACTGGAGTGGGGCGTTGATACCATCGAACACCGACTTCTATCTTGTCACCGATCGCGACACCGACGAAGCAGTGCGCGACCTCCTCGGCGAGTTGTGCAAGATCGGCCTCACCAGAGTGCGTGGCGTCTTCCGCGCCGGATTGATCGCGGACTGGAAGTCGAAGCACTCGGCACTCGAGACGGTGCGGCAGATCGAGCCCGGCGAGCTGCAATCGCTCCGCTCGCAGCGCGACGTACAGGTGATCGACGTGCGAAACCCCGATGAGTGGAGCAAGGGTCACCTGCCGGGCGCGATTCACATCCCGCTGGCGGCGCTCCCGGATCGCATCGACGAGCTCGACAAATCGAAGCCTGTGGTTCTGCACTGCCAGGGCGGGGGTCGCGCAGCAATCGCCACGAGCTTGCTGCAGTCGCGCGGGATGACGGACGTCGCGACGATGACCGGCGGGTATGAGCGCTGGGTGGCCGAGGGCCTCGACACTTCCACCGAAAAATCCTCCGCGACGATGCGAAAGGGCTGAGCCCGGAAAGTTTGCGATGAGTCACCCCATCTTCGTTCCGGGCTCGGGCCGAAGGCCGCGTCCAGACAAACCGGCCAGCTGGAAGGAGCGGATCGAGGCGCTCCGGTACGTGCC
>DATFGW010000060.1:0-5592 GCA_035249045.1 Gemmatimonadaceae bacterium | reverse complement strand
TCGCCGACGGAACAGGCGGCGAGAACGCTGCCGGCCATCGCCGTCGCTGCGGTATTTCTAAGGAAGTCGCGCCGCGAGCCCCTTTTGCCGAGCAGCGTCGCGGGCATCTTTATCTCATTGTTGTTGTTCATCGTCGTTGAGCGGATGAGGGTGCGGTTACCTACACGCTCAAAGTACGATTCAGGCTTAGCTGCCTCTGTCGTGGGTTAGAGGATTGTACATGGGAAAAGCTCCCACGTTTTGTAGGGGATAATCGGACAGGATGCCCGATCACATAACGCACGACATCCTGGCGGAGATTGTGGAAGTCGCGGCCGATGCCGTCATCTGCATCGACGCGACGCAACGCATCACGTTTTTCAACGCCGGCGCCCAGGCGATCTTCGGATACACGCGCAACGAGATCATCGGTCAGCGCATCGAGACACTCATCCCGCAGCGGTTCCGCGCGAATCATGCGCGCCAGGTCGAGGAATTCGGCCGGTCCGGGGTAAAATCGCGCAGAATGGGCGAGCGGAAGGAAATCGCCGCGCTGCGGAAAGGAGGTCAGGAGTTCGCCGCCGAAGCGGCGATCTCGCAGGTGCATCATGACGATGGAAGCACCATATACGCCGTGGTGCTGCGTGACATCTCTGCCCGGAAGCGCTTCGAGCAGCGGGAGAGCTTTCTCGCCGAAGCGGGCGAGAAGCTGGCGGCCGCGTTCGGCTCGACGGAGACTCTGACACAGGTAGCCAGGCTTGCGGTTCCGACCATCGCCGACGGGTGCATCCTCGAGAACAGGACGGGAAACGGCTTTCACGTCGGCGCGACGGCACACGTCAATGCGGTAGTCGAAGCACTGCTGGACGAGCTCAGCGACGCCGGCTTACGATCCCCGCCTCAGGGACACCCGCTGATCGAGATTCTCGAACGGCGGGCTGCCGTTCTTATTCAGCCGAACGCGGCTGCGACGCTGGTCGAGAAGAGTAGGGTTCCCAGCTATCGCGCCGCTGTCCGGGCGATGAATCCCCGCGCCGCGTTGTTCCTGCCGCTGGTGGCGCGTGAGCAGCTAATCGGCGCGCTCTGTCTGTTTCGCGCCAATGGTACCTTCGACTCCGAAGACCTGACCTTCGCCGAGGATCTCGCGCGTCTGACCGCGCTCGCGCTCGACAATGCCAGGCTTCACGACACCGTGCGCGCGAGCCTCCGGGCTCGCGACGAGATGGTTGGTGTGGTCTCCCACGACCTGCGTAATCCGGTGGCGGCGGTGAAAATGCTGAGCATGTCGCTGCTAAAGGAGCCGGCAGCTCAGGATCCGGACGCGCGAGAGAAAATCGACCTGGTCTGCCAGGCAGCAGATCAGATGGACGCTCTGATCAGGGACCTGCTCGATGTAAACCGGCTCGATGCGGGTCGACTCGCGATCGCAGCCCACCCCGTTGATCCGGCGACGCTCTTGCTCGAATCGCTGCAGACCCTGCGGCCATTGGTCGAGGCGCGCGGGATCGATCTCGATCTGCAGATCGAGACCGACTTGCCGAAAGTGATGGCGGACCCCGAGCGAATCCAGCAAACGCTCTCAAATCTCGTCGGCAACGCGATCAAGTTCTCACCGAACGGATCCAAGATCGCGGTGGTGATCCGGCGCGACGCGGAGGGCGTGGTCATCTCGGTGGTCGACAACGGCAAGGGTATCGCGCCCGACCAGCTGCCGCGAGTCTTCGATCGCTACTGGCAATCCTCTCGAACCGACCGTCAGGGCGCAGGACTGGGATTGGCAATCGCGAAGGGAATCGTGGAGACGCACGGCGGCAGAATCTGGATCGAGAGCAAGCCCGGGGAGGGGACGACAGCGTCGTTCACCCTCCGCGAGGCAGACGACCAGCAATCCGACTAGCCCCCTCCCCGGAATCAGGGGGTGACACGCCCCGCCGGTTTGGTGCTCGCCTCCCGACCACGCACGTCGCTGACGGCAATCCGAAAAAGGGTCTGACGGAACGACACCGGATCCGTCTCGGTCAGTGAACCGGGGACGATCTTGCTCACCAGCTCCGCCGCTTTGACCCACAGCTCTTCGGCGTGGGCGCTTCCGCGGGGATGGAGAATCCAGAAGCTGCCGTGGATAACCACGCTCGTCCACTCGAAGACGTCCCGCACCTCATCGATCTCGAAGGCAACCCACTGATTGTGGGTGAGCGCCATGATCTTGTCGCCTTCCGACGTACGCCCGTAGAGCCAACCGCGCTCGTACACGTAATGGATGGGCTGGATATCAACGCGGTCGTGGAAAGAAAATGCGAGTCGCCCCACGGTATTGCGCATCAGAATCCGCTCGATCTCGTCGCGCTCGAGATCACGAAACATCACATCTCCCCGGCGTGCCGGTGGCTTCGCGACCGTACTCGCCGCCGTGGATCCGGAGGGAGCCGGGCGTGAGCGCGTCTTCTTCGCGGCGGACATCAGAGCTCCACCAGCGCTTTGTTCGCCGCAGGAGCCTCTTTGCCCGCGGCCTGCGCTTCAGGGTGGAAGACGAGGAGCGACGTCGGCGATTTCCGCGTCACTTCGTCGGCGACGCTGCCGAACACGAACCGAGTCATCCCGCCGGCTCCGCTGGTGGCAATCGCCAGAAGATCGGCACGCGCGCGCTGGGCGTAGTCGAGGACGGATTGAGCGACGTTCTCACCGAGCACGACGTCCTTGCTGACCGCGACGCCATCCTCGGCGAGCTGTGCCGCAGCGCGGGTAAGATACTCTTCGGCCGCGGCCATATCGGCATCCCACCACGGGAGTCCGGGCTGCATTATCCGCTCCTGCGAGTACGTCGTCGGCGTCAGAACCTGGACTAGGCTCACGGTGGCGTTGATTCGCAGTGCGAGAGACGCAACGTCGGGCAGGATCTGCTCCGCGAGCGCCGACCCATCGAGTGGAACGACGATTCGGGTAACGGATGAAGAGGGAGCGGACTTCAGCAGGGTCGTTCCTTCTTTGACCACCAGCACCGGGATATGGGTGTGGCGGATGAGATAGTCGGTAACACTGCCGAGGGTGATGCGCTTGATGCCACCACGGGCGTGACTGCTCATGACGATCAGGTCGACGCCGAACTTTTCCGCGTACTCGCGAAGCACGGGCCCTACCGGTCCGTCCTCGAGCGACGTGATGACGCGGATCCCTGCTTTCCTGTATTCGGCGCCTTCCGTCTCGAGCTTGCGCTGCCGCGCACGGCGCTCCCCGCGGAGGGTGTCTTCGGTAATCTCGAGGACAGGCTGGCGCGGGACGGTCTGGAGCACGAGGGGCGCGGGATCCACTCGAACGAGCCGGAGTGTCGCATCGAACTGCTGGGCGAGTCTCACCGCCGCGAGGACAGCAGGCTTTTCGCTGTCAGATCCTTCCGTCGGCGCCATGATGACTTTGTACATCGTTCCCTCCTTCGGCTTCCCCTGAATTCTAAACGGATCTCGGGTAAATCGGGCGTGGAAACGCTGGGTGACGCCGCGCCGGGTGACAGCGCGGCGTCACGCAGCCGTTCGGTCAGAAGGCAACTACACCCTCGACCATGAATCCCTTGAACTTCCCGCCATTCCGTATGTCGGTGGTCGGGAAATCGAGGTACTTCTGGTTCACGAACTCCAGCTTGGTCAGCACGTTCGGGGTCAGGAACCACCCGCCACCGACCTGAGCGCGATTGACTGTCACATCAGGGCTGCCGACGGTGAGCTGTCCCTTGACGGTGTTGTAGCGACCGGCAAGGAAAACTCTCTGGTCAGGGAGGAAGCGGTACACGACTTCGCCGACATTCTGCTTCCAGGTGCGGTTGGCGCTTTCACCAGCGGCGCGACCCTTGGCAGTCTCGATGTTGCCGAACAGCTCCACGCCCTTGTACGCGAGGAACGGGTTGATGACCCATGAGTGAATGCTGTTCTTCAGACCCGGCTGCATCGCTCCGGACCACGCCTGTGCACTTTCAGTGGAGCTGGTGTTCTCGAGCACGTCATAGTATCGCGAGCCCGCTCTGTCACCACTGAACAGAGTGTTGCTGACCGAGCTGGCGGTGGCGTACTCGGAGCCGGTCAGACGGAACCGGAATCCGTTCTCGAGAGTCTTGTCGACGCCCACCTTCATCAGGTAGCTCGGCGAGCGCTTGTCGGGGCTGGTGATCATGCCGCGGCTTTCACCACCAGTGACGCCACCCATGAAGAGGAACGGTCCGGGGCGAACATAAATCTCGCCACCGACTTCGGTAGTGAAGGCATCCATGATGTAGTTGCCGACGAGTGCGTTGCGAATCGAGTTGCCGTTATCCGAGCGGCGGAAGTGCGCATCACCGTAGTTGATCTCGAAGTGTCCGGCGCGAATCGTCACGTACTTCATGATGTCGTTGAGCGGCTTCCAGTCGATCGGCGAAGCATCGACGAGCAGATAGCCATCCTTCACCCAGGTCTCGTTGTGGTGCCGCGCCGACGAATACGTCGTCATTGCGACCCGGATTCCGCGCGCCAGCTGGCCGTTCAGGTAGAGATTGGCAGTGGCGTTGTTGGGCCCGTGGCCGATGCGAATCAGCTGGTTGGCATCGGTGGTCACTGGCGGCGTGCCGGTCGTCACCATCCGCGGGGCAGCGGTGTTGCTGTGGTCGAGACCCTGGAACTGCTGGGTGAACGCAGCGCCCCACTGGAGCTTGAATCCATCGTAAGCGACCGATTCGTCCTTCGGTGGCTCGAAGACGTTGATGCCGCGCTTGTCTTCGGGACGGTAGTTCTGGATCTCCACCTTCGGAGCCATCGCCATGAACGCCGACGGTTTCTTCGCCTCTTTCTTGCCGACAGCGGCAATCTTCTTGACGGTGTCGATGGTTGTCGAATCTGGTAGCGCGATACCTGCGGGCGCAGCGGTATCGACGCGGTTGGCTGTCGTGGCACCGACTGTCATTTTGGTTCCCTGCGCACTCATGCGGGGCGCGACTGCGAACATTGCGACCGCGGCTGCAAGGACTGTGTAAGTGGTTTTCATGGTCTGCTCCTGATTATTGAATCGTTGTGCGGTGTTGGATCGCGGGGTTGCGATTTGTCCTTACTGCCCGGCGCGATTGAGCGCGTCCAGCTGCGCCAGCAGCTCCGGTCCTGCCTTGAGCGTGAATTTCACTTTGACTTCATTGCCGACTTTGAGGGTGCCGAACATGAAGCTCGGCGCCTTGATGCCGAAGTCGCTGAGCAGAAGAGTCTGCTCGCCGGAAGCGACAGCCTTGCCATCGCTCTGGCGCTCGGCGCTGATCTTCATGTCGATCGGCCTCGTCTCGCCGGCGATCATGAGGGTGCCGTTGGTCTTCGCGGCGAAGGCAGTCGGAGAGACGCTGCCATCGAGAAGGTCGTAGCCGGTCAAGGTGTACTTGATCAGCTGGTTCTCGTCGGCCCTGAGGGTGCTGTACATGTTGCGGTCCATCTGCGAGTTGCCGCAGCTCAGCGTCTTGACGACGATGTTCACCTTCACTGCTGCAATCGGCCGCGCGACCTTGGTGAGGTCCCTGGTGTAGCCGGGATCGACATCGACGTAGGCATTGAGCTTGTCGGTCTTGCAGTGCCACGCGTGCATCGAAGACGTGCCCTCGACCGTCAGCTC